>CAZDHB010000035.1:0-10927 GCA_964505255.1 uncultured Porphyrobacter sp.
GGCAAAAGCGCCGCAATTCCTGCCCCCTCTGTCGGGAAACCTGAGAGCTTAGCCGCGCGGGTTTTGCAGGTCCGCGAGCCTTCCCCTTCGGTGGTTTACGCCTGAGCATAAACGCTTTCCAGAGTATCGGTCACACAAGCGGTCCGGTTGCCTGAGAGTTTCCGGGGCGGTTGCTCCTTCGGCGCTGGTTCACAAAGACACGTCACAAACGCGTCTTTTGAAGAGCCAGTCTCTCCCGCTGATGTGTCTGCAGAATCACTCCTGCAGCGATGCAATTCTATTGTGCCATTAGGCCTATCCCGTCAATCGAGATTTGGACGTAACCAGCGTTCAGCCGTGGATAGATCAACCCCCCGGCGCGGTGCATAATCTTCGAGCTGGTCGCGGCCAATCCGGGCCACACCGAAATATTCAGCCTCCGGATGTCCGAAGTAAAAGCCGGAGACCGCTGCGGTTGGATACATGGCGAAACTCTCGGTTAGCTCCAGCCCGACGTTTTTCTCAGCTTCCAGCAGATCAAACAGGATCGGCTTAAGCGAGTGATCGGGGCATGCCGGATAGCCCGGGGCTGGCCTGATCCCGCGATATTCCTCTTTGATGAGCGCTTCATTGGTGAGCTGCTCACCCGGCGCATACCCCCAAAGATCGGTCCGGACATGCGCATGCAAACGCTCCGCAAAACTCTCGGCAAACCGGTCCGCCAAGGATTTGAGCAAAATGTCGGAGTAATCGTCTTTGTCGGCTTGAAAACGGGCGATATGCGGCTCAATTCCGTGAATACCCACTGCGAAGCCGCCGATCCAATCACCCGCCGGATCGATGAAATCGGCAAGACACATGTTTTTGCGGTCGCGAGATTTGTTCACTTGTTGGCGCAGGAAAGGCAAAGTGACACTGCCCTCACCATTAGCAATCACCACATCATCGCCGCCGCTTTGCATGTCGCGCGCGCAGGGCCAAAATCCTGCAACCCCGCGCGCGGTCAGCCATTTTTCCTCGATGATTTTGTCGAGCATGGCATCGGCATCGGCTTTCAGATTGCGCGCGCTTTCCCCGACGATCTCGTCATCGAGAATTCTGGGGTACACCCCGTGCAATTCCCAAGCGCGGAAAAAAGGTGTCCAATCGATATAATCACGCAGGTCAGCAAGTGACCAATCGTCAAACACATGCACGCCCGGTTTCACCGGCGGCGCGGGCTTGTCGCTGAGATCAGCGGTATAACAATTGGCCCGGGCCTCGGCGAGGCTGAGCAATTGCTTGCCCGCCTTGCCCGCCCGCGTATCGCGCACATGGGCATAGTCATCGGCAGTCTCAGCGACATAATCGTCGCGCAATGTGTCGGATAACAGCTTCGAGGCGACGCCCACTGCGCGGCTGGCGTCCAGCACATGGATCACCGGTCCGTCATAGGCCGGATCGATTTTGAGCGCGGTATGAACCTTGCTGGTGGTGGCCCCGCCAATCAAGAGCGGCATGCTCATCCCGGCCCGCTGCATTTCCTCAGCCACCGTGACCATTTCATCCAGCGAGGGGGTAATAAGACCCGACAGGCCAATCATATCTGCGGCATGCTCTTCGGCCGCAGCCAGAATATCGGGCCACGGCGCCATCACGCCCAAATCGATCACTTCATAGCCATTGCATTGCAAGACAACGCCGACGATATTTTTGCCGATATCATGCACATCGCCTTTGACCGTGGCCATGATAATCGTGCCCTTGGCGCGTGCGCCCGCTTCTTTCTCGGCCTCAATATAAGGGATGAGATGCGCGACCGCTTTCTTCATGACGCGCGCGGATTTGACCACTTGCGGCAAGAACATTTTGCCCGAGCCGAACAAGTCACCAACGACATTCATGCCGTCCATGAGCGGCCCCTCGATGACCTCTATCGGGCGGCCGCCAGCGGCATCGGTGGCTAAACGCATTTCCTCTGTGTCGTCCACCACATGCGCGTCAATCCCTTTGACCAGCGCATGTTCAAGGCGTTTTTCAACCGGCCAGCCGCGCCATTCGGCGGCTTGCTTTTCATCTTCCTTGCTTTTGCCTTTGAAACTCTCGGCAAGGGCAATCAGACGCTCGGTCGCGGTTTCCTCGCCAGCGATATCGCGCATCAGGATCACGTCCTCGCACGCCTCGCGCAGGACTGGGTCAATCGTGTCATAGACATCCAATTGCCCGGCATTGACGATCGCCATATCGAGCCCGGCCGGGATCGCATGATAGAGGAACACCGAATGCATCGCGCGGCGCACAGTTTCATTGCCGCGGAAGCTGAATGACAGATTGGAAAGCCCGCCGCTGGTTTTGGCCAAGGGGCACTGCGTCTTGATCTCGCGCACCGCTTCCAGAAAATCGAGGCCGTAGCGATCATGCTCTTCAATGCCGGTGGCAACGGCGAAGATATTGGGATCGAAAATGATATCTTGAGGCGGAAAGCCAATGCCGGTGAGCAAAGCATAGGCCCGTTTGCAAATCTCCACCTTGCGCGCCTTCGTATCGGCCTGACCCGTCTCGTCAAACGCCATCACCACCACGGCCGCGCCATAAGCCATGCACAGCCGGGCTTGCTCCAGAAACGGCTCCTCGCCCTCTTTCATCGAGATCGAGTTCACGATCGGTTTTCCTGAAACACATTTCAGACCCGCCTCGATCACCTCCCATTTGGAACTGTCAATCATCAGCGGCACGCGCGCGATATCCGGCTCGGCCGCGATCAATTTGAGGAAAGTGGTCATGGCCTTTTCTGCATCGAGCAGGCCTTCGTCCATATTGACATCAATCACTTGCGCGCCGTTTTCGACTTGGCTGCGCGCAACCTCGACCGCGGCGGTGTAATCATCCGCCATAATCAGTTTCTTGAAACGGGCAGAGCCGGTGACATTGGTCCGTTCGCCAATATTGACGAAATTGGCCGAGCTGCGCGCGCCTGTTTGCTGGTCAGTCATGATTACGCAGCCACCGTGAAGGGCTCCAGCCCGGCGAGGGTCAATGCGCTCGGTCCGTGAGGCACGGTGCGCGGCTCAAGCCCTGCAACCGCCTCGCTCATGGCGGCGATATGGTGAGGTGTTGAGCCGCAGCAGCCGCCCAGAATATTAACCTGGCCATTGCTCGCCCAATGCTTGACCAAACCTGCGGTTGTCTCGGGCGCTTCATCATATTCGCCCAGTTCATTGGGCAGACCGGCATTGGGATAGGCCATGATCAGCGTATCCGCCAAGCCGGAGAGCAATTGCACATGGGGCCGCAATTGCTCCGCGCCAAAGCTGCAATTAAGGCCGATCGTGACCGGATTGGCATGGCGCACAGCGTACCAGAACGCCTCGACCGTATGGCCCGACAAATTGCGCCCAGACAGATCCGTCAGCGTCATCGAAATCATCACCGGCACATCGCGGCCAAGCTCAGCCTCAAGCTGTTTCACAGCGAAAATTCCGGCCTTGGCATTGAGCGTATCGAACACCGTTTCGATCAGGATGAAATCCGCCCCGCCCTCGATCAAGGCCGCGGCCTGCTCGTGATAGACCGAGGTCAGATAATCGAAGTCAATCTCGCGAAAGCCCGGGTCCTCGACATCAGGGCTAAGCGACAAGGTCTTATTCGTCGGACCAATCGCGCCGGCGACAAAACGCGGACGCTCAATGCCGTTTTGCGCGTCTTTTGCCTCGTATTCATCGGCCAATGCGCGGGCGATTTTGGCCGAGGCCATATTGATCGCACGGGTTTGATCCTCAGCCGCGTAATCGGCCTGGCTGATCCGGTTGGCCGAAAAAGTGTTGGTCGAAATTACGTCCGAACCGGCCTCCAGATAAGCCCGCGTGATGTCGCTGATTACATCAGGCCGGGTCAAAGCCAGAATGTCATTATTGCCTTTCTGATCAGCGCCAAGACCAAGCTCGCCCGCATAATCCGCCTCGGACAGGCCGCGTTCCTGAATCTGCGTCCCGAACGCACCATCAAAGATCAGCACGCGCTTGGATGCGGCTGCTTGCAATTCCTCGCGCGCGCTCATGCCGCACGCTCCTCGGGCCTTAGACCCAGCAGATGACAAATCGCATAGCTCAATTCCGCCCGGTTGAGCGTGTAGAAATGGAATTGCCGGACCCCGCCTGCGTAAAGCCGGCGCGACAACTCAGCAGCGATGGTTGCAGAGACCAGTTGGCGCGTGGCGGGCTGGGCATCCAATCCCTCGAACAATCCCGCCATCCATTCAGGAATGGCGGTGCCGCATAGGCCCGACATCCGCTCGACCGCTGAAAAGCTGAGCACTGGCATAATCCCGGGCACTATCTCGGCATCGATCCCGGCGGCCGCGGCATTGTCGCGGAACCGGAAGAAGCAATCAGGCTGGAAAAAGAACTGCGTAATGGCCCGCGTTGCCCCTGCATCAAATTTGGCCTTCAAATTGTCGAGATCAGATTGCGCATCAGGGCTGTCTGGGTGAACTTCAGGGTAGGCAGCGACCGAAATTTCGAAATCAGCCACGTTTCTCAAACCCGTTATGAGCTCGGCCGCATTGGCATAGCCGCCCGGATGCGGGGTGTAAGCACCGCTGCCCTCAGGCGCATCTCCGCGCAAGGCAACAATATGGCGAATGCCGCTTTCCCAATAATGGCGCGCCACTTCATCAACCTGCTCACGGGTCGCGTTAACGCAGGTCAAATGCGCCGCAGCCGGAATGCCGGTTTCGTTATTGATCCGCACCACTTGCTCATGCGTGCGTTCGCGGGTCGAGCCGCCTGCCCCATATGTGACCGAGACAAAGCGCGGATTGAACGGCGCGAGCGTCGCCACACTATCCCACAAGGTTTGCGCCATTTTCTCGTTCTTGGGCGGAAAAAACTCGAAACTGACATCAATGTCCCCGTTGAGCCCGGCAAAAAGGGGCTCATCAAGCGCGGTTTGCGCCTCACGCTCGGGATCAAGGTTGGGGTTCATAGCTTTCTGACCATTCTTCAAAAGTGAGACTGTGAGTTCAATTTTTCGCAGCAAGGGGAGCCGCAGCATCGGGCAAGCGCTCAGCAACCCAGATTTTCACCGCCAGCTCGCCATCTTCAAGCGTGAGGGGATCACGGCCAAGGAAACCGGCATCGGATAGGAAACCCGCCATGGTTTCATCCGAAAAGCCAAGCCTTGCATGGGCATGTTTGGCGCGCAGTTCTTCATGCCCATGCGCTGCAAAATCGACAATCGCGACCCGCCCGCCGCTGCGCGTGACGCGCCCTGCTTGTGCCAAAGCCTCGCCCGGATCGGCGGCAAAATGCAGCACTTGATGAAACAAAACCGTGTCAAAACTGGCATCATCAAACGGCAGGCTGGAAAAATCACCCTGCACCAGTTCCAATTGCTCTGCAGGCAGGCTTTGTAACTTGGCCCGCGCCACTTTGAGCATGGCAAGACTGCGGTCGAGGGCAATGATATGATCGGCCTTGCCAGCGAACAATTCCGCCATCCGGCCCGTTCCTGTACCCACATCCAGCATGCGCCCAATACCGCCGGGCAAAGCACCCGACAGCGCCGTTTCAACCGCCTCGTCAGAGCTGTGCAATTGGCGCAGCTCATCCCAGTTTTCGGCATGCTCTGCAAAATAGCTTTCGGCCATTTGAGCCCGATTGGCGCGGATCTGGGAAAGACGGTCACGGTCTTGATTGCACTGTGCGGCAAATTCAGGGTCAGCCTCTTCCGCCTTCGCCAGCAAGCCGGCAAGCCTGGCGGCCAAATGCGTACCGCGTGCTTGGTTATCGTCCAGCCCGTCCGCCAGTCCGGCTGCGCGAAGGAAAATCCAGCTGCCTTCGCGGCGGCGCTTGACCAGGCCGCAATCGCACAAGATACCAATGTGGCGCGAGACGCGCGGCTGGCTTTGCCCGAGCACTTGCGCAATTTCGCCGACCGCCAATTCCATCGAGCCAAGCAGGCGCATGATGCGCAAGCGCGTTCCATCACCCAGCGCTCTAAAGACTGCCTCAATCTGCATGAAGGGCATATATAAAGATATTTTTATATCTGTAAATCTGCCCTGCAGGTCTGTGCCAAAAGGATATCTTTGGGCGAAAAAAGCTTCTCAGCAGCCACCCTGCCGGCTGCCGCTGTCTGTGCTATGGCCGCGATGATCAGAGCGCATATTGCTTGAGCGCCTCGTAATCATCCCGGCACGCCTTTGCCAGCTCGGCAAAGCCCCCGGATAATGCGGCGGGTTCCTCGGCCTGATGTTCGAGGTTGTCTTGAGCGGGCTTTAAAAACCCGCGCGAGGCATTGACCGCATCATACCAATGCCTGCCCCAGATGCCGTCACTGTCATGCGGCCCCGCCTCCCACTCCAGCATGGCCGGATCCCAATCGATCTCCAGAACTGTGCACAGCCGTTTCAAACCCGCTTGCGGATCGCGCAAAATATCATCGCAATCGAGAACCGCAGGGGTCTGACCGCTGCGCTCCTGTTCCGCCTCGAAATAGCTCCGCATCTTGGCATAGCCCAGCGCATCCTTGCTGCTGAGTTCGTTCTTGGCGGCATAGCTGGCAATCACTTTTTCGGGAGAGCGGATCAAGAAGGCATGGCTGAAGCCTTCAAAATCCGAGATCGAAACCGGGCCGGTCATGTGATGCGGCATATGCTTTTGATACCAGAGCGGCCTGCCTTTCGGGTGAGCGCCCGCCAATCGGCGCATGACCGACCACCAATCGCAATCCATATCAGCGATGATCTCATCGGCCATCGGGTGCGGCGCTCGGCTATGCTTCAGGAAGGCTCCGTAAAAAGGTTCGTCGACCACGGCGCAATCTTCTCTCGCGCCAAAGCTGCGCATCATAGCTGTCGAGATATTGCGCGGCCCCGACCACATCGCAATACGTTTGGGCAGGCCGGTCACGCGCAAGCGCGGTCCATCAATGCCTTGTAGAGGCCTTGCAAACGCGCGGTCATGTCACCGCGCCCCTCGGTTAGCTGGCGCCCATCGACCTCGCGCACCGGCACAACGCCTGCAAATGTGCCGGTCACAAACGCTTCCTCAGCGCCGTAAACATCGGTCAGCGAAAAATCCTTTTCGAAAACCGGAATCCCGGCCTCGCGGCAGATTTGGATGACATTGCTGCGGGTGATGCCGCCCAGACAATATTTCCCGCTGGATGTCCAAACCTCGCCCTTGCGTACGATAAAGAAATGGGTTGAGTTGCAGGTTGCCACAAAGCCGTGCGGGTCCAGCATCAAGCCTTCATCAGCGCCCGCCTGCGTGGCCTGTATGCAGGCCGTGATGCAATTGAGCTTGCTATGCGAATTGAGCTTTTGATCCTGCACCGCCGGATCGCCGCGCCGCACATGCACCGTGAACAAACGAATGCCCTCTTCGATGGTCGAAGACGCGGCCGCCTTATATTCAGGGATAATCACAATGGTCGCAGGCGAAATGACCACGCGCGGGTCTTGGTAAGGGGTTGAGCGAATGCCTCTGGTCACCATCAACCGGATATGGACGCCCTGCTCGCCGCGCATCGCATTGCCGTCAATGGTTGCCTCCAGCCGCTCGGCCAGCTCGGCGCGCGAGAGGCCAATGTCCATCGCAATCGCCTTGGCGCCTTCGTAAAGGCGGTCGAGATGCGCATCGAGAAAGGCGATTTTGCCGTTATGCAGCCGCAGCCCTTCCCACACCCCGTCACCCAGCATGAACCCGCTATCGAAAACAGAAACACTCGCCTCTGCCCGCGCCACCATCGCGCCGTTGACGTTGATCAAAATACTGTCGTTGCGCGCATCGGGCGCGAAATCATGCGTTCCTTGAGCCATAGGCTGATCTTTTGAGCGGGACAGTCAAGAATGGCAATAGCTCGCTGCTTAGCGAGGGCTGCGCGAAGGCACGCATTATGCCAAGCGCTGCGCCACATGTTTGGCCGGCAGCCGCGTCATAGCGGGACGTCCCAAAAGCGCCAAAATGCGGTTCTGACGAGCCAAAGCAGCAGCCTCAAACTCGCCATTTTTGGGCGCGCGATGAGAGGTCTCAGGCGGCTCTGCCATCAAGCTGCGGACATAAGCGCCAAGGCCAAGATAAATGCCGCCAGCCTCTCCTTTTGCCCTAAGGCGCTCCTGCTCAATCAGGCAATCGAGCTCAACCGTAGCCAGAGCATATTGATACCATTTATCCGGCGCTGATACGATTTCTAGAAGATCAGCACTCTGGCCGCCGCCGCTGTGACAAAACCGCAGAAATTCCATGATTTTGGCAAAACTTCCCGCGCACGCCATGCCGTTGAAGGAGATAAAAATCCCGTGGTCATCGGCATATTGATAAAGCGCCTCTGCGCTGACTATCTGGTTGCTGGCAATCGCCGGATCATCATGCTCCATCATGTGGCGACAAATCATGAAGACACCGGAGATGAATTGATATTGGCTGGTGAGGACATCGCTCACGGTTGTTTTGCCGGCCAATTGCGAGCGATCACCGTGCTGTTCGCGCTGCTGAAACGCGACCAAAGCAATGCTGCAGCGGGCGATGACATATAGATCCCATATGCCAAGCGCAGCGGCATCGCTGGGAGGGGATTTCAGCCCTTGTGCGATATGATATGCCCGCACAGCCTCGGTCACCGCCAAAGCCGCATCAAAGTTCTGCATTGCGGTGCGCAGCGCCGACATATTAATCAGCCGGCCGCGGCGCGAGCCTTCATATTTGCACGCAATCGTTTGCGCATCGAGATGGTGATTGAGCAGAAATGGGCGTGTATTTTCCTCACCCAATTGCCGCCCACCTTCTGAATAGAGCGCAGACACGCCGTTCCACAGTCCCCAGTGAAACTCCATATCTTGCGTTTCCCAAGGCTTGGGCAAAAGCGGCCAAAGGGCTTTTTTTATCTGGTTGCGCAAGCGGGGTTACACCTCGAAAAAGCTGGCCCCAAATGAGGACAGGGCGAAAAACGGGCAAGCAATACGCCAAGTTTTTGTTTAGCTCAATGTACGTCTAAAAGCGCCTTAACAGTGCTTTCGTGGCTGAACGGCAAACATATGAGCAACCCTTAAGTGAACAAAGCGATGCGTCCGCCTCTACCCTTTTCCAAAGACCAGAACGATCTGGCCCCAAAGCGGCAAGACGCGCCCATGAGCGGGGGTACGGCCGGGCATAATATTGCATGGCAGTGCGCCCCCTTAAACGAGGTATCTGGTTCAGCTTTCGGCCGCGATTTTGCAGCCGAGTGGCAGGATTTGAACGCTCAGCCGAGCGAGGCAAACCTGTTCCAATCGCCCGCTTTTCTCATGCCTTCGCTGCCTCTGCTCGCCAGCCAAAATCCGGTGATTGTCACCATCCGCGAAGGTGATCTTTTGATTGGCGCGCTGATCCTGCGCCGCGATGTCGGCTATGCCAAATTGCCGGTCACATTTTGGCGATCTGCGCTCCATCACGAACAATATCTCGGAACGCCTCTGGTAAGAGCCGGGCATGAAGGCGCATTTGCCGCCGGGTTGTGTGCTTGGCTGGATCAGGCACCGCGCCAATATTGCTTTGTGATCCTCTCGCTTATCAGCCCGGATGGCGCCATTGCCAAGGCCATTGCGCAGCACTGCGCCGCCGATGGCCGTCTTGTTTCACCCTTCGCTGAGCAGACGCGCGCCGCCATTGCACCAAGCGGCCGCGGTGAGATCAATGCCGATCAATTGCTGAGCAGCAATCGCCGAAAGGGCCTCAGAAAGGCCCGTAAAAATCTCGCCAAGCATGTCGGCGGCGAAGAAAAGATCACCATCCAGACGCTGGCCGAGGCGGCTGATCTGGCGGCATGGATAGAGGATTTCCTGAGGCTGGAAAACTCCGGCTGGAAGAAGGAGCAAGGCTCTTCCATCCTATCCTGCAAGCATGAGACCGCGCTCTACAAGGCCATCATTTCGGACGCCTTTGCGGCCGGAAATTTGCATTTTTCGCGGCTTTGTGCGGATGGGCAGGCGATTGCCTACACGCTTGATATTGCCGCGCCGCCGATGGGGTTTTGCCTCAAATCGGCCATCGATCAGGATTACCGCAAATTCTCACCCGGCGTGCTCATGGAATATGCTACGCTGGCGCATTACCTCGGCAAAAGCGATTTAGCGCTGGTGGATTCCTGCTCGGCACCTGACAATCACCTGCTGAACGAGCTATGGCCGGATCGCAAAACCATCGCCGATTTGGCAATTGCGCGTAAGGGGGCGTTTTACAGCATGATTTTCCGCATTGTTCGCCGGATCAAAGGGCTGACGGGTTCAGCCGCAGGCGCGTAATATGGCCCGATCAAACAATCTTGACGCAAACGATCCTGAGGCTGGCCGCAAGGGATCGCCGGGCGGCCCCCCAGCCCAAACCCCCAAGCTGGAAATCAAAGACCTGCACCGGCGCGAGGATGCTCTGCTGAGCAAGATGGCAGGTTTGTTCGAGCAGGGGCAGAAGCCCCATCACGATAGCTTCCCTGAGCATTTCGGTCCCGCTGATGACCGCGCCGCAATCATCCAGTTTCTCCAAGGTTTTCTCAAGCCTGCCAATCCGCTGCGCCGCCGCTATGGCTTGGCCAAGGGCTGGTATGTTGATGGCCAATTGTCGGGCTATCTTTTGTATCGTCTCAGCCGCAGCAACAATGTGTTTTACGGCAAGCCGCGCTGGACCTGCTTTGTTGAGGATATTGTCATTGACCAATCCGCCCGCGGGCTTGGCGGCGCATCATCGCTGCTCAATGCCGTTTTAGAAGAGGCAAGCCAGTATAAGAATTGCGCCGTTTCCGGCACGGTTTGGCGCGGCAATGCGGCCTCTGAAGCGCTGTTTCGCAAAGCCGGGTTTGAGCCATTGTCGCAGAGCTTTTACAAGGTCATCCCGTAATCGCCCGAGCCTTCTCGCCCTTTGGCCCAGCAGCGTTTGAATTAAGGTCCTAGTATGAGCATCTTCGCCGACACGCCAAACCCACTGGCCGTCTCAAT
>CAZDHB010000035.1:11027-27932 GCA_964505255.1 uncultured Porphyrobacter sp.
AAACCGGCCAATGATATTGCGGCCAGCCATGGCCATGGCGCTTATTCTGCCAAGTCTTGCCGCTTGCGCTGAAAGCACACCTGAAAGCACAATTGCGCTCACTGGTGCATCGCCTCATATGCTGCTGCTGGTCGGGGATCAGGACGAACAGGACGAGGATTTCGTTACCGTATTCGATGTCGATCCGGCCAGCGAAATGCGCGGCCAGCCGGTTGGATCACAGCCGATTGGCCACAAAGCATCGATGGTCCATCACATGGAATACACAGCGCCTCCCAAGGGCGAGGCGATTTTCATGAATGCGCATCATCATGAGCTGTCTCTAATGGTCAATTTCGATGATCCCACCGCGCCAAAAATCACCGGGACTTTCGCGCCGCCCGCGCCCTTGCGCTTTCCGCATGATTATGCCCGCACACCCCAAGGAACGCGTTTGACCGGTTTCTTGCGCAGCGAAGGCGCCAGCCCCAATCCGGAGGAAAACATGACGCCGGGCAATCACGGCGGCATTGCCGAATATTCCGCCTCTGGTGAATTGCTGAGAAGCGCCTCTGCCGCTGCGCAAGGCTACACCAAAGCGATCCGCCCCTATGCCTTTGCCCAATTGCCCGATCAGGACCGGATCACCGTCACCAGCGCCCCGATGATGGAGAAATCATGGGCCGATGTTGTCCAGATTTACCGCTATTCCGATTTTGCCTTGCTGCACACGCTCGATCTGGAAGTTGGGGTCGATCACAAGGGCAATGCAGTGACAGGCCTCAACGGGGCCGGTTTCGGACAGCATGTGCTGCCCGATGGATCGGTTTTCCTCAATTCCTATGGTTGCAATTTCTATCATTTGACGGGCATCGCCAGCGACGCACCCAGCCTTGATCTGGTCTATTCGATTGCCACTGACGAGGCGAAGGATCCCGCGCAAATCCGCGGGGCTTGCGGGATTCCCTTGCTGATCGGGGATTTCTGGGTCCAGCCAATCGGCAAGAAACAGCAAGTCGCGGTGCTCGATATTTCTGACCCGGCCGCGCCAAAAGAAGTCTTTCGGCTGGATACGCCAGAGGGTTTCGCGCCGCATTGGATGGGTAAAGACCCGGCGGGCAACCGGCTGATCCTCGGCGCAGAACTGGGCGGTGAACAGGGCTTTTACATGCTGCGGATCGATGAAACGAGCGGTACTCTCGAATTTGATCCCGATTTTGCCGATTACCGAACGCGCAGCCCGCTCAATATTTTCCGCTCGAAAAGCACAGGATATATCTCGCTTGACCGCGAGCAATGGCCACATGGTCCAACGGGCACCGCTTGGGGGCACGCGGCGGTGTTCTTCGATGGCCGATAGCGTGGCCATAAGGCTTGCTGGATGAGCAACAATAAAAGCTTCGGCGATAGGGTGCGCAGCGCGCTGATCTGGCGATCCGGCACCCAAATCCTTGCGCAAATCATCTCTTGGGTCAGCACGCTGGCGGTGATCCGCATCCTTGATCCGGCCGATTACGGCCTGTTCGCCATGACGCAGGTTGTGCTGGTGTTCTTAAGCTTTCTCAATGGCTATGGTCTGGCCAGTTCCATCATCCAATCGGAAAGCGTTGACCCGCACCGGCTGCGGCAGGCGTTTGGCGCTTTGCTGATCCTCAACGGCGCAATCGCGCTGCTGCAATTCCTGCTCGCTCCGATTGCGGCGGAATATTACCGTCAACCGGTGATCGAGGATTTGCTGCGCGTCCAAGCGCTGATCTTTCTCGCGACGCCCTTTATCGTCTTGCCCGAGGCGTTAATGGCCCGCAATCTGGAGTTTAAAAAGACCGCCTTGGTCAATTTGCTCTCGGCTGTTGTCGGGGCCATCACCGCGCTGACTTGCGCATTAAACGGCCTCGGCGTGTGGACCCTGGTTTATGCCGCGATAGCGATTTTCTGGACGCAGGCGATCGGGCTTTTTCTGTCCGCCAAAATGTTCATCTGGCCCAGTTTCGATTTCCGCGGGGCGAAAGACATGTTCACCTTTGGCGGCACGGTGCTGCTGGCGCATGTTTTTTGGACCATCCAAAGCCAGTCGGACATCTTTATCGCCAGCCGGTCGCTCACCCCGTTTGAACTTGGCCTTTACGCAGAGGCCTTGTTTCTGACGACGATTTTCACCGCGAAATTTGTGCCGCCGCTCAATGAAATTGCCTTCCCCGCCTATGCCCGAATTCAAGATGATCCAGCCGCGCTTTCTTGGTCTTTTTTGAAAGCGGTTCGCCTGATCATGCTGATTGCTTGCCCGATTTACTTCGGCATGGCGGTGACCGCGCATGAACTGGTGCATGTGGTGCTGGGCGAAAAATGGTTGGGGATGGCCCCGATCGTCACCGTGCTGGCCTTAGTCATGCCGCTGATGACGCTGCAAATCCTGTTTGCACCGGCCAATAATGCGCTTGGACGGCCGCAAATCTCGGCCAAGGTGACCATGTTTGGCGCGCTGGTCATGTCGCTCAGCTTTATAATCGGAGTGCAATATGGGGTGATGGGTCTAGCCTTTGCTTGGGTCGGGGGATTTCCGCTGCTCACCGTGTTCACGGTTTTCCTCTCGAAGGGGCATTTGGGCCTGACCGCAGACGGTATTGCCAAAGCCCTATGGCCGGGACTGTCTGCGGCATTGGCGATGGCAGCTATAGTCTATGGCACGGGTCTCATCCTGCCTGATATGCCGGTCTTTTTCCGCTTGCCGATTTTGCTCGCGGTTGGCGGTGCCAGCTATTTGGGCTTGTTGCTGCTGCTGGCAAAGCCGGCTCTGATGGAACTGATCGCGCTTATCCTGCGGCGCGGTCAAGCAGGGCCGGACACCGAAGAGCCATCCCGGGAGCAGCCCTGAGGCCAAGGATAATCGAACCCGCCCTTGCATGCGCGCCATTACCTGCGAAAACGGCTTAGGCATGGTGGCCGTATCCAAGGGGGTTTTATGATTTCAGGTCTCGGGCTGGCGGCGAGCCTAGCGCTGCTGATTTGGCTGGCCCTGCGCGGCGTTAACATCGTGCTCGCATCCTTGCTGTGCTCATTGCTCGTTATCATCTCCAGCCGCTTGCCGCTCGGCGCGACATTTGAAGAGGGCTATCTCTTCGGCTCGCTTGGCGCGTTCACTTTTGCGGGCCGCTTTTTCCTATTGTTTGGCGCTGGCGCAATGTTTGGCCGGGTGATGGGGGAAAGCGGGGCCGCAGCCAGCATTGCGCAAGCGCTCGTCCACAAACTAGGCGCGAACCGGGCGCTATGGATCACCGTGCTCGCCAGCGCTGTTCTGACTTACAGCGGAGTGGTCGTCTTTGTCGTGATTTTCGCGATGTATCCCTTAGGCCTAAGGCTCCTAAAAGAAGCCGATATTCCCAAGCGTCTGTTTTGCGCTGCGCTGGCGCTGGGCGCGGGGACTTTTACCCTCACCGCAATGCCTGGCACACCCTCGCTGCAAAACATTATTCCAACGCTTACTCTGGGCACGGATCTTTATGCCGCCCCGCTTTTGGGCATAGTGGGGGGCACGATCATGTTTGCGCTCGGCATGGCCTATCTTGAATGGCAACGCGGGCGCGCGAAAGCGGCTGGCGAAGGGTTCGATCCGGCCCCCGAGGATGGCGTCATTGCGGCCTCTGACAACACCCAAAAAGCGCCCGATCTTCCGCATGTCTTGACAGCGATCCTGCCGCTCTTGCTGGTAATTGCCATCATCCTTGCGCCGCGCGTGCTGGGCGAGGCAATGCCGCAAACATTGGCCGAATTTGCCTCGGCGCAGCCGGTGATGTGGCCGGCAAGCGCGCTGATTGTCGGCAGCTTGCTTGGGCTGGCCTTGTTCCGTTCGGTTCGCAGCCGTCCATTGGCTGTGGCAGGGGACGGCCTGCAGGATGCAATCGTCCCGCTGTTTGCGACATCGGTTGTGATCGGATTTGGCGGCGTTGTGGTGCAGACCTCAGGCTTCAGCGGCTTCGCATCAGCCTTGGCCGGGTTCGATGATTATCCGCTGCTGTCGCTGTTCGGGGCGATCAGCACTGTCTCTGGCATCACCGGATCGTCTGCCGGCGGCCTGCAGATTTTCATGGCGACAATGGCGCCAGAATATCTGGCGATGGGTATTTCGCCAGAGGAATTGCACCGCCTTTCAGCGATGGCTGCGGGCGGTTTTGATTCATTGCCGCATTGCGGGGCGGTGATTGCGATGCTGGCGATTACCCGGCTGACACATGCTCAGGCGTACCGCGATGTGGCGGTGGTGACGATTGTGATCCCGGTTATTGCAACCCTGTGCTGTATTGCGCTCGCGAGTGTGATTTAGACTGGCATCCGGCAACATGGCGCCTGCCAATTGTCGCAGATCGCTTTACGCCTGGAAGAAGCAGTATGGGTCAGCGCGTTCGCCTGATGATGGCAAGGATGCGGAGATTAGGCGATTGAGCAAATGGCGGCGAAAGTCCGCATAGCGCCTATGCGGCGCGGCGCGTTGCAAGTCCTGCAACGCCCCCTTTCCTTCTCTGCGATGGAATTCCCCGCCTCAATCAGCGAAAGCCCATGGGTCTGCAGGTTATCCTGCTTACACCTCTCCCAAACTTTCACGCTGGAGGCGTTACGACGTCTCCAGCAATTTTTCAGGCAGCGTTATGCCGCTGTCCTTGCGCGTCTCTTCTGTGATCCAAGCGCCGAAACGCTCCACCGCGCGCAAATTGTCAGAAACAGGCCTTGCGGCAATCGCATAGCTAAAGGGCGTGCGTACATACTCCCCGAAAGGCCTGACCAACCCGTTCGGGTTTCCATAAAAATTGATCATATCTTCGAGCACGAGTGCCAAACCAAGACCGCTCTTTGCAGCTGCAACGAGCAGCGGACCATCATCAAATTGATCCATGGTGAGATCGAAATCCGCGGGCAATCCGACATCTGCCTTCCAGCTGTCCAGCATGTGAGGCAAATGGCGATGCACCAAGAGGGGTGTTTTTCTCAATGTGCCTCGCAACCCTTCAAGCGGATCAATGATGCCTTCTTGAGCAACGGTAAAAGCACCCTGTGGACGCAAAGGCTGGAATTGAACGTTCTCGGCGCCTTCCTCGGCAAAGAATATGATCATATCGAGGCTGTCGCCCAGCTTCTCGGTCGGCGAACCGGACGTATCCAGCCTAAGATCGATGTCTGGGTTACTCTTCCTGAAGATATCGAGGCGCGGTATCAGCCAGGCAGTCGCGAAAGAGGTCGGCACCCCGACCACGAGTTCCATTTTCCGAGGGGTTGCGCGCCGCTGAAAGGCTGACACCATCTGATCGAAGGGCTGTTCGATCTCGGCAAAAAGCCGCTGCCCTTGCTGGTTAAGCCGGTACTCATTGCCGCTGCGCGTGAATAGCGCCCTGCCAACGTGCTGTTCAAGCTTCTGCACGCGCCTGCTGAGCGCTGACACCGATAGGTTCATTGCATCGGAAGCCTTGCGTAGCGAGCCATAACGCGCCGCTGCCAGAAAGGCCTCTAAGGCACCGGTGGGGGGTAGTCTGCGAATACTCAATTCCTCAAATCTACTACAGAGTATGCATTGTTTTGCCGCAACGCACAAATACATAATTTAGAGCCGTGATTGAGAGAGAGTGAAAAATATATGAATATAAAACAGTGGTTTAAATCCGTTTCCATTCCTGCAATGGCGCATTGAAATCTTTGCGATGGAATTGGTTGCGGGCATAATCATACTGCAACGCAGCAACAAAGGAGGCTGCTATGAAACTTTCAAAGACACTTATCTTTCCAGTGGTTCTGGCACTCGCGGCACCGCAAATCGCGAGCGCTGGCCAAGTGGTCGAGTTTTCACTGAAAAAAGGCGAATTGTCTACGCCAGAAGCGCGTGAGTTGTTGCTCGAACGAATGACCAACTTCACCGTGAAGAATTGCCGCGATAGCTCGGCTGTGGCAACCAAGGATGCTGTCGCCTCGTGTGCTGCAGATCTGAGGGCACAATTCGTGCGAGCAATCAATCATGAGGCCCTTACTCTTTTGGCCGAGACGCAGGGCCGCAAAATATACCGTTCCGCAAGCCGATAAACACGTTCCAAAACGTCCATGTCAGCTCCGGCAGGCGAAGCGCTGTCGGAGCTGACGTATCCCAAAGATGCTGTCAGACTAACTGCAATTTTTCTCCGATTGGCGCAGCTATCGCGCTTCAGTGCCGCCTCAGAAAATTAATCCCGCAGTACCGTGCGATCATCTCATGCATCACGTTCAACTTCCGCGAATGGGTCGTCACCCGAAACTGCGCTTTCCATCGGTCAGCAGGACCCTGCCTTATCCGCTGCTTCTACGGTACCCCGCGGATGAGCAGGATTAGACCTCCTGCCAAAATAGCCAGAATTGCGAAGACTGCGAACATTGCCGATAGGATTGAAGCGACCTGGTTGTCGCTGAATGCAAAGAGCGCGATCGAGGGGACAATTACCGAGGGAAGTGTGTTTGAGAGGTTCATAAAGCCTAACAGCAAGCCTCGCTTTGCATGGCCTCCAACCAATTGTGCGACCAGCGCGGTATCGACCGAGAGATAGGCTGCCAAAGCAGACTGGATAAGCACATAACCTATTAAGAACGTGACGAAATTGGCGGTTCCGGCGAGCATTCCCAATCCAACTGCAAACAGGCATGCGAAGATGAATAATGGCCTGCGCCTTTTGTCCCAACGATCAGAGATATAGCCCGAAACCAGCGTCGCGATAATCGCAAGAATGGCTGCTGGTGTCGTCAGCGCAGCTAAAACTTCGCTCGCGCTTGTGTTTTGCCAGCTCTCTTTTTGGAGCTGCACCGTGCTGATATAAAGGTAGATGTAACCGATCACAAAGGCTGCGCCGGTCTGCACCAGCAATCGTGATGACCATGCGAGGGGAAAATCTCTCCTGAGGGACGCACGTGCACTTCTCGATGAGGCGTCCACTTTATCGCGCTCCATAGCGTCTCGAGCGGCCCCTGCTTGCGTTTCGCCGATCACGGGGCCAAGCCTCCAAAAAAGGAGAAGGGGCAAAAGGCAAAGCACCACCACTGTCCCAGTCAGCAGAAACGCCAGATAGCCATCTGCGGGAAACAGCCAGGCAACCGGCAAAACCAGTAGACTGGATGTTGGAAGTGCGGCAGTCATCCATCCGCTCAACCTGCCTTTTACTGCATCGGGGAAATGGTCTGCCAACAGAGCGCCAAGGGGTGAGAAACAGCAATTAAGTGCGATCTGGAAGAAAATGAGAGCCGCGAAAAGCTGCGTTACGCTGGCCGCAAACGCAAGACCGACATAGGCAAATAAGAGCAGCCCTGCGCCCACGCCGATTAAGCCGCGACGTGTACCAAACCGCTCAAGCCAGCGATCTCCCAGAGCGCCGGCCGCGACATTGGCGATGCCTGCGACAATCCCGCCAGTTAGCAGCAGCCAGCTGAGCCAGCTCGCTGTGCTCTCGGGCGCAAGCGCCTCCACACGCCTAGGCAGCAGCAGGATAAACAGCGGCATAAAGGCAAGATGCGCGCCGAGAAAGGCGAGCGCATAGGTCCAGTAGGCGGCGAAGGGGAGCGCCTTGGGCAAGCTAGGCCGCTTGACCCCGGCGAGCCGTGCTCTCGCGCTCAATAAACTCGAAAGGCAATTCGTAGCACCCTCCGCTATCGTCGCCCGATGCCGCAGCAATCAGGCCCTCGCAGGCGCGCGCGATCATCGCCGCTGTGGGTTGCCTGATCGCTGTCATCGGGGGCACGCTGAGGCTGACACCGGGCGTGTCTTCGAAGCTGATCAGGGCCAGATCTTCGGGAATCTGCAAACCGAACTCTTGGACCTTGTGCAGGACCGCAAAAGCCATCTGGTCATTGTCAGCGATAATTGCCGTGGGGCGATCTGTGCTTTCAAACCATTGATGCGCGACTGTGCTCGCAATCTCAAAGTCAAATTCGCCTTTGCCGATCCACTCTTCGCGAAGATCAAGGCCTTGCTGTTTAAGCATCGCGCGAAAGCCATCCAGCCGCATCTGCGACGTGCCGTAATCAGGCGAGCCAGCAAGGTAAGCGATACGGGTGTGGCCGAGTTCGGCAAGATGCCGTGTTGCGCGCGCTCCTGCCCCCTTTTCATCCATGCATACATCCACAAAGCCATTGCCTTCGCGCCGTCCGACACGCGCACACGCAATACCCTCTTCTGACAAAAGGCGGTTAAGCGCCTCGTTATCGCTGTGCGGCGGGGTCAGGATAACGCCATCTGGGCGCAATTCTGAAATGACCTTTGACAGCTGCTGAAGCGCCTTAGCTGGCTGAGTGTCGATCAGCTCAAACACCATGTGGTATCCGTGCTTTTCGCATTCTGTCATGCCGCCAAACAGCATCTGGTCGACCCAATCATTGCCCCGGCCAGCGCGCCAATTATCATATGTGCGCTGACGATCATTGATCGCAAGGATCAAGTAAGACCGCGCACCGCGCATCCGGCGCGCCGATAGGTTAGGCACATAGCCGAGCCGGTCGATCGCCTCTTCGACCTTCTCACGCACCAAAGGCTTTACATTGGGGCCTTTGTTGATGACCCGCGATACGGTTTGCCGAGACATGCCAACGTCGCGCGCTACATCGCGAATAGTCACGTTTTGTTTGACCGCCATCTTTCTCCTTTCGCCCCGTATGCGTTTTTGGCCTCTGCACCCTGATGCTGTGCACCTTGATGCTGTGCATTTTCAAGCAGTGCGTCTTTATGGCCTCACATGGGCCAGAACTTCAAGTCATAATGTGACCGGTCACATTTTTTCCTTGTGACCGGTCACAAAACGCTCTACCGAGCATCCCTGAGTGCCCCGTTTGAGGGCCGTACAGGGGAGAGAATCGATGCGTCGTTTTACCGCCGCGCTTGCTTTTGGGGCATCCGCTTTGGCGCTTTCTACATCTGCTATTGCGCAGGACCAGGAAGCAAATGAGAACCAAGCTACTGAACAATCGGCCGATGATGAGAGCGATGGCAATGCGATCATCGTAACCGCTGACCGGCGTGAACAAACCTTGCAAGACTTCGCTGGAACCGCGTTTGCGATCAGCGGCGAGGATTTGCGGGCGCTGGGCGTTCAAAACATAACCGACCTTCAGCAACAGGTCCCGGGCCTTTCGGTTGCCAACAATCAAGGCAATGTCGAAGTTTACATCCGCGGTATCGGTTCTTCCAACAACACCGAGCTGGGCGATCCGGCGGCTGCGTTCCACCTTGATGGCGTAAACATTCCGCGCCCATCGGGTATCGGTTCTGCTTTCCACGATATTCAGCGTGTCGAAGTTAACGTCGGACCTCAGGGCACCTTGCGTGGTCGCAACGCCACCGCTGGGTCAATCAATGCGATCTCTTTCCGCCCGGGGCTTGGCGGGTTTGATGGCGCTTTCGAGGCTGAGATTGGCAATTTCAACCACCGCTCTTTGCGCGGCGTGTTGAACCTTCCGCTGTCTGATACGGTCGCGGTGCGTTTTTCCGGTCTCTTTCAGGAAAACAGCTCCTATTACGACAATGTCGGCCCCGTCCAAGGGATCGATGTCGCCGAGGCTCAGGACAATCTTTCTGGCCGCGCACAGATTTTGTGGGAGCCGACCGATCGCCTGACCATTCTCGTTGCGGGTGACTACATCGCGGAAAATGGCACCGGCTATACCGGCACGAATTATGCCCTGCCGCTGGGCGCGCTTGAAAATGGCGACATCACTCAGGCAGAGTTTGACAATATTGACCCCCGCGACGTGATTGCGCGCGGGATCACGCCGGAATTGAACACCGATCACTGGGGAATCCGCACGACCATCGAATATGAAGGTGATGGTTTTAGCGTTGAGTATATCGGCAGCTACCGCGATGCGGTGTATGATTATGAGGCGACAACTCCGCTGACGCCAGATTTTGCCGGCGTTTTGGACCGGCTGTCAGAGCGCGACAATATCTTCACGCCAGAACCGGATGATGTGATTAATGATCCGATCATTCTGGCCGAGAATCTCGACAATTTCTCGCGCTTCCAGATTATTTCAGATTCGCGTTCGCAATTCCATGAATTGCGGGTGTTTAACGCTGATGGTCCTTTCATTTGGAGCCTTGGCGGCCTGTATATCTCGGAAAAGCAGCGCTCTTTCCTGGGCTCGACCGGTGACCGCGGGCCCTTTTTTCAAGGGATCGAGTTCAACACACGAACCGACACTGATTCCTATGCATTCTATGCCGATGCGACTTATGAGGTAAGCGATAGTCTGCGCTTGACCGGCGGCATCCGTTACACCGATGACAGCAAAGAGCGCACCGGGGTAGCCGCGCGTTATGGTCTGGCCCTTGGCGGGGGCAGTTTTGAATGCTGTTTGGGCGTGCGCGTTGGTACAGAAGGCTTCGAGTTTGCTGGCTTTGATCGCACCATCATCAACCCCGACACCGATAATGATGGCACGATTTCAGAGGCGGAAGTTTTTGCCTTCCACCGCAATGGCATCGCGCAATTTGGTGAGCGCGATAACCTCGATGACATTCTCAACTTTGGCCCCTTGCCGGGCGACGTTTTTGAACGTCCCGGAGCGGCAGAATGTCTCGACACGATTAGTTTCGACGGCCTGTTTTGTGATGGCTTTACCCGGGGGGACCCCTTCTTCAACAGCCAGTTCACTTTTGCGGTGCCGTTCGGTGGCCAGATTTTCCAGCAAGATGGCGAGTTTCAGGACGACTTTGTCGATTGGCGCCTTCGCGCGGAATATGACGTAACGCCAGACAATCTGGTCTATGCGCTTGTCGCTAATGGCCACAAATCAGGCGGCTTTAACGACAATCTCGGCGATAATGGTGTGGCGCCGATCTATGGCACAGAAAATGTCATACTCTATGAATTTGGCACAAAGAACGAATTCGATATTGGTAACACCAGTGCCTATTTGAATGCCTCGCTGTTTTACAATGATTACAGCGATCAGGTCTTCACCGGCCTGCTCAGCGTGGCCACGGCGATTGAGACATCGGTCGGCATTCTTGGACAGGATATTCCGGTCCCGCCGGGCACGAACACCGATCTTGTCGTCTCATTCAGCTTTAACGCTGCCGATTCAGAGATTTACGGTGCGCAGATCGAAGGCGGATTTGAGCTTCCTGCTGATATCAACTTTGATTTCTCGGTCCTCTGGCTTGAGGCTCAGATCCAAGACGCTGAAGAAATTCCTGATTTCCGGTTCCAGCCGGATGTGGATTCGGGCAATGCCGTGTTCCGTTCGATCGAAGGCAGCCGTTTGCCGCGCACGCCGCGTTGGCAATTGAACGGCAAGCTGAGCCAAGTGTTCGAGCTGCCCGAAGGACAAATCGATTGGGTTGCCTCGCTCGGTTATCGCTCATCACAATTCCACACGATCTTTAACAGTCTGGAATTTGACGAGAATGGGGTCGGCAGCACGGTCACAAGCGGCCGTCTGCTTGATCGGATCGACGGGTACTTCACGCTTGATTTCGGCGCAGGCTGGAGCTTTGATGACGAAGGCAAATATCGCTTCGAAATCTATGGCAACAACCTGACCAACGCCCAAGAAGAAGCAGCGATCATTATCACGCAGTTTGACAATACGCGCTTCTTTATCCGGCCACGGACCTTTGGTGCGCGTTTGCGCGCGCAGTTCTAGGGTTTGGTATCAATCCGGGGGCGATGCTGATTGCGGTGTCGCCCCCACCTCCGCCGCGTGGGGGGAATGATTGACAAATAGGGATCGGATCAATGGCGAAGTTTGCAGTGTTGAGCGTGCTGGCCGGAATGGGGCTTATGGGTCTTGTGGCAGGCGTATCTGCGCAAGATGGATCCTCAGCGCAGCCTGAGGCGCCATCCACTGCTTCAGAGCCTAAAGATTCCAAGCCTCAAGCGGTCAGACCTGTTGAAACGCGCGTTCCTGCAGGTTTTGAGCTTGTCTGGTCTGACGAATTTGAGACAGCTGGCCTGCCCGATCCGGCCAAATGGAAATACGACACCCATCGCAATCAGGACGGGTGGTACAACAATGAAAAGCAATATTATGCGGCCGGCCGTCTGGCAAACTCGCGCGTTGAAAATGGCCGCTTGGTTATCGAGGCGCATAAGGAAAATCTGGCGGCGGCTGGATTGGCCGACTGGGGCGGTCAAGAATACAGTTCTGCACGCCTGATCACTCAAGGGCTTGGCGATTGGACCTATGGCTTTTTTGAAATCCGCGCCAAATTGCCCTGCGGCCGAGGAACGTGGCCGGCAATCTGGATGCTGCCATCAGACCCCGATGTCGTATGGCCAGCAGGCGGCGAGATTGATATTATGGAGCATGTCGGTTTTGAGCCGGGGGTGATCCACCATTCGATCCACACCACCGCGTTCAATTTTTCGCGCGGCACACAGCAAACCAGCAAGCACGAATTGCCCACAGCGTGTGACAAAATGCATAAATATCAGCTCCTTTGGGCCCCGAATATGCTGTTGTTTGCCGTCGATGATGCGCCCAAATTCCTGTTTCAAAAAGAGAGCGATAAGCAAACCCGTTGGCCGTTTGATAAGCCGCAACATTTGCTTTTAAACGTCGCTGTCGGGGGCACTTGGGGCGGACAAAAAGGCATCGATGGAGCCGCCTTCCCAGCGCGTATGGAGGTGGATTATGTGCGTGTTTATCGGCCGACCAACTTGATCGAAGCAGAAGCTGCGCAGGTCACTCCTTAAACCGCCCCCTGTCCTTCGCCTCTTGTCCTTCGCCCCTTGTCCAGAGCACTCATTCGCGTGTTGAAGCTAATACTGAGAGATTGAAAAATGAAACGTCTTGCTCTTGCTGTCTCACTTGCCTGCGGGACCATGCTGAGCGCTTGTGCAAGCACGCAGCCGCAAGGGCCCATTTTGGGATCAGCGCAAACCGCTGCATCGCAAGGCGCAGAAGGGGCACGCGCGCTAGGCGGTGACCAGCAGATCGCCGATCTTCTTTCGCGGATGAGCCTAGAGCGCAAAGTCGCCCAGCTGATCATGCCCGACATTTCGGCGATCACGCCTGAAGATGTTGAGCAATATCGCTTTGGCACTGTCCTCAATGGGGGAAATTCGGGGCCTGGCGGCGACGATTTGGCCCCGGCTTCTGAATGGCTGGCGCTGGCCGATGCCTATTGGGACGCCTCGATCCAGCCTTTGCCCGGCGGGGAACCTGCTATCCCCGTCTTGTGGGGCACAGATGCGGTGCACGGCCACTCGAACATTATCGGGGCGACGGTCTTCCCGCATAATATCGGCCTCGGCGCGGCGCGCGACCCCGATCTTATTCGCCGTATCGGAGCGGCCACAGCCACCGAAATCGAGGCGACGGGCATAGACTGGACTTTCGCCCCAACCGTGGCTGTTGCCCGCGATGATCGCTGGGGGCGGACTTATGAAAGCTATTCAGAGGACCCGCAATTGGTCTCCACCTTAGGGGCGGCCATGATCGAAGGCTTGCAAGGGCGCGCGGGCGAGGCGGATCACCTGGCTGAGGGCCGCGTGGCGGCAACGGCCAAGCACTTTTTTGGCGATGGCGGCACCGAACAAGGCGTCGACCAAGGTGATGTGAACGGCGATTTGCAAGAGCTGATGGCAATCCATGCAGCGCCTTATCCTGCCGCAATCGAAGCTGGCGTGACAGCGATCATGGCCAGCTTTAACTCGATCAATGGCCGCAAAATGCACGGCAATGGCCCGCTTTTGGATGGCGAGCTGCGCGGCAATCTGGGTTTTGAAGGATTGGTGGTTGGCGATTGGAACGGCCATGGCCAAATCAAAGGCTGTACCAATTCCGATTGCCCTCAGGCGCTGCTTGCAGGGCTGGATGTCTATATGGTGCCCGAAGATTGGAAGGCGCTTTACGAAAACACTCTCGCCCAAGTGCGCGATGGGACAATCCCGATGGAGCGGGTGGATGAGGCGGTCACGCGGGTTTTGCGGCTTAAACAACAGCTCGGCATTTTAAGCGGCGATGCTGATGGCGGATTGCGTCCATCTGAACGCGCTAATGCCGGGGATTGGGAGAAATTGGGTCTGGCAGACCACCGCGCTGTGGCGCGCGAAGCGGTGGCGAAATCGCTCGTCCTGCTGAAGAATGACGGGGTTTTGCCGCTCCAGGCTGGCGCGAATATCATCGTGGCAGGAAGCGCCGCTGACAATGTCCCGCAGCAGGCAGGCGGTTGGTCTGTCACATGGCAAGGCGGAGGCGAGCTAACCGCTAAGCACTTCCCCGGTGCAACCTCGATCTTTGGCGGAATTGCCGCAGCAGCCCAAGCGGCTGGCGGCTCTGCTATGCTCAGCGAGGATGGTTCATCACCCGAAGGCGCCGTCCCTGACATTGCCCCCGATGCCGCGATCGTGGTGTTCGGAGAACAGCCTTACGCAGAATTTGTCGGCGACCGCAAAGACATGGTGCTGCGCGATGAAGAGGGACTGGAACTCCTGCGCAGCTACCGCGCACAAGGTATAAAGACGGTCGCTGTGTTCCTGTCCGGTCGGCCTTTGTGGATGAACCGCGAGATCAACGCAGCCGATGCCTTTGTTGCCGCATGGCTGCCGGGCAGCGAAGGCGCGGGCGTTGCAGACGTCTTGTTCGGCGCGCGCGCGCCCACGGGGCAGCTCTCCTTCTCTTGGCCTGCCACCTGCGAAGGCGAGGCGCTGAATGATGGGCAAGCGGCGCTTTTCCCATTTGGCTTTGGCCTGCGTTATGGTGCTGCCAGTGAGCTGGCACAGCTTGATGAGACTTGCGCTGCACTCACCGCCGCAGGCGGCGCGCAATGGTTTGCCGCTGGTCGTTTGGACGATCAGGTAAGAGCGCTGTCCAATGGCACCGCCTTTCCAGATTTCCGCGGCTCTGCTGGCGGGGTCGTAATTAGCGGGGTCGATCGCAACACCCAAGAAGACGCGCGCGAGATCGCATTCGCGCCGGAAACCGCTATCGAGCTCAGCGGACCGCAAGGGGGCAATGGCTACCGGATCGAATATCTCGTAGCCAAACGTCCATCAGCGCCGGTAGTTTTGGCGAGCGGCGGCAGCACGCTGGATATCACGCAGGAAATGTCGGTTGCAGCGGGCAAAGGTTGGCGCACTATGGTGCTGACGAAGGACTGTATGACGGACCTTAACAACGCGCTCTCAATCCGTTCGAGCGGCTCTTTCACCATTCAGATTTCGGCGATAACTCTGCAAGACGCGGCGCAGGGGACGGGCTGCTCATTTTGATCAGCGCAGGATAGAATATGGGGAACCGCAGTGACGCTTGAGACAATCGATATCATCATCATCGCAGGCTATGCGCTTGCCTTGCTCGGGATTGCGCTGTTTGTGAGCCGCGAACCTGCCGGTCACAACAAAAACACCGAGGATTACTTTCTCGCAGGCCGGGCACTGCCGTGGTGGGCCATTGGCGCCTCGCTGATCGCTTCGAATATCTCCGCAGAACAGATTATTGGCCAATCAGGCCAAGGCTTTGCCGTTGGCATCGCGATCGCGGCCTATGAATGGCAGGCGGCTATCGTCTTGCTGATTGTTGCCAAATACTTCCTGCCAATCTTCCTAAAGCGCAAAATCTACACCATGCCGCAATTCCTGCAGCAGCGTTACGGCGACGGCGTCAAAAACCTGATGAGCGTGTTTTGGGTCGCGCTGTACACGGCGGTAAACCTGACAACGGTGCTGTGGCTCGGCGGGCTTGCGGTGCAATCGCTCACGGGTTGGGGGATCATGTATTGCATGATGGCGCTTGCCGGATTTGCCGCTTTGTATTCGCTTTATGGCGGGCTGAAGGCGGTTGCGCTGACCGACATTATTCAAGTGGTGATCTTGATCCTTGGCGGCATGGCGATCACCTGGTTTGCGCTGGACGCCTTGCCAGCGGAGGGCGCGCTGGGCGGCTTTGGGTATCTCATGCAGGAAATGCCGGGCCACTTTGAGATGATCCTGAGCGATGATCATCCTGCCTATAGCGATCTGCCGGGCATTTGGACCTTGCTGGGCGGGCTTTGGGTGCTGCATTTCAGCTATTGGGGCTTCAACCAATATATCATTCAAAGAGCGCTTGGGGCGGAGAATTTGGGCGAGGCGCAAAAGGGGCTCGCCTTTGCCGCATTCCTCAAAATTCTGGTGCCTTTTATCGTGGTCATTCCGGGCATTGCAGCGGTTATTCTTGCCCAGCAAGGTCTGCTCAATGGTGCTGCGCTGGCCGAGAAATCCGACCGCACCTATGGCGAATTGATGGGCTTTGCGCCTGCTGGCCTTCGCGGGCTGGTTTTTGCAGCCTTAATCGCGGCGGTGGTCTCGTCATTGGCATCGATGATGAATTCCATTTCGACCATCTTCACGATGGACCTTTATCGCAGCGCTCAGCCGAATAAACCGGAACAGCATTACGTGACAGTTGGCCGCTTGGCTGCCTTTGCAGCAATGGCGATTGCGCTTGTGCTTGCCCGCCCATTCATTGGCGGGTTTGAGAGCGGGTTCCAGACGGTTCAGGAATACACCGGCTTTATCGCGCCGGGCGTGGTCATCGTGTTCTTGCTCGGCTTCTTTGATAAACGGGCCAACACTGCGGGGGCTTTCACGGCCCTGATCGGGTCTTTCGCGCTGAACATCATTTTGAAGGTTTCGCCTGAATTCGGAGCGCCCGAGATCCCGTTTATCATCCGCATCTGGATTGTTTTCCTTGTGTCGATCATCGCGGCCATGACCGTGTCCCGGATGACGAGCGCACCTGATGAGGGCCGCACGGTCAAGCTGGGCGATATCGCCTTTGTCACCAGCACGCTCTTCAACACACTAGCGGCAATCACTGTCGCGGTGCTGATCGGGCTCTATGTCTGGCTGTGGTGATGGCGGGACTAGGCCCGCATTGGTGCAAGGGTTGAAGGTCTTGCCCTGCGCGATGTCCGCTGCCACTCCCAAATAAAGATCATTTGGTGCT
>CAZDHB010000036.1:0-4945 GCA_964505255.1 uncultured Porphyrobacter sp.
AGCCGCCAGCGGAATATTTGATCACTTCGCTGCGGGTCACGTCTTCCAGATCGGAGGCCGTGCCAACAATCGTAAAAGCGATCAGATGCGGGATATGGCTGGTCACAGCCAGCACCACATCATGATGCGCAGGATCCATAATCTCGGCCCTAGAACCAAGCTTTTGCCACAGGTCGCTGACCAATTTTACCGCCGCGGCGGGCGTGCCATCCTCAGGCGTCAGAATGCACCAGCGATCTTGAAACAGTCCGGCAAATCCGGCCTCTGGTCCGCTTTCCTCGGTTCCTGCAACAGGGTGCGCGGGAACGATTGCATGGCTGGGAAATACCGCGTTGAGCACGGCGGCCACGCTTTGCTTGGACGAGCCAACATCGCTGATGATGCAATCGGGGCGTAGTGCGGCGGCGATCTCTTGGGCAACCGCCGCCATCGCGCCAACCGGTACGCATAAAATCACCAGATCGGCTGCGCTAACGGCTTCCTCAGCGCTGTCATGAATGACATTTACGAGGCCGCGCTTGCGGGCTGCCTCACGCACATCCGGGTCATGGTCATAGCCAGAGCATTCCCAATCCGGCGCTTTTTGAGCGACCGCCAAACCGATAGAACCGCCAAGCAGTCCCAAACCGATAATCGCGAGCCGCTTCATTGCTCGGCCCTTTCCGCAGCATCGCGCAAGATCGCCGCAATCTGGTCCATATGTTCCGCCGTTCCAATGGTGATGCGCAGACAATGGTCGAGCAAGCCGCCAGCGAAATGCCGGACGGCAAAGCCTGCGGCGTTCAATTGCTTTTGCGCGGCCTCGGCGCTGAGTGCGCCTTCAAACAGGACCATGACAAAATTGGCTTTGCTGGGCAGCGCTCTCAATCCATGATTGCTCAGCGCTTGAAGCTGAGCTGTAAATCGGCTGCTTTCGCGTTTGTTGTGTTCCCGCGAGGCGGCCACGAATGCCTGATCGCGGATTGCTGCCAGAGCGGCGGCTTGCCCGCTGAGCGTGACGTTGAAAGGCCCGCGGATACGGTGCAGATCATAGATAATGTCCGCTGCGCCCACAGCCCAGCCGACCCGTTCTCCGGCGAGGCCGTAAATCTTGGAGAATGTGCGGGTGACGAGCACATTGTCTGCCGTCTTAGCGAGTTCGAGCGCGCCGTCATCCTCGCCCGCGTCCAGATATTCGCCGTAAGCCTGATCGACCACGAGCAGCACATCACTGGGCAGGCTGCTGTGCAAGCGCGCAAGCTCAGCGCGCGGCACATAACTGCCTGTCGGATTGTTCGGATTGGCAAGGAACACCACTTTGGTCCGCTCGGAAACCTGGGCAATCATCGCGTCAATGTCGGCGCCGTAATCGCGGTCCGCCGTAATCACCGGCTCCGCTCCGATCCGCCGGGCGGCGATTTCATAAACGACAAAGCTATGGCGGGAAAACAGGATTTCATCGCCCGGTCCGGCATAACATTGCGCCGCCAGATTGAGCAATTCGTCCGAGCCTGTGCCGCAGATCACTTGGGCTGGATCAAAGCCGTGCAATTCGCCAATCGCTTCTCTCAGCAAAGCCGCAGAGGGATCGGGGTAAACGGCCGGATGGCTCGCCGCGTTGCGTGCGGCCAAGGCTGCCGCGCTGCATCCCAGAGGGTTTTCATTGGCCGATAACTTGATCATGGCACGTCCATCCGCCCCCTTTGCCGCACCGGGCAAATAGGCAGTGATCGAGGAGATCCATGGTTTGGGTTGCAGCTTGCGGTTCATTACGGTGCAAGCGCATACCCAGTTTGCCGTCTAAATCATAGCGCGCGGATAAGAAGAATTTCTATGCCGGTTTTGGCAAAATGCTGCGCTGCCTTATCGCACCGGGCCGGCGCGCCGGATTTGATTGACAGCCGCAGCCTGTCTGGCGCACATCACCGGGCTTATGTCAGCTCTTGCCCAAATTCAGCGATTGATGCTCCGCGAAAGCCTGCCTCTTGATGGGGGCGGAATGCTGGATAATGCCGAGATTGCGTATGAAACTTACGGCACGCGCAATGCCGAGGGTTCCAATGCGATCCTGATTTGTCACGCGCTGACCGGCGATCAATTTGTTGCCTCTGATCACCCATTGACCGGCAAACCGGGCTGGTGGGAGAGGATGGTCGGCCCTGGCAAGCCGATCGACACCGACCGGTATTTTGTCATTTGCGCCAATGTCATCGGTAGCTGTTTGGGCTCAACCGGTCCGGCCAGCATCGCTGCCGATGGCAAGCCTTATGCCATGCGTTTTCCGGTCATTACGGTGCGCGATATGGTGCGCGGCCTTGCCGCATTGCTTGATCAATTGGATATTGCGCGTTTGCACAGCGTGGTCGGCGGATCGATGGGCGGCATGCAAGCGCTGAGCCTTGCGGCTCATTTCCCGGAGCGGGCAGCGCGGGTTCTAGCGATTGCGACCACCGCGCGGCATTCGGCGCAGAACATCGCTTTTCATGAGCTGGGCCGGCAAGCGATCATGGCCGATCCCTTGTGGCAAGAGGGTGATTATTATGCGGGCGAGGCACCTGATGCGGGCCTGTCGGTTGCGCGCATGGCAGCCCATATCACCTATCTTTCGGAAGAGGGTTTGACCGCAAAGTTTGGTCGCCGACTGCAGGACCGCAAAGCCAAAAGCTTTGGGTTCGATGCGGATTTTCAAGTGGAGAGCTATCTGCGCTATCAAGGCAGCGGCTTTACCCAGCGCTTTGATGCCAATTCCTATCTTTATATCACGCGCGCGATGGATTATTTCGATCTGGCGGAAGAATTTGCCGAGGAGGGCGAAACCGCCTTGCTCGCCAAAGCCTTTGCCAGCCACAAAGAAGGGCGCGGCGCCCGCTTTTGTCTCGTCAGCTTCGATAGCGATTGGCTGTATCCGACCGCCGAAAGCCGCCATATTGTCCATGCTTTGAATGCGGTTGGTGCACCGGTAAGCTTTGTCGAATTATCAGCCCCTTTTGGCCATGACAGTTTCCTGCTCGATGTGCCTGCGCTTGACCGGGTGGTAGAGGGGTTTTTGCAATGACCTCAGCCGTCAGCCCCTCGGGTGAGGCGGCCTTGCGCGCCGATCTCGAAATCATTGCGAGCCATATTGCACCTGAGACGCGGGTGCTTGACGTGGGCTGCGGGGACGGGGCTTTGCTGGCGGAGCTGCGCCGGCGGCAAAATGTCGATGCGCGCGGCATGGAAATTGATGCGGAGAGCGTTCAGAAATGCGTCGCGCGCGGGCTTTCTGTGATGCAGGGTGATGCCGATCATGATCTGGCGCAATATCCCGACAAATCGTTTGATTACACGATCCTTTCGCAAACCCTGCAAACCTCCGCCCGGCCGGACAAAATGCTGGATGAATTGCTGAGAGTGGGGCGCAGGGCCTTTGTCAGCTTCCCCAATTTTGCCCATTGGCGCACTCGGGCCGCATTGCTGTTTGGCGGAAAAATGCCGGTCACCAAGGCGCTCCCGATAAGCTGGTTTGAAACGCCCAATATCCATCACGTAACGATTGCCGATTTCCGCGAACTTTTGGCGGCCAAGCAGGTTGTCGTAGAGGACCAATGGTTTTTTGCTGGCGAGCAAGAAATTGGCGCCAGCAGCGCAAACTGGCGCGGTGAATTTGCTGTGTTCCTGCTGCGCGGCGGATAGGCTTTGCCCCTAAAATTTCGGGCCGCGGCAAGTGCTCCTCGCTGCGGCCCAAAACTGACTGATATTATAATCGAACGCGGCCTGAATCAGCTTTATCCTGGCCTTATCCCGGCCTTAACCGGGGCGGTGAATGCCGCACATCTTGTGACCATCCGGGTCAAGGAAATAGCACAGGTTCATGGTGCCCATGCTGCCCTCGCGCGGGCCGGGCGGGTCTTCGATCGATGTGCCGCCATTGGCAACCGCCACATCATGCAATTCGGTCACTTGCTCCAGCGAATCGCACATCAACCCAATGGTGCTGCCATTAGACGGCAAGGCCGGTTCGCCATTGATCGGCTCGCTGATCGAAAACGTGTGGCCATTATGAGCATAGAACAGGCGGGTCTGGCCAGTGTCATTGACATGCGCCATCGGCTCTCCCGCGCCCAGCACACCCAGAACTGCGGTGTAGAATGCTTTCGACCGCTCGATATCGTTGGAACCAATCATCACATGATTGAGCATTGCAGGTAACTCCCTTGGTGATGCGCCGACAATGACGCTTTATCAGCCCTAAGGGTTAAGCCAGCATCATCGGCACGGCAAGCCCCGTAATTGCCGTGTAGCCTATTGCGCGATCAGGCTCTAAGCTTGCGGTTGATGAAATCGCTCTTCCGAACTTCTGTTTCGTCTCGCGGCGCGTTTGCGGCTTGCACCGCCAGCGTGTTGATCTGCGCTTTATCTGCGCCTGCGCTCCTCGCCTCGGGGAAGCAAGGCGGCGATGCAGCGGCCCCCTTGGCCCGGCCTCTCAGCCTTGAGCAACAGGCAGCGCTGCGCTGTTCTGCAGCATTTGCGGTCATGGCGCGGCATCAGGCACAAGGCAGCAGTTTCGCACTGCAATATCCGGCTCTCGCGGAACGGGGACGCGAATTTTTCGTGCTGACTGCGGCGAAATTGATGGATGATACCGCGCTTTCGAGAGAGGTATTGTCCGAGCATTTGGCCCGGGAAGCCGCCAGATTTCAGGATCGTGCCATGCTCGAGGCGCAAATGCCTGCTTGTCTGCTTTTGCTGGATGCCTCGGGGCTTTAAGATTGCCCGGTTTCAGCGCTCGTTCACATCAGCGCCGCTAAAGATTAATCGATACGAAAAGGAAAGGGAGAATTATGCGCAACCTCATGTTTGCTGCTGCCCCTCAGCGCGCCGCCTTGGGGCTTGGCGCTGCTTTGGCGCTGGGTTTAACGTCCGTTTTGGCCGCCGCTCCGCTCGCCGCTCAGGGTTTGAATTCATCTGCTGAGACGTCTGCTGCTGA
>CAZDHB010000036.1:5045-6814 GCA_964505255.1 uncultured Porphyrobacter sp.
TCCGATGCACGCCCTTCTTATAGCGGGCCATCAGAGACACCAAACGATCCAGCATCTGCGGTGCCTGCCGAAACCGCTGCTGCGCCGCTTAGCGCCGATGCGCTGCAATCGGTGACCCGGCAATTGTCTGACCCTGCGCGCCAAGAACAGCTGGCGATGACGCTTTCAACGCTTAGCCAAGTGATGCTTGATTTGCCGCTTGCCCCGATTTTGGAGCCTTTGGGTGATGTCGCAGCGGATATGGGCGCTGAGCGTGTGCCCGAGGTAGAACGCGATGCCACCTTGCGCACTCTTGCGCCCCGCGCGAGTGAAATCCCGGAACAAATCGAACGTCAATTGCCGCAAGCGATGGACCGTCTTGCAGGTATGAGCGAGGGTTTGGCAGCCTTGCTGCCGGCGCTTGCTGCGATGGGGGAACAATTGCGGGAAGCCTTGCCAAGCAGGCTTTCGGCGCCGCAGGCAGGGCGGGAATAGGCCCCGCACAAGCTGGCGATCTTTGTGCTCGGCTAAAATGGCTCTTGCCGCTTTTTAAAAGAGCGGGAAAACGGGCCGTTTTGCCCGCCAAAGCACTGGTCAATGGCGGTTTTTTGAGGCAAGAGCTGAGTCCATCATGTGGCAGCTTTATCAATTCCCCCTATGCCCATTTAGCCGCAAGGTACGCGTGCTGATGGGTGAGAAAAACATCCCCTATGACGTGCTGCGCGAAAACCCTTGGGAAGGGCGCGAGGAGCTGTGGGCGCTCAATCCTGCGGGCCGGACGCCGGTGCTGCATGATCCGCAGGCCAAGGTGACCTTGTCCGACAGCCGCGCGATTTGCGAATATCTTGAAGAGACAGAGCAGCGCATGCCAATGCTTGGCCGCACCGCTCAAGAGCGTGCCGAAACCCGCCGCTTGGTCGCTTTGTTTGATGAAAATTTCTACGGTGATGTCACCGCGCCCTTGCTTCATGAGCGTATGAAGAAACGCCTGATCTTGCGTGAACCGCCTGACAGCAGAGTTGTGCGTGAGGCGATGAAACTCGCTCATGATCACCTTTATTACATTGATTGGCTGGTCGGGCATCGCAGCTGGCTGGCCGGATCAACCATGAGTCTGGCGGATTTGGCGGCTGCGGCGCAAATCTCGGTCGCCGATTATTTGGGCGGGATTGATTGGGCCGGGCATGAGGAGGCTCGCAGCTGGTATTCGGTCTTCAAAAGCCGGCCCAGCTTCAGGCCGCTGCTGGCCGAGAAAATGGAAGGGATCAGTCCGCCGCGGCATTATGCTTTGGCCGATGCCTGAGCCTTTTGAGAAGGACCTTTGAAATGGCCGAAAAAATGGATCTTTCAGACGAAGAGTGGCGCGCGCGTCTCACGGCTGAACAATATCACGTGCTGCGCGAAGCTGGCACGGAGCGGGCCTTTACCGGCCAATATGACAAGTTTTATGAAGAGGGCGAATATTTTTGCGCCGGCTGCGGAACGCTCTTGTTTGGTTCAGACGCGAAGTACAACAGCGGCTGCGGCTGGCCCGCTTTTACAAAGCCTGCCGATGGCGACACCGTTGCCGAGCACCGCGATACCTCACATGGGATGATCCGCACAGAGGTCACTTGCGCCAAATGCGACGGGCATTTGGGACACGTCTTTCCCGACGGTCCGCCCGAACAAGGCGGCCTGCGCTATTGCATAAACAGTGCCTCGATTGACTTTGAAAGCGCTGAGTAATGCTAGGTGCGAGGGATAGTTCCCTGTTCACAGTATGTTACTCTTGCTCTTATACCTAGGTG
>CAZDHB010000036.1:6914-9148 GCA_964505255.1 uncultured Porphyrobacter sp.
TGAGGTGGAAAAGACTTGGCGCGGCAAAGTGACAACCCGATCACAAAACGCGGCAGCCGCAGGAAAGCGGCTGAGGCGAATGCACGCGCAAGCAAGTCCTCTGCTAAGGGTCATTCTGGCAAGGGTAAGCGGGGCAAAACCCGCTCAAAAACACCCAAAAACTCGGGCGGCGGCTGGTTTGGGCGCTGGTTTAAGCGTGGCCTGATCTTTGGCGGGATCGCGGCGCTCGTGGGCGGTATTTTCCTCGCGCTGGCGGTTCTTTTTGCCGCTCGCTCACTCCCCAGTTTCTATCAGCTCAAAGCGACCCAAGCGGGCCAAACCATTGTTGTGCGGGCGCGCGATGGCAGCGAGCTGGTGGAATTGGGGCCAAGTTATGGCCAATGGCTGGAACATGATGACATTCCCGCGGTGATGAAAGATGCCATGATCTCGGTCGAGGACCGGCGGTATTATTCCCACTTCGGGATTGATCCGATTGGCCTCGCGCGGGCGGTCTGGGTCTGGGCCAGCAGCGATAACCGATTGGGGGCAACCTCGACCATTACGCAGCAATTGGCGCGCAATGTCTTCCTCAATTCGAACCGCACCTTGGACCGCAAAATGCGCGAGGCGGTGCTGGCGATGGCGCTTGAGAGCAAGTTTACGAAAGAGCAAATCCTCGAGCTTTATCTGAACAAGGTTTACTTCGGCGGCGGCGCATATGGGATCGACAGCGCCTCACGCAAGTTTTTCAGTCACCCGGCAACCGATTTGTCGATTGGGGAAGCAGCGATCATCGCCGGTTTGGTCAAGGCGCCCAGCCGTTATTCCCCCACCGCCAGTGTCGACCGCGCCGTGGACCGCGCAGCGGTGGTGCTGCGTTTGATGCACGAGCAGGGGCGGATCAGCGCGAGCGAGGCCTCGGTCGATGTCACCGCGATCAATCTGAAGCAGGAAACAAGCTCGAACTCGGTGCGCTATTTCACGGATTGGGCCTTGCCCCAATTGGACCTGCTTTTGCCAGAAACCTCTGAACCGATTGAGGTCTGGACCACGCTTGACCCGGGAATGCAAAAGGCCGCTGCTGCCAGTATCAAGGCCAATACCCCCGAAGGTGCGCAAGGCGCCTTGGTCAGCCTGGACCGCGACGGCGCAATTCTGGCCCTGATCGGCGGGACAGATTATGTCGAGACCAATTACAACCGCGCGACTGACGCCGTTCGTCAGCCGGGTTCGGCCTTTAAGCTCTTCGTGTTTTTGGCCGCGCTCGAGGAAGGCTATAAGCCGGGCGATAGAGTGGTCGATGCGCCTGTGCGGATTGAAGGGTGGAGCCCGCGCAATTCCAATGGCCGCAATGTCGGTGAGACCACCTTGCGCAATTCCTTTGCCTATTCGATCAACACAGTCGCGGCGCAATTGGGCAATGAGGTCGGCTTTGGCACCGTATCGTCGATGGCACGGCGTTTCGGCATTACCACGCCGGTTAAAACGGTGCCGTCCATGGTGCTGGGTACATCAGAGGTGCGGCTGGTCGATATGACCCGCGCGTTTTCGGTCATCTCTGCCAAGGGAACCTCAGTTGAGCCTTACGGGATTACCAAGGTCACCAGCGCGAGCGGCGATTTGCTTTATGAGCGGAAGGCCAAATCCTCGGTTCAGCTCGTGCCAGACTACGTGGCCGCGGGGGCAACAGATCTGCTGCAAGCCGCTGTGCAGACCGGCACTGGCAGAGCAGCCCAGATCGGGCGGCCCGTGGCGGGCAAAACGGGCACCACCAATTCCAACCGCGATGGGTATTTCGTCGGCTTTTCCAGCGGTATCACGACGGGCGTGTGGATGGGGCGTGATGACAACAAACGGGTCAGCGGATTGCAGGGCGGGCGCGCGCCGGCGCAGGCTTTTGCCGCTTATATGCGCTACGCAGTCAAGGAACGCACGCCTGAACCATTTGATACGGTGATGGATTTGCCCGATTGGCAGCTTGAGCCCGATGATGAATATTTCTTCGGAGAACCTGATGATTATTACTTCGTCGACGAGCAAGGCAATCTGATTGAGCCCGGCCAATCAGGCGGCCGCAGCGATCCTTTTGAGCAAGACGGTCCGATGCCTGATGCTGGCGCAGGCACCTTGCCGCGCGGCAATTCCCAATTGACGCCGGGGCGGCCCGCTGGACAAGCAAGTGCGCCCGACGAAGAAGGCGAACAGGCCGCTAGTGACGATTTCCTCGATCAAGCAACCGGGGGCGGGCAAGC
>CAZDHB010000036.1:9248-13046 GCA_964505255.1 uncultured Porphyrobacter sp.
TTTCAGCGCGCACTCAGCGCAGACGCACCGCGCGGTAAACCGCTGGCTGTCCGCGCCGCTGAACACGCAGCAACACCGCATCGCGGCCATCGCTGTCCGCTTCTGCAATAGCACTCTCGAGATCGCCGACACCTTCGATTGCGCGGTAATTGACGCTGAGAATGATGTCGCCGCGCTGCAGACCTTTGCGGGCCGCGTCGGAATTGCGATTGACCGCACCAATTGCGAGACCCTTGGTATCTTCATCCGCGCCAAGTTGACGGGCGATCTGCGGGGTGATCGGCACCACTTGCAAGCCAAGGCGCTCGGCGATGATATCGCTGGTGTCCTCGTCAATATTCGGTTCTTCCTCGGTGTCCGGATTGAACATTTGCTGACGCCGTAATTCTTCAGCGCTGGGCCGCTTGCCAACCGTCAAGGTGATTTGGCGCTCGCGTCCATCGCGCAGCACTTCGAGCGGGATGCGCGTGCCCGGAGCAATATTCGCCACCAGATAGGACAGGGTCTGTTCGGGGGTCACGTCCTGATTGTTCACTTTCAGCACGATATCGCCCGGTTTAACACCGGCTTTGTCGGCGGCCTGATCAGCCACCACTGTTTGAACGATCTCGCCGCGATTGCGCGGCAGGCCAAGCGAGTCGGCCAGATCATCGTTCACCGCCTCGATTGTGACACCAAGATAGCCACGCTCGATTTCCTCGCCATCACGCAGCTGCGCCACGATCGGTTCGGCAATTTCCGCAGGAATGGCAAAGCCGATACCCACGCTGCCCCCGGATGGGGAGAAGATGGCATTGTTAATCCCGATTACATTACCCTGCATATCGAACAAAGGACCGCCCGAATTGCCGCGGTTGATGCTGGCGTCGGTCTGGATGTAGCGATCATAAGCGCCGCCTTGGCCGGTGTTACGGTAGACCGCCGAGACGATCCCGCTGGTCACGGTTCCGCCGAGACCGAAGGGATTGCCGATTGCCACCACCCAATCGCCCGGGCGCGCTTCACTCGAATCGCCAAAGCTGACGAAAGGAAAGGCTTCGCTGCGGCTGACTTTCAGGACGGCGAGATCGGATTGGGCATCCGCGCCCACCAGTTCTGCCTCATATTCTGTGCCATCGGGCATGGTGACGGTGATTTCTTCAACCGTGCCGCGGCCATTGGGGCTGACCACATGATTGTTTGTCACGACATAGCCATCTGCGGAAATGATAAAGCCTGAACCCAGCGATTGCCCTTCGCGGAATTGTGGCTGGCTCTCGCCTTGTTCGCCGCGGCGGCGGTTAAACAGCCCCTCGAACGGCGTGCCTGAGAACGGATTGCGGCTGCGCACTTCAATGCGTTGGCGGGTTGAAATATTGACCACCGAAGGCTGGAGCTGGGCAGTCAAATCAGCAAAGCTGGAGGGCGCGCCGGCGCGCGGCACCACTTGGGCCATTTGCCGTTCGTCATTTTGCGCCACTTGGGCGCCCGCCGGATGGCCGGTCGTCAGCGAAATTGCAGCTCCGCCCACAAGCAGGGCGCTGGTCAATCCATAAGCATATCGCATTGGCGCTTTAGTCCTCATATTCTACGTTCATCCATATTCTAATACGTGGGCAGCCTGTGAAAAGTTGCAATACCTCAGCAGGTCAGCGCCCGTTTCATCATCGATCAAGTCAAGCATTGCCGTTCGGCGAGCGAGCCTCTCAGCCTTGCTCGCCGAACGAAAAGGCCAAGGGCCAACTCTTTGAAGAGCATGACTTAAGTAGCGATTACAAACGTCATCAAATGAACCGCAATTGAACAGATTTGCGCTCCGTCGACGAACCGTCAACGGCGTCCGCGGAATTGCCGCAGATATTCATTATCAGGCGAAAGAATGACCGAGCTTTCCGATTCGCCGCTTTCGAAAGTTCTCCGGTAACTCTCCATCGCGCGGTAAAAATCGTAGAACTCCGGATCCTTGCCATAGGCCGCGGCATAGATATTGGCCGCTTCCGCCTGAGCATCTGCGCGGATAATTTGCGCATTGCGCTGTCCCCGGGCGCGGATTGTCGCCGCTTCTTCCTCGCGGTCGGTCTGCATGCGGGTGAAGGCCGCTGTCAAAGGCGCGCCATCGGGCAAATCGGCGCGTTTGATCCGCACATCAATAATCTGCGCGCCATATTGCCGCGCCTGCCGGTCGAGCGCATTGCGGATATTGGCCATCGCCGCGCTACGCTCTGTGTTGATCAAAGAGGCAAAGGGCAGGCGGCCCAGTTCCTGCCGAATAACCGAGGAGAGGATCGGCGAAAGCTGCGTTTTGACGTTTTCCTCTGTGCCCGCACGTTCCACCATTTGCACCGGATCGATAATCCGGAACCGCGCATAGGCATCGACCTGCAAACGTTGCTGATCGTTGGAGAGAACTTGCTGCGGGTCCATATCGAGGTTCTGCACGCGCCGGTCGATATATTGCACCGTTTGCAGCAAGGGAATGCGGTACCAGACACCTGCGCCCGTTTCGCCAAAGGGCACATCGGGCCGGTAACGGTTGATGATCGATTTCGGCTTACCGGTCTGGATGACCACCGCTTGTTTGTCCTCTGGCACGACTATCAATGTCGACAAAGCCACCAGCACTGCTGCGCCAATGGCGATCAGGGTCATCTTGTGATTGTCCCAGATGGTTTCGAATTTGGTCGCCATCTTAATTGCCCTCTTGCTGAGTTGCGGCAGGCGCAGGCGTTTCGGCCTGCTGCGCGCGGCGGCGGATTTCAGGCAGCGGCAGATACGGCGTTACGCCTTGCGCCTCGACGATGGTTTTGTCCGTTTTTGCAAGGACGCTCTCCATGGTCTCGTAATAGAGCCTGCGGCGGGTGACCTCGGGGGCCAGACGGTATTCGGCATAGATCCGGTCAAAAGCGCCTGCGCCGCCCTCTGCTTGGGCGAGAATTTGCTGAGCGTAAGCGCGCGCGCGGTTTTCCGCCGCATCGGCATCCTGCTGCGCGGCGGAAACGTCTTTAAAAGCATCGATCACGCGGGTTGGCGGATCGGTTTTCTCGATCTCGACACCTTGCACGGCAACGCCCGCATTATACCCGTCGAGGATGGCTTGCATGCGTTCGCGCACTTGCCCCTCAATCTCGGCCCGGCCTGCACCGGACAGCACCCGGTCGAGTTCTTGCTCTGCAACCGAGGCACGCATCGCAGCCTCACCCACTTCTTGAACGGTGGCAGTGGGGTTGTCGATTTGATAGCGGAAGAGCGCGAGGTCTTTAATATTCCAGCGCACAATATAGCTGAGATCAACCAGGTTTTGATCGCCGGTGAGGATCAGTTTTTCTTCACTGCCTTGCGGGATTGATTCGCGCCGGATCTCGCTGACATTTTCGACATCAACCGACTGGATCGGCCACGGCATGGTGATGTTCGTACCCGGCGCGAGGGTGTGCGAAAACTTGCCAAAGGTGGTGACAATCGCTTGCTCGCGCGGCTGGATGAAATGGACGCCGGTTGAAAAGAGCCACGCGAGGCCGCCGACCACGAGCACAATCGGAAGCCAGCTCTTGCCGCCCGGGCGTTCCGGAATGCTGAAGTTTGGCCCCTTAGGGCCGCCTCCGCGGCGCGGGCCTTCAGGGCCTCGGTTCTTGAATATATCCTCGATATTGGCCGAACGGCGCGGACCTGTTTTGCCGGCCCCCGGCGGAAGCCATGGGTTTTTTGGACCTTTGGATTTGTCATCCCCGCCGGATGATCCGTCTTCACTGGCCAAAATGCTGCCGTCTGCTGCTGCTTGCGCCTTGTGGTCAGCGCCAAGGGCGCGTCTGCCGAAGGCGT
>CAZDHB010000036.1:13146-16798 GCA_964505255.1 uncultured Porphyrobacter sp.
GTCTCTGATTGTTTCGATCCATTTCATATTTCTTGTTATAGGGGGGCTTTGCGGGAAAAACAGGGGTTGTGCGCGGGTTTTTGATGTTTAACCGATTTGAACCATGATTTCTGAACCTCTTCGCAAGCTTTTGCCGGCCTCCATTGCCCAGCGTGTCCAATCCGCCACCAACTCAGATGGCACAGTCACCGCCGTGCTTGAGGTGAGCGGATTATCGGCGCAGCAACGCGGCGATATGGAGGCTGCGCTGCGCGATATTCTGTTGGCGCAAGACGAAATTTCCGATGTCAAAGTGGTGATGACTGCGGAGCGCAAGGCGGCCAAGATTATCGCCATTGGTTCTGGCAAGGGCGGCGTTGGAAAATCCACATTGACGGCCAATCTGGCGCTCGCCTTGAAAGCGCGCGGGGTGAAAGTGGGGCTGGTCGATGCCGATATCTACGGACCTTCGCAGCCGATGATCCTTGGCAATCTGGGCGAGCGGCCCGAGGCGCGCGATGATAAATTGGTCCCGGTGGCGAGCAAGCATGGAATTGATGTGCTCTCGATGGGGCATTTGGTTGAGCAGGGGCAGGCGATTGCATGGCGCGGACCGATGGCCGGCAATGCCTTGTCGCAAATGGTTGATGCGCATTGGGGCGAAACAGAATTGCTACTGGTGGATTTGCCGCCGGGCACAGGCGATGTGCAATTGACCATGCTGCAAAAGTTTAAACCATCTGGTGCTGTGCTGGTCTCGACACCGCAGGATTTGGCTCTGATTGACGCAGCAAGAGCAGGACAATTGTTCGATAGCGCCGATGTTCCGATCATCGGTTTGGTTGAGAATATGGCAGGCTATATCTGTCCGCATTGCGGTGAGGTTTCCGATCCTTTCGGCAGCGGCGGCGTTGAGACGGCAGCCGAGCGGCTGGAATTGCCATTTCTTGGCCGGATTCCGCTGGCGATGGATATACGCACCGGCGGAGATACCGGCGAACCGGTTGCCGCGGGAAGCGGCGTTCTGGCGGATCCCTTCCATGCGATTGCAGGCAAATTGCATGATTGGCTGAGCGATAATGGCTGACGATCAGAACCACTCGCGCCAATTCCATGTGACGCGCCGCGGCATCCTGACAGGAGCAGCGGCGGGCGCAGGCTTGCTGGTGGCGTGGTGGGCATGGCCGCGCGAATATGACGCCCCGCTTGAGCCGGGGGAAGGCGAGTATGGCTTTGATGCATGGCTCACCGTGAGCGAGGACGGGGTGGTCAATATCGCCGTCCCGCAATTGGAAATGGGCCAAGGGGTAACAACGCTTTTGCCGCAAATCATCGCGCAGGAAATGGGGGCGGACTGGCGCCAAGTGGCGGTTGTACCTGTTCCCCCAAGCGGCACACAGCCCAATGCGGTGCTGGCGGCCAAATGGGCGCCGCTTTGGTCCAACGTGCCGCAATTGATCACCGGCGGCGACAGCTGGCTGGCCGATAGATATGCGCGCGAGGAAGCATTTACGGCAACCGCTGACGGGACTGCGCAGGCGGCTTATGAAGCTTCAGCGCGGGCTGCCGGTGCGAGCGCCAGGGCCATGCTCGCCATGGCGGCGGCCGAGCAATGGGATGTCGCTTTTGAAGAATGCGTCGTGTCCGCCGGTTTGGTGCGTCACGGCGACAAGGAAGCCCGCTTTGGCGAACTGGCCGCCGCTGCCGCGCAGATGGAGCCGCCTGATCCGCCGCCTTTGCGGCCCAATTTGCCGGCAGAAAGCGTGCGCAATGTCGATCCCGACGCGCCAATAGCGGTGCCGCGGCTGGATTTGCCGTCCAAGGTCGATGGCGGATTGATGTTCGCCGGAGATGTGCGTTTATCTGGGATGCTCCACGCCTCGATCCGGCATGGCCCGATAGGCTTGCCCGAACTCACAAGTTTCGACGAACAGGCCGCTGCTGGGATGGAGGGCGTGGTGCGGATCGTCAAATCCAAGCGCTGGATCGCCTGCATCGCGGAAAGCTGGTGGCAGGCAGAACGCGCATGCGAGGCTTTGGCAGCGCGTTTTGACGGACCGGGGGCGGTCACCTCGCTCGCTCTCTCGGAGCAATTGGATGAGGCGCTGGCGAGCGGAGAGGCTCAGCCGATTGCCAGCCGCGGTGATCCTGCGAGCGTGGCGGGACCGCCGACCTTGACCAGCAATTACGCGATTGGTCCGGCTCAGCATGCGGGCATCGAAACCGCCAGTGCCTCGGCGCATTTTGTCGATGGCAAGCTGCATTTGTGGCTCGCGTCACAAGCACCCGAGATTGCCCGCAGAGCGGCGGCAAAGGCGATTGGTTTGAATGTTCGCGACGTCGTGCTCTATCCGGTTTCAGCCGGCGGCAGCTTTGATGCAAGGCTGGAGAAAATGCACGCTATAGAAGCCGCTCAGATTGCCCACCAAATGCCTGAGCCGGTGCAGTTGACTTGGCCGCGCGCCGAAGAAAGCAAAATGGTCCCGCCCCGCGCGCCCGCCGCGATCACCCTCTCGACCAAATTGTCGAGCGGGGCCAACCGCGCCCCCGAAAACTGGCAAATGCGGATCGCCTGCCCGCCGACCCATTGGGAATTTGGGGCGCGTCTGTTTGACAATCTGACGCCGGAAGCGGCGATCGAGGCCGGGGCTGGCAAATCCGATCCCATGGCCTGTGAAGGGGCGATGCCGCCTTATGATATCGCGCATATCGGGGTTGAGCATGTGCCGGTCAAGCTTGCCCTGCCGACCGGCAGGCTGCGCGGTAATGCCTATAGCTACACCAGCTTTGCGGCGGAAAGTTTCATCGACGAGATTGCTCACGCCTTGGGGCAGGACCCCATGCTTTACCGGATGACCTTGCTGGGCGATGATCCCCTGCTTGCCGCAGTTTTGCGCAAAGCGGCCCAATTGGGCGAGTGGGATGGCGGACGCATGGGAACCGGACAGGGAATTGCTGCGATTAGAATGCAAAGCGATGGCGGTTGGGAAATCCCCTCAACCAATTCCTCAACCAATTCCTTGGGCCGCTCTTCAGGCGGTTCCTCAAATGGTGAAGGCGAAGTGCAAAGCAGCAATGGCGCTGGTTCTGGCCCTAGTTCCGGTCCTGGTCCGGGCGATACCCCTGCGATTGGCCGCATCGCCTGCGTTGCCAAGGCCCGGCTGGCCGAAGGCGGGGTGCGCGTCGCCAGCCTGCATGCGGTGGTTGATATTGGCCGGATCATCAATTTGGACCTAGCCCGTCAGCAGATCGAGGGCGGGCTGATTTTCGGGTTGGGACTGGCTGCTGGATGCAGCGCCAATTGGGAAAACGGATTGCCAAAACCGAGCTCCCTAAGCGGGTTAAACTTGCCCTCCTTGGCTGATGCCCCAGAGGTCACGGTCGATTTTATTGAAAGCGATGCGCCCTCGTTTGATCCGGGAGAATTGGGCGTCGCGGCGGCCCCGCCAGCCATTGCCAATGCCTTGTTCGCGGCTACTGGCGAACGCTATCGCAGCTTGCCGTTTGCGCTTTCGCGTGCGCGACCCGCCAAAGAACCGCCCGCGATCGAGCCAGTGGATGGCGAAACATCTGAGCCGCGGCCCGATCAGCCCGGTGCTGCTGCAACCCAAAGCCCTGACGAGGTTCCCCAAGATCCACAAACCCAAGATCCACAAACCCAAAATTCACAAAC
>CAZDHB010000036.1:16898-26987 GCA_964505255.1 uncultured Porphyrobacter sp.
CACAAACGGGTGCCCAAACCCCGCCTCAAACCATGGAGCAGACATGACGTGGCAAGCCCAATCCCTGCCCGCTGACCATCCTCCCGTCCAATCGGGCCGGATCGGCGTATTGCTGGTGAACCTCGGCACGCCCGAGGCGCCCACCGCGAAGGCCGTTCGGCCCTATTTGGCAGAATTCCTGTCTGACAAACGCGTGGTCGAAATCCCCTCGCTTATCTGGCAACCGATCTTGCGCGGCATTATCCTCAACACCCGCCCCAAGAAAAGCGCTGAGGCCTATGCCGAGGTGTGGAGCGAGGACGGCTCGCCCTTGGCGGCGATCACCGCGCGGCAGGCCAAGGCCCTTGAGCAGCGGCTGGGCGAGGGCGTGATGGTTGATTGGGCGATGCGTTACGGCGCGCCCTCGATCCCCGATCAATTGACCGCAATGAAAGATGCAGGCTGCGAGCGCATTCTGATTGCGCCGCTCTATCCGCAATATTGCGGGGCAACCACTGCCACGGTTATGGATAAGGTTGGCGAAACGCTGGCCGGAATGCGCTGGCAAGCCAGCTTGCGGACCTTGCCGCCCTATCATGATGATCCGGCCTATATCGCGGCTCTTGCGGCAGACATTTCGGGGCAACTCGATGCGCTCGATTTTGAGCCGGAGACCTTGCTTTTGAGTTTTCATGGCATGCCGCAGCGCACATTGGATCTGGGCGATCCTTATCATTGCCATTGCCGCAAAACCGCCCGGCTGCTCGAAGCCGCGCTCGCGCGTCCTAAATTAACCTGCAAAACCACTTTCCAATCGCGTTTCGGCCCGGCCAAATGGCTGGGGCCTGCAACCGATGACACTCTGGCCGAAGAAGGGCGGGCGGGCACCAAGCGTCTTGCCATCGCCGCTCCGGGTTTTTCGGCGGATTGTTTGGAAACCTTGGAAGAGCTCGCTTTGCAAGGCCGCGATCAATTCAAAGACGCTGGCGGCACGCATTTTGCCGCTTTGGCATGCCTTAATGACGGGGCGGCTGGTATGGATATGATCGAGCATTTGATCCGAAGGGAATTATCAGGCTGGATTTGAGCGCCATGATTACTTACATTGGGGTAAGTAACGAGATGACAGTCAAGAGAAGGCTCCTGCCATGGCAAGTTTAGCGAGCGATCAAAACGCGGTGACTGAGCCGCGGCATTGGAAAGACGCCAATCCGGATGATGCGGCTTTGGCGCATATCCCGGGTGAGGCGGGCTCGCCCTTTGTCGGTAACACGCTGAAAATGCTGGCCGATCCGCATAAATTTGCCCGCGATATGGTCGCAAAGCACGGCAAGGTTTACAAAAACAAGGTGTTTGGCGGTTGGAATATCGCCATGATTGGCGCTGACGCCAATGAACTCATGCTATTTGACCGCGGCCGGCTGTTTTCTTCCGAGCAGGGCTGGGGACCAGTGCTGGACCAGCTTTTTCCGCGCGGGCTGATGCTGCTCGATTTCGATCATCACAAGGCCGACAGGCGCGCGTTATCGATTGCCTTTAAGCCGGAGCCGATGCGGCATTACTGCTCTGCCCTTAATAGGGGCATTGCCGAGCGCACGGCTGAATGGGCGGATCAGAATATGGCTTTTTGGCCGGCCATTAAGCAGCTTACTCTGGAACTCGCAGCCGACAGCTTTATCGGCATTCCTTGGGGGCCTGAGGCGGATAAAATCAACACCGCCTTTATTGATATGGTGCAAGCCTCGGTCGCGCCCGTGCGCAGTCCGCTGCCTTTCACGAAAATGCGCAAAGGGGTGAAGGGGCGCGAGTTTCTGGTCGATTTCTTCACCGCCGAGACTCACCGCCGGCGCGAGATTGGCGGCGGGCAGGATATGTTCAGCCAATTTGCTACCGCCACCCGCGAAGATGGCGAATTGCTTCCCGTCGATGAAGTCGTCGATCACATGAATTTTCTGATGATGGCGGCGCATGACACCATCACCTCCAGCGCGACCTCGATGATGTATTTTTTCGCCAGCGAACCGGAATGGCAGGAAAAGGTCCGCGCCGAAATTCTCAGCGTAACCGGCGGCCTCGATGCCGAGGGCAAGCCGCGTCCGCTAGACTATGATCAATTGGGCAAGCTGGAACTCACTGAAATGTTCTTCAAAGAGGTCCTGCGCCGGATACCGCCCGTGCCCTCCATGCCGCGCCGGGCCTTACGGGATTTCGAATTTGGCGGGTATCATATTCCGGCCGGTACGCCGGTTGGGATCAATATCAATTATGTCCATCACAGCGAAGAGTATTGGGACAATCCAATGGTCTTTGATCCAATGCGCTTTACCCCTGACCAGGTGAAGGCGCGTCACAAATATGCCTGGACCCCGTTTGGCGGCGGCGCGCATATGTGTATCGGGCTGCATTTCGCCTATATGCAAATCAAGATTTTGGCGGCTCAGGTTTTGAGCCAATACCGGGTGGAAATGGCCGATGGGTATCAGCCGGAATGGCAACCATGGCCGATCCCGATGCCTAAGGACGGACTCAAAGTTCAATTTAACCGGCTCTAGCGGATTGAGCGATAGCCATCTGGCTTCAAGAAAACTTCCCCTTTAGAAGTCTCCTTTAATAGTCCGCATCAAAAGTCCCAGGCGATACCGTCTTTTTCCCAATCACCATAACGCGTTGGGGAAAGATCGCGCGGTTCCTTTTCATCCAGAACCTTGGCCGGTTTGGGGGGCGGATCATTGCTCCAATGCGAAGGCTTGGAAAACCCCTCGGGCCGTTTGGTTGCGCGCTTTGTCATGCGGGCGATATGGGAGTGCTGGCGCTGGATTGCAACAGCGGCTAGGGCGAACCCCTATGGCGACCCCTTCAGGATTTCATGCCCGCCGCGCGGCTTTGCGGATTCTCGACGCGGTTTTGCGCCGGGGCGAAACGCTCGACCAATCCTTTGGCGCGGCGACCCGCGATGTCCGCGCCGCGCCGGACAAGGCTCTGGCCCGCGCGATTGTGAGCGAGGCTTTGCGCTGGCTGGTGGATATCGATGGTTTGATTGATAGCGCCACGAAGAAACCTTTGCCGCATGATGCCAAGGCGCGGATGGTATTGCGCTTGATGCTGGCGCAGTGGCTAAGGCTGGAAACCCCGCCGCATGCGGTGATCGCAACCGGCTTGCCGCTGCTCTCGGGCGGGCCGCGAAGATTGGCGCATGGGGTGTTTTCAGCGCTGGATAAACGGCAAGTGTCCTTGCCTGATTATCCCAGCCTGCCAGAGCAAGCGGTACAAAGATGGGGCGATCTGGCGCGGCCAATTGCGTTGGGGCTTGGCGAGCCGCCGCCGCTTGATCTGACGCTGAGGAGCGCAGAGGAAACCGCGCAATGGGCGAGCCAGCTTTCCGGCGACAGCTATGCGCCGGGACATTTGCGGCTCAGCCGCGGTGCAGCGGTTGAGGGGCTTGCCGGCTATCAAGACGGGGCATGGTGGGTGCAGGACCTCGCGGCCTCTTTGCCGGTCCGGCTGCTGGGCAATTGCGAAAGCGGCAGCGGGGGCGAGGGCAAGCATGTGCTGGACATGTGCGCTGCGCCTGGCGGCAAGACGATGCAATTGGCCGCCTCTGGTTGGAATGTAACCGCGCTTGATATGTCGAAACGCCGCCTCGCGGTCCTGAAAGACAATTTGAAACGCACCGGGTTGCAGGCCAGCACGCTGCGCGCTGATGCGCTCAAGTGGGAACCAAAGCATCAATTTGACGCCATTTTGCTTGATGCGCCTTGCAGCGCGACCGGCACGTGCCGCCGCCACCCCGACGTTCTGCACCGCATCACGACGCGCCAGATAGAGGCTCTGCTGCCGCTTCAGGCAGAGCTGCTTGAACGCGCGCAGCAATGGCTGAAACCCGGCGGAACTTTGATTTATGCGGTGTGCTCGCTTGAGCGCGAAGAAGGCGAGGATCAGGCGGCCCGCGTCAAGCTGGAGCCTTGGCCGATCGCAGCAGACGAGCTGCCCGCAGGCCTAAGCCCCGATGCGCAAGGCTGGCTCAGGACGCATCCCGGAATGCTCAGCGACAAAGGCGGCCTCGACGGCTTTTTTATCGCCCGTTGGCGCCGGCCTTTGGCTTAACCGCAGCAATTTGGGTCAAACGTCCAAAAACCTAAGCGCTTTTGACCTTCGCGCCATAGCTTTTGCGCAATTTGGCCAATTTGGGCGGTATTACCGCCAAGCAATAGGGGTTGCGCTGCCCGTCGCCTTCCCAATATTCCTGATGGTAATCCTCAGCCGGATACCAAATGGCGCGCTGACCGCCTTCTATTCCCTCGACCGTGGTGACTGCGCCGCCGCCATTCTCTGCGTTCCAGCGCGCGATCGCGGCCTCTGCCTCTGTCGCTTGTTCGCCCGACAATGGGAAAATGGCGCTGCGATATTGCGTGCCCACGTCATTGCCTTGGCGGTTCAACTGCGTGGGATCATGCGTGCCCATAAAGACATCGAGCAGCTCACCATAAGACAAAACCTCGGGATCAAAGCTGACCCGAACGCCTTCGGCATGCCCGGTGGTCCCGCTGCAAACGGCTTTGTAGCTTGGGTCGGCAATGTCGCCGCCGATATAACCCGAGGTAACCGCGCTTACCCCGATGACATCATTCATCACCGCTTCTGTGCACCAAAAGCAGCCGCCTGCGATGATGGCCTGTTCCTCATTAACGCCGTTCTGGCCAGTGCCCGTATCGCTCATTCCAGTCTCCTTGCTTGCAGGCACAGATAAGAAGCCCTCTTGCATTTGTCATCTGTCTTGCGCGATAAACGCACATCCTCGATCATTCCCTCAGGGATACCTCATATTTTTGGAAAGGTTTTCACCATGCGCTCACTGATTATCGCCGCCGCACTCCCCATAATGCTCGGAGCAAGCCCGGCATTGGCTCATAACAGCAGCTTGGATGGCCATGGCAACCACAGCGCGAGCGGAATGAGCCATAGCGACAAATTGAGCGGGGTATTGGCGCATGAACGGCGCGATGGTGACCGCGCGCGTGACCAATATCGCAGGCCTGCCGAAACCTTGGCATTTTTTGATGTGCAGCCCGATCACACAGTGGTTGAATATGGTCCGGGCGGCGGCTGGTACACCCGCATTCTGGCGCCCTATGTCATGGCTGAGGGGTCCTATGTTGCCATTAACCGTGACAGTGATGGCTCCTATTCAAGCCGTGCCCGAGAGGCACGCGCAAAAGGCTGGACCGAAAGGTTTAAAACCGGCCTCGCCGATTTGATGGGGGTCGGGGCGGACACGGTCACCGCTTTTGAAACCGATGAAATGCCCGATGATATGGCCGGGACCGCTGACCGTGTGCTGATCTTCCGTTCGATGCATGGGCTGAATATCGGCAATAGCGCAGATGAAGTGCTGAAAAGCATCCGCACCCTGCTCAAAGATGATGGCATGGTTGGCGTGGTTCAGCACCGCGCGCCAGAGGGGGCCAGCTATGATGATTATGGCGCCCGTCAACGCGGTTATATGCGCAAGCAAGACGTGGTTGCCATTTTCGAGGCCAATGGTTTTGAACTGGCCCAATCCTCGGAAATCAACGCTAACCCCAATGATCCTGCCAATTGGGAGCGCGGGGTTTGGACATTGCCGCCTGTGCTCGCCACTGGCGCTGATGATCCAATGCGTGCCAAATACCTTGAAATCGGTGAAAGCGACCGCATGACCTTGCTGTTCCGCAAGGCCGATTAAGGGCGTAACGTTCAAACAGGCATAAGAATAGAGAGGCGCGGCGATAATGCGTGAGGTCACCATAGCCGCGCTTCAGCTTCCGCTTGGCCGCTCGGCAGAAGCGGACAATATCGCCGCAGTTAGCGAGCTGGTTGAGCAAGCTGCGGAAAAAGGGGCGGATATTGTCTGTCCGCCTGAATTGTTTTCCGGTCCTTATTTTTGCCAATCCGAGGATGAGGCCCTGTTCGCATTGGCGCGCCCTGCGTTAGAGCATCCCTCGGTTATCGCCATGCGCAAGCTGGCTGCGCGCTGCGCTATTTCAATCCCGACCAGCTTTTTTGAGCGTGATGGACAGCATTATTACAACTCGCTGGCGATGATCGGTCCGGGCGGGGATGTGCTGGGGGTTTATCGCAAGAGCCATATTCCCGATGGGCCGGGTTACTCCGAAAAGTTCTATTTTCGCCCCGGGAATGATGGTTTCAAGGTCTGGGATGTGCCTGTCAGCGGGGGAACCGCGCGGCTCGGGGTCGGGATCTGCTGGGATCAATGGTTTCCCGAGGTAGCGCGCTCCATGGCGCTTATGGGCGCTGAATTGCTGCTTTACCCGACCGCGATCGGGTCAGAGCCTTATGACGCCGATTTTGACACCAGCCGGATATGGCGGCGGGCCATGGTTGGTCACTCGGCCTCCAATTGCATGCCGGTGGTCGCGGCCAATAGGATTGGCAAGGAAGGCGAACAGAGCTTTTACGGTCACAGCTTCATCACCAATGAATGGGGAGACACCATTTGCGCCTTTGGCGAGGGGGAAGAAGGACTGCTGATCGCGACTTTGGACTTGGAGGCGGCAGCTATTCACCGTGCCGGCATGGGCTTCTTTCGTGATCGGCGACCGGAACTCTATGGCCGTCTGTGCGATGATGTTTGAGCGCAGCGGAACCGCTGAACCCAGCGAAAAAGGGACCGATGGACCCGGTGAGGGGCATTGAAGAGCGCTTATCTCATCGCTCTGGGCAGCAATCAGCGGCATCCGCGAATTGGCAATCCGCCAGCGGTTTTGCGGCATGCAGCGCAAAGCCTTGGTAAAATTGCACGGTTGAGGGCGGTTTCGCCTATTTTTGATACGCCGCCACTTGGCCCCTCGCGCCGGCGTTATGCCAATGCAGCGCTCATTTTGGAAAGCGTGATGGCACCGGCGGACCTGCTGGCTACGCTTCAGTGGATGGAAACCGCTTATGGCCGCGTTCGCCGGGGGCAAAATTGGGGCGCCAGAGTGCTCGACCTTGATATTGTTTTATGGTCGGGAGGGGTCTTTCATGACCGGCATTTGAGCATCCCGCACCTCAGATTTCGCGAGCGGGACTTCGTGCTTCGGCCCGCAGCTCGCATTGCCGGTGCATGGCGAGATCCCGTCAGCGGCCTCAGCCTGCGCCATTTGACCGCGCGGCAGAGCAAGGCGCGTTGATAGCCCCCTATCCCATCCTGCGGCTTTTCACACATCGCACGCAAAAAGGGCCCGGCCATTGCTGGCCGAGCCCATTTTTCACTTCGAGCCGATTATCTCGGCGCTAACATGATTGCTTAAGCAGCTTGCTTGCGCTTGCGGCTGCGCAGGCCAAGTGCTGCCAATGCCATGCCGAACAAAGCGAGCATGCCAGGTGCTGGAACGTCTGCAACGCTGTAGCTGGCGATTTTGCGAACGTAATCGCCGCCAACGACTGGGTCGCCCCAAGTTGCCCACAGGTTCCAACGATTGTTGCTGGCTGTTTTCAGCATTTCGGGGTGACGTGGGTCGCTCTGCAAACCAACGGTATTGCCATTGATCGTGCGAGTGCCGTCGATTGATGCGAGCGTTGTCATGAAGCTCGGGCTCTCACCGCCGGTGAAGGTGGCGAAATCTTTGCTGGTGAAGGTCGCGTTGATGTTATCGCCGGTCCATGTGCCAACTTGTGTCTCAGTGTCGATTGAGAGCACGTCACCATTGTTGAATGTGTATTCGAAAATCGTTGCCGATGCAGGTGCAGCGAGCAGCATAGAACCACTTGCGATTGCGACTGCGGCTTTGGTTTGCCAATTTGCCATTTGAACTTCCCTCATTTTAGTCTTCAAATTCTTTTCGTATTACCAGCAAGCCTACTGGCATTGGTTAAACGTACTATGCAAACGCTGTGCCAAACATCACCTAAGTCGCAGAATTGCGCCGTTCTGATGGTTAACGCCAATTCTGAAATCTTCAATTTGTAAAGAATGTCGACGGTTTTAGGCCGCAAACTCCATTTTAAGCATTCACATCTAGACAGGCTGTATGACCAAAAAACCCACAATTATTCGTAAAGCTGCGCTCGCCGTGCTTTTGGCTACCCCCATTCTAAGCGCCTGCAGTTCTGCGCAGGATGATCTTACCTCTGCTGCGCAGGATTCGCTCGCGGCGGGTGAGCTGAGGATTGCTTTGGCTCAGGCAAGCGATGCCATTGAACGCGATCCTTCTGACGGCGATGCGCGTTTGCTGGCGGCGGATATTGCCATGCGTCTGGGCAATCCTGACCGAGCGATTAGCGAGCTTAAACAAGTGCCCCTGACAGGCGCGAACGCAGGTCTGGTGAGCGCCAGGCTGGCCGAAGCGCATCTTGAAAACGGGAGCTTTCGCGCCGCCAAACAGGCTTTGAGCAAAGCTGAATTTTCAGACGGGCTGCAGTATGTTGTAGCCGCCAATTTGAATATGGCTGAAGGGGATTACGACACTGCTTATGCCATGCTGGATGAGGGGTTGGCACAATTTCCCGATCATCCGCGTCTGCAAGTCTTGGATGCACAGCGGCTGTTCACCAGCGCGCGCCCGAAAGAGGCGATGGAGCGTCTGGCCCCCTTGGTTCAGGCTCAGCCGGTGGTTGTTGAGGCACAAATGCTGGCCGGACAAATCGCGCTGACCGAACGTGATCCGCTTGCCGCCAAAGGCTATTTTGAGACGGTTTTGAACGCCAAGCCCGCTCAGCAGACAGCGATGCTTGCGCTGGCCGCGATCGCGCGGGATGCAGGTGACGAGGAGACGGCCAAAAAGTGGATTGGTCAAACCGCCAATTTCGGCACGCCTCAGCCGCTTGGCTTGTTGTTTGCCACGCAAATGACTTTCGATGCTGGCGATATCGACAAGGCCAATGAGATGCTCGAGGGCGTCCCGCCCAAACTTTCTCGCTTGCCGCAATATCAACGCTTGGCAGGCTTTATTGCCTCAGCCCGCGATCAGCATCTTGTTGCGATCCGTGAACTGGAAAAATACACCGCTCAGGTTGATGCAGATGTCCCGGCGCGGCGTGTGCTGGCTCAAAACCTGGCCGCGACTGAGCGGTTTGAAGAGGCTTTGGCAGTTCTGACCCCTATCATTGACCATCCGCAAGCGGATGGCGGGACCCTTTTGCTTGCCCGGAGCCTTGCGGCGCAAAGCGGTCAAGGCGATGTGGGGCGCATTGAAGCTGCCTTGGCGAGGCGCGAGGGCGCTGCTGCACTGGCTAAGCCCATGCTTGAGGCGGGCAAGGCGATTCGTGCAGGCGATTGGGCCAAAGCTGACGCGATTTATGCGCCGCTGACGACTACCGAAGGGGCCGGTGATCCGGCGCTGCTGAACAATGCCGCGGCTGTCAAAAGCAAACTCGGCCAGCATGATGCAGCTGTGGCGCTTGCTCGGCGTGCGCTTGCTCTGGCGCCGCAAAGCCCGGAGATCATGGATACTCTTGCATGGTCCTTGTGGCAAAGCGGCAAGGGGAAGGATGAGGCGCTTAGCCTGCTCGGCAAAGCGCGCGAGCTGGCACCCCAGAACAGGGAAATTGCCAATCACTGGGCGATTGTTCAGGCCGGCTGAGGCTTGATGGCGTGCCGCAGCCCCTCGGGGTAGAATCAGGGGCGGCCAAGCGCCGTGATCAAGGGCAGCTATGAACCGGTCTCCTTGCGGGAACTGGCCGAGGTTTTGTCACGCGAAGTGAGCCAAAAAGGCGCTTTTGCCTCGGTAAATCGGCGAAACTGCTGCAAAATTGCAATGCGTGCTTGACCCATTGGCGAGGGGTGCCTAGGTGACGCGCCCGCACCCAAGCTTTTTTTAGCAAAGCCGATGTGCAGTTGGGGCCCTTAGCTCAGTCGGTAGAGCAACTGACTTTTAATCAGTAGGTCGCTGGTTCGAACCCAGCAGGGCTCACCATCCATTCCCATCGAACATGGATTTCCAGTGTCTCCGCTTGCAGGGCGCAAATTGTGCCCGCAATTCCGGGGCTTTGCGCGGCTGGAATTTCGGTAAGGGGCTGGCGGAGACGCAATGACCTACCAATTCGCGCCTGAAATGCGCGAAGTTCTCCGCGGTCGATTTGGTGACCTACTTGCTGGGTTTCAGGAGTTTGAGAAGCAGAGCGCTTTGCGCT
>CAZDHB010000037.1:0-9311 GCA_964505255.1 uncultured Porphyrobacter sp.
CGGTCCTCCCCCGGATTATATGAAGGGGCGGGCGGGCCTAGCAACAGAACCGCCCCACCTTCATTCAATTTCAAGCGCTGCGCGGGCCCCAATGCTCGGACGGTCCTCCGCCCCGATTTATCGGGATTAGGGGGTAGCTAGCGGGCAGAAACCCCCACTCACATAAGCTTTGGAAATGCGCGGGGTGTCGTATTCGAGCACCGGTCCTCCCCCGGATTATATGAAGGGGCGGGCGGGCAATAGCGTATTTGTCAGGCGCGCGATCTTGCCGCCCTGTGTAAGCCCTTGGCCAGCAACAAAGAGAATGCGGGCAATCCCGCGGCAGGCAGCGGGATGCGTCAATGGATTTAGGAATTGCGGGGCGCAAGGCCTTGGTAAATGGCGGCAGCGCGGGCATGGGGCGCGGCGCAGCGCTGGCTTTGGCGCGCGAGGGGGCGCAGGTGTTCATCTCAGCGCGCGGGAAAGAGCGTTTGGAGACGGCTTGCCAGGACATCGCACAAGAAACGGGGGCCATGGTTTATCCCCTCGTGGCTGACCATAGCAGCGAAGAGGGGCGCAGCATCATCCTCGGGGCGTGTCCTGACCCTGATATTCTGGTCGCAACATGCGCCCCGCCGCCGTTCAGCGATGATTTTCGCAATGTCGCGGCCGATGAATTTGAGGCGGCTTTGCGCACCGCACTGCTCAGCCCGATCGAATACATCAAAGCGGTTGTCGAACCGATGAGCGAGCGCGGCTGGGGGCGGATCGTCAATATCAGCACAGCCGCTGCCAAATATCCTGCATCGATGCGGGTTTTGTCTGGGCCGCCGCGCGCGGCCTTGGCCAATTACTGTCACGCCATCGCCAAGGATGTGGCGCGCCATAATGTGACGATCAATTCCGTCTTGCCGGGCATGCATCACACCCCGGGTATAGAGGCGGTATTGGGCCCTCAGGCTGAGGCCAACGGGCATAGTTATGACGAGGAAGTCGCCAATTTTGTGAAGGCTGTGCGCATCCCAGCAGGGCGGTTCGGCGATGCTGAGGAATTGGGCGCACTGGTTGCTATGCTGTGCAGCGACATGGCCAGTTTTGTGACCGGACAATCATTGGTGGTCGACGGCGGAATGGGCACCTCGGTGTTTTGAGGTCAATGGACAGCGGGGGCGGCGCGGTGCTAGCCGTCATGCAAAGGCAAAAGCCTGCATAAACGTTTGAGGAGAGCATTTCGAATGTCAGACAGCCATGGCCAGCGCCGTCTCGCCTCCGTCGATCTCAGCGATACCGCGCTGTATGTTGAGGACAGGTGGCAAGAACCCTTTGCCAAGCTGAGAGCAGAGGCTCCCTTATCTTGGCGCGAGGAAAGCCCCTTTGGCCCTTATTGGTCCGCGGCCTCCCATGCCCTGATCCAGCAGGTTGAGGCCTTGCCCGATGTTTTCAGCTCGCATCGGTCGATCACGATTATCAATGCGCGCGAGGACGTCTCGTTCGACAATTTCATTGCCATGGACCGGCCTCAGCATACCGAGCAACGCCGCGTCGTGCAGCCCAGCTTCAACCCCAGTGAGATGGACCGCCGCGAGGGCGAGATCCGCGCTCGGGTGACGGCCCTGTTTGATGACCTGCCCAAGGACGGCGTGTTTGATTGGGTCGAGGAGGTTTCCATACCGCTTACGATCGGCATGATCTGCGTGCTGTTCGATTTTCCATGGGAGGAATGGCGAGACCTTAAACGCTGGTCGGATTGGGCCAGCGAAGTGACGCCTGATCAAAGCGAGGAACGCACCGCCAAATGGCAAGAGCAAATGATGCAAATGCTGATGCGGTTTGACCGGCTGTTGCAGGAGAAACAGGCGCAGCCGCCCAGCGATGATTTGATGAGCCGGATTATCCATTCAGAGGCGATGGGCAATATGCCGCCGGCTGAACGGATGGGGAATATCGCGCTGCTGATTGTCGGCGGGAATGACACCACTCGCAATTCGATGTCAGGGCTGATCGATGCCTTTCACCGGTTCCCAGACCAGCTTGATCTGCTGCACGAGCAACCCGATTTGATTCCCAACGCGGCGAGCGAGATTATCCGCTGGCAATCACCTGTTACGCATATGCGCCGGACCGCGACGCAAGATTACGAGCTGGATGGTCAGATAATCCGTGAAGGTGAGAAAATCATCCTATGGTATGCGTCGGGCAATCGTGACGAGACGCTGTTTGACGATGCGGATGTGTTTGATGTGACGCGCGATAATGCGCGCCGCCATATTGGGTTTGGTTTTGGCGTGCATCGCTGCGTCGGGGCGCGTCTCGCTGAACTGCAATTGCGGATTTACATCGAGGAAATCCTCAAACGCGGCATTCGCATCGAGAAGGCGGGCGAATGGGAGCGGCTGCCGAGCTGTTTCCTGCACGGCTTCACCCATATGCCGGTGCGGATGGTTGAGCGGTAATTGCCGCTCTAAAGGCTGGCTTGTTGGTCCGCCTGACGGGTTTGAGCAGCGGCTTTCGCATCCGCCTCTGCGCGTTCATATTTGAGGCAATCGAGGATTTTCGCGCCAGCCAAAAAGACCGCGCCAGTCGTTGCAAGGAACAACAATTTGCCGCCCCAGCCGGGATATTCGACCAGATATTGCGACCCGCGCGCTGTCGCCCCTAAAGCAAGAGCGTAAATGATCACAAACGCCTCAAATCGCGTTTTGATCACAAATAGCCGGCCAATCTTGCGCAGCACGCGCTTCTCCCAATACTTAACGCTATACGCAGCAAACATCATGCCATTGGCTGAGCTCTGCGGCTTTGCGTGGTTAATTCGGGCCTAAGTGTAAAGCGCCCCGACACGGCCTGTCCAGCGCGTTAATCTTGTTTAACGGCTCGGGCTGAGTTTCTGGGTTTCGATGTTTAGGCCAATTCGTCCAAGGACAAGACGGCCAGCAATGCCTCGCGCGCCTCGGTCACTTGATTGGCGAGCGCTTCATTGGCGCCATTTGCAGCGATGTCTTGCGGGTCGATTTGCTCAGGCCACATGTCTGCAATGACCGCGCCAATCCGGTCGGCCTTGGCTTCGTCGAGCATAAAGCGCTGGTCGACATGCGCCGGATTGGCCACTACCCGCAGACGCAGGCAGGCGGGGCCGCCGCCATTGGCCATCGATTGCCGCACATCCACCGGAATGACTTGGCGGATCGGGCCATTTGAAGCCATCATCGCCTCGCACCATTGCCAAACGCTTGCGCTCTCGCGGCATTCCTCGGGCACGATCAGCGCCATTGTCCCATCGGGCAGGCTCAGCAATTGGGCATTGAACAGATAGGTCCTGATTGCCTCTGATAGGGAAACCGCGCTGGCGGGCACCTCTATCACCTCAAGCGCAGGAAAAGCGGCGAGGATGGCCGCATAGGCGCTGTCCTGATCGGCAAAGGCTTCTGCATGCGTGAACAGGACATGCTCATTGGCGACAGCAACCACATCATTATGAAAAGCGCCCGCTGCGATGGCTGCCGGATTTTGTTCGATAAACACACATTTGTCAGGCGCGAGGCCATGTCTTCGCGCGACCGTCCGGCTGGCCTCGATATGCTGACGGGCAGGAAATTTTCCGCCGCCGGTTTCAAAGGGCTGACGTCCGTAAACGAACACTTCAACGCCGCGATTGGCGTGCCCTTGGCACAGCCGCATGTGATTGGCCGCGCCCTCATCCCCGAAAGTCGGCGGGACAGCGGCGTGCAGCGCGAAATGATCGCTATTGCCAAAGGCGATGGCCAATTGGGCATAGGTATCGGGCCATTCCTGCGCGCGGTGCAGCATTGTGATCAGATTGGCCGGGCTCAAATGGCAGCGGCCATCATGCGTATCAGGCGCAGGGCTGACGGTGGCGGCATTGGCCGTCCACATCGAACTGGCTGACCAAGCAGCGGCGCGCAAGGGCGCAAGATCGCTTGATGTGTCTGATGGATCGAGCGCCAAGGCATCATAAAGCGCCATATTGGGACGCGGGAGAGGCAGCAGAAACCCTTGGGCAAGGCCGCGCGCCATATTGCCGCGCATTTTGGCAAGGCCCTGTAATGCCGCGGCTCTTGGGTAAGAGGCATCGCCCTTATTGCTGGCGCTTGCAATATTGCCAAGGCTCAGTCCGGCGTAATTGTGGCTCGGGCCAATGATCCCGTCGAAATTGATCTCGGTCAGACCGGGAAACTGCGCCGTCATCGCTTGACCGCACTTGCGCTGGCGCCCGGTTTGACCACGCCCAGCGCGGCAGCGGCGACAGCGTCTATTTCGATCCCGTCATCATCCATCCGGGTGCGCGCATAGCAGCACCTAAAATCACCAAGCTCGCCCACTGCAATAAGCGAAGCCTCGCCGGCATCCTCGGCCAGATCAATAGCGGTGATTTTTGCGCTTGTTGCATTTGCCACACTGGTGACATTGTCAGTGCGCGCGATCATCGTTGGCCCGCCATCGAAGATATCGACATAGCCCTCATATGCGAAGCCTTCCTTCTCCAGCATCCGCATGGCGGCGCGCCCGGTGGGATGCGGCAGGCCGATGACCTTTTTAGCCTCCTCGCTGAGCATGGCGACATAGACGGGATACTTGGGCATTAAATCGGCAATAAATTGATTGCCATTGATGGCGTTGAAATAATCCGCCTCTTGAAAGCCCATCCCGAAAAATCGCCCTGCAACCCCGTCCCAAAAAGGCGAGCCGCCGCGTTCATCAATAATCCCGCGCAGTTCTGCCAAAATGCGGTCCGCAAATCGGGCGCGGTGCCGGGCGATGAACAAATAGCGGCTGCGGGCGAGCAATAGCCCCAAACCGCCCGCACGTTCATTGGGATGAAGAAACAGGCCGCCAACCTCGCTGCATCCGCCCAAATCGGTCACTAGGCTGAGCATTTCGGCCTCAACTGTCCGGTCGAGTTCCTTGGAATAATGCGTCAGCGTGTTGAGCTTGTAAGAGTAGAACGGCCACGCCTGACCCACTTGCGTCATCAATTGACAAGTTCCGCGCACAGCGCCCGTTTCGCGGTGCTCAAGCACCAGCACAAATGTCTCATCGCGCAAGGCGTCATCGCGATTGGCAAAAGCCGATGCGCTAACCGCCAGTTTTTCCGCCAAAGCCTCGCGGTCTGCGGGCAGATTGGTAAATCCGCCGCCGGTCAGCTTGGCCATTTCATATAAGGCTTCCAGATCGCCGGGCGCAGAGGCGCGAATGCAATAACTCACAAATGATCTCCTGAGGCGAGACGGCTAAGCACCAGTGCAGATAGGCTCGCCCGTTCAGCCAGCGAGGGGACGATCATAAACTCCTGCGGGGAATGAATACTGCCCCCGCGCACGCCCATCGTATCGACCACTGGCACGCCGCAGGCCGCGATATTGTTGCCATCGCAAACCCCGCCGGTGGATTGCCAAGCGATCCGCTGGCCCAGCTCTGCGCCGCATTCCTTGACCAGATCAAACAGTTTCTGCGCTTTCCCATCCACCGGCTTAGGCGGACGAGTGACGCCGCCATGGGACGCAGCGGTTACATCATGCGACTTGGCAATGGCTGCGACCACTTTGGCGAGGCTCGCATCAAATCGGTTCATCGCCTCGGTCGTTTTGGGCCGGATATTGAACCGCAAAATGGCAAGATCGGGCACGACATTATTGGCCCCGCCGCCTTCGATACGGGCCGGGTTGATGGTGATGTCCTCAGCCTCCAGCTCCTTGAGCCGCAGGACAAGGTCACTCGCCGCAACCAGCGCATTGCGCCCGTCCGCTGGATTGCGGCCGGCGTGCGCAGAGGTTCCGCGAATGGTGATAGAATAATTGCCGGTTCCCCCTCGGGCATGCGCTAAAGTCCCGTCGGGCAGGGCAGAGGGTTCGTATGTGAGCGCTGCATATTTGCCGCGCGCCAATTCCTCAATCAATCCGCGTGAGGCAAGGCTGCCGGTCTCCTCGTCCGAATTGATCATCACATCATAACCAAGCCGGCTGGCGTGCTCGCTCTGCTCAAAGGCAAGCAAGGCGTGCAAAATCACACAAATGCCGCCTTTCATATCGGCCGTGCCGGGGCCGTTCAGCGTTTCATCATCCAGCCATGTCAGCGATTGAAACGGGTGATCCGCGGCAAACACCGTATCCATATGGCCGGTAAGGACAATGCGCCGCTCCGCCTCGGGCCGAACGCAAAGCACCAGATGCTCGCCATGGGGTTTGTCAAATTCGTGCCCGTCTTGGCCAATCGCGCTCACGCGGGCGGGCGCGCGCAAGGACACATCGCCGGGCAAGGCGCTGAACGCCTTGGCCAGCATTTGCGCCATATCCGCAAGCCCGCTCAGATTGGCGGTGCCGGTATTAATCGCGGCCCAGTTTTCAACCTGCCCTAGCATCGCGCCAGCGTCGATTGTTTGGGCAAGCGCCTCGGCGTTAGGCGCGGTATGGGAAGTGGGGTCTGCTGGCATAAGGCGTATTCTCTAACCCGGCGACCGCTCAAGTCCAGCCCCGAGACAGTTGCAAACAATTCACCGCGCGGTGGTTGCATTGCCGGTAATGCGGCTTAAACACGCTCTCAATTCCTCCCCGGATTCGCTAATGTTCCCAAAAACGGCCCGCGATCCGGCGCTGTTTTTACCAAATTCTGTGAGGATTTTCATGACCGATTATGTTGCGCGCGGTTCCGGCGACAAAGCCATTCGGATTGACCCCGCTTTGGCGAGTTTCATCGAAAACGAAGTGCTCGGCGTGTTGGGACGCGATCCGGCTGTGTTTTGGGATGGTTTTGCCTCGCTCTTGGCCGATTTTGCGCCGCGCAATGCGGCCCTTTTGGAAAAGCGCGAGGCGCTTCAGGGGCTGATCGATCAATGGCATCAGCAGCGCGCGGGTCAGCCGCTTGACCAAGCTGCCTATCAGAGCTTTTTGCATGAGATCGGTTATCTGGTCCCCGAACCGGGCGATTTTACGATTGGGACGCAGAACGTTGACCCGGAAATCGCGACAATGGCCGGCCCGCAACTGGTTGTGCCAATCCTCAATGCGCGGTTTTTGCTGAACGCCGCCAATGCGCGCTGGGGCAGTCTGTATGATGCCTATTACGGCACGGATGTGCTGGATGCACCGCCTGCAAAGCCGGGCGGCTATGATCCAGTGCGCGGCGCAGCGGTGATTGCAGAGGGCCGTAAGTTTCTCGATTCAGCGCTCCCTCTGGTTAATCAAAGCTGGAGCGATCTGGCCGATGAAAATGACGGGAAACTGGCCGATGAAGGCCAATGGGTAGGCCGCACGGAAAAAGGGTTATTGTTCAAAAACAACGGATTGCACATCGAAGTTGTTTTCGATCGGGAAAGCCCAATTGGCAAAACTGATCCTGCGGGCATTGCCGATGTTTTGATTGAATCGGCCCTGACGACGATTGCGGATTGCGAGGACTCGGTCGCCGCTGTGGACGCGCAAGATAAGCTTGCCGCTTATACCAATTGGCTGGGCGTTATCCGCGGCGATTTGTCGGAGAGTTTCGAGAAGAGCGGCAAGACCCTGACCCGCAAGCTGAGCGGGGACAAGCTGTACACGGACAATGACGGGACGCAGCATCATCTGTCCGGCCGCAGTCTGCTGTTCGTTCGCAATGTCGGTCATTTGATGACCAATCCGGCCATTCTGCTTTCTGACGGCAGCGAAGTGCCTGAGGGCATTATGGATGCCGTGTTTACCTCTGCGATTAGCGCGCTTGACGTTGACGGCGGCAAAGAGGCGGGCCTCGTCAAATATGGCAATTCGCGCGAAGGCTCGATCTATATCGTCAAGCCCAAGATGCATGGGCCGGAAGAATGCGCTTTCACCAATGATCTGTTCGATGCGGCCGAGGATTTGCTGGGTCTGCCGCGCCACACCATCAAAGTTGGCGTGATGGATGAGGAACGCCGGACCAGCGCCAATCTGGGTGCCTGTATTGCGGCGGTGCGCGATCGGATCGTCTTCATCAACACCGGCTTCCTGGATCGGACAGGGGATGAAATTCATACCTCGATGCAGGCCGGGGCGATGATGCGCAAAGGCGAGATTAAGGGATCGACTTGGCTGGGCGCGTATGAAGCGCGCAATGTCGCCATTGGCCTGAAGCACGGTCTGTCTGGCCGCGCTCAGATCGGCAAGGGCATGTGGGCAGCGCCCGATTTGATGGGGCAGATGATGATCGAGAAAATCGGTCATCTGCGCGCAGGCGCCAACACGGCATGGGTGCCGTCCCCTACGGCGGCCACGCTTCATGCGCTGCATTATCATCAGGAGAATGTTTTTAAACTGCAGGATGCAGTGCGCGATGTGCCGAGCCTTGATGATCTGCTGACGATCCCCTTGGCCGATGGAACCAATTGGTCCGCAGACGAATTGCGCGAGGAACTCGATAATAATTGCCAGGGCTTGCTGGGTTATGTGGTGCGCTGGGTCGATGCGGGCGTGGGCTGCTCAAAGGTTCCTGACATCAATGATGTCGGCCTGATGGAAGACCGTGCCACTTTGCGCATTTCAAGCCAGCATTTGGCCAATTGGTTGCTCCACGGCGTCGTGAGCGAGGCGGATATCATGGACAGTTTGACGCGTATGGCCGCCAAAGTGGACGCGCAAAACGCGGCCGATCCAGATTACATTGCGCTCACCGGCAATGAGGATGCGCCCGCTTTTCAAGCGGCAAAGGATCTGATTTTTAAAGGCACGCTGCAGCCATCGGGCTATACCGAACCGCTGCTGCATTCATGGCGACAGGCTAAAAAGGCCGGCTAATGCGTTAATCCGGGCGGTGCGCTCGGTTTTTGCCGCCTCGCAGCGCTCCCGCTCGCTTGCGCTGGTCAATTGCCCGGCGCGTTTGCGCCCCATTGGGATGAGCTGGGCGCTCGCCACAGGCATCACCTCTGTTTGGGAGCTGGCGAGAATGGCATCGACAATGTCGAGCGCCAGATCGTGCTCAAACGCCAAACCGCAGCTTTCATTGTCATTCCATGCGACCCGGCAATAGACCTCTTGGTTATCAATCTTAAGCTTGCCATGCGTCCCGGCGTTAGGCGGGGTGCCGGTCATCAGTTTCGCGCCTTTCGGCGAGATATTGACCAGACTGCCCCGCTGTTCACCGCGAATGGTATCAAGCGTCGCGGGATAATTGACCGATAGGCGCAGTACGGTGCGCCGGTTCGCGCCCTGTGCGAGTTTCTTAGAGGCGAGGGTGCTCATTGATATTTTCCTTATGCGGCTGACCCATGACCGGGTGTATGGCAGCACAGTTTTTCAAAAAGCTTGGTGGTTTTGCTTAGCGCATTTTAACCATAGGGCGATGTTCTTGGAGCTTGGCTAAAGACG
>CAZDHB010000037.1:9411-26810 GCA_964505255.1 uncultured Porphyrobacter sp.
TCAGCTTAGGCAGCGCGCAATGGAGATAAATTCATCGACTGACAGGGTTTCCGCGCGCCTTGCCGGATCAATACCGGCTTCGTCCATCGCCTCCAATGCACCGGGCAGCATCTTCAGGCTTTGCCGCAGCATCTTGCGCCTTTGGCCAAAGGCGGCCTCGCTCAACCGCTCCACCGCCTGTGCATCGATGCCGCCGGGCGCGGATGAGGGCGTCACGTGAACCACCGCGCTCATCACTTTGGGCGGAGGCGTAAAGGCGCTGCGATGGACTTTCATCGCCAATTTCGCCTCGGCACGCCACTGCGCCAGAATTGCCAGCCTCCCATAAGCAGAGGTGCCCGGCTTCGACACAATGCGCGCGGCCACTTCTTGCTGAAACATGAGCGTTAAGGATTGCCATAGCGGGGGCCATTGGTCGTTCCCGCCGCTGCCTGAAAGCCATTTCACAAACAGGGCCGTGCCGACATTATAGGGAAGGTTGGAGGCAATGTGAAAAGGCGCATGCTCCATGATCTCGGCGTGGTCGAGCTTCATCGCATCCCCGTGAATGACACGCAGCTGGCCGGCAAAGCTGGTCCCCAATTCAGCCAGAGCAGGCAAGCAGCGATCGTCCATTTCGATGGCGGTGACATGGGCACCCGCTCTCAGCAAAGCGCGCGTCAGGCCGCCGGGGCCGGGACCGATTTCCAGCACTGATTGCCCTGCCAAATCGCCGGGAATGGCTGCAATCCGGCCGAGCAATTGCTCATCCAGCAGAAAGTTCTGCCCCAGCTTCTTGGACGCAGATAGCTGGTGGCGCGCAATCACATCACGCAAGGGAGGCAGATCAGCCACGGGCGCGTTTCACGGCGCATTCGCCGGCCATCCGCAGCGCGGCGATCATCGCGCCCGGATCGGCCACGCCTTTCCCGGCAATATCAAACGCTGTCCCGTGATCGGGACTGGTCCGCACAATCGGCAAGCCGAGGGTGACATTGACCCCTTGATCGAAATCGAGTGCCTTGATCGGGATCAAAGCCTGATCGTGATACATCCCGAGCATGGCATCAAAGCCGGCTCGCCCGCGCGGGGTGAAAAGCGCGTCGGCCGGATGCGGGCCGCTCGCCGCTATGCCTTCCTCGATCAGGGTTTCGGCCGCCGGGGCAATAATATCGCGGTCCTCGTGCCCCATGCGCCCATCCTCGCCAGCATGCGGGTTGAGCGCGCACAAAGCGAGGCGCGGATTGGCGAGGCCGAAATCGGTTTGCAAGGCGCGGGCGGTGACGCGTGCCTTTTTGACAATCAGTTCCTCGGTCAGGATCTGCGGCACCTCGGCCAAGGCGCAATGCACCGTCACCGGAACCGTGCGCAGCGATGGACCGGCCAGCATCATCACCGCGTCATCGCTTGGCTTGCCGCAAGCAAATGCCAGAAATTCGGTTTGTCCGGGAAATTCGAACCCGACTTTGGCGAGCTGAGCCTTGCTCACCGGTGCGGTGACCATGGCAGGCGCTTCGCCGGTTAGGCTGAGCCGGGTCGCTTCCGCCAAAGAGGCGAGCGCGAGCGCGGCACCCGCTTCGCTTGGGCTTCCGGGGGCATAAGGTCCGCTGAGACGATCAGCCTCCAGCGAAAGCACCGGAAGACCTTGCGCAAATGCGGCGCTGGCCTCTGCAAGATGGGCGATCTTGATAAGAGGCACATCCAAATCGCGCTTTATCGCTGCGGCTGCAAGAATGTCGCCGCCGCCGCAAACCGCGAAGCTGGGCACAGGGCAGCGAGAGCGTTCAGCCCAGATCGAGGCGATCAGCTCTGGTCCGACCCCTGCCGGATCGCCCAGTGATATGGCCAGCGGGGCCAAATTAGTTGGGCTGGCAGCAGGGCTTGGCTCGGACAAGGACGCGCCGGTCAGTTGTATTCGATATAGGCGTCATTGCGCAGATCACGCAGGTAACGCTGTGCCCGCTTACCCACCCGGTCGTCTTCAATCTGAGCCATCATATCATCGAAATTGGGGCCGTTTTGCGCATCGGCATTGTCGCGCCCGCACAGCATCAAAACGCGCACGCCATCCTCAACCGAGCCAAACGGCGGGGTCGCTTGACCGACTTGTAAACCGAGAACTGCATTTTGCAGCTGTTCCGGTAGGGAGCGGGCGCGGATTTCATTATTGGTCACAATGCCAGCCCCGATTTCAGAGGCGACCTGATCCGCGTCACCGCAGCCGCGGATGCGGGCAATGCCTTGTTGGAATACGTCGACCCGCTGCGCTGCGGCTTGTTCAGTGGTGCCGGGCGCAAACTCGATCGAGATTTGTTTAAGCGACAGCAATGCATCGCGCGGATCAGCAGTCAGAACCTGCCTTTTGTCGATTAGATAGACAATCCAATAGCCGCCCGGAATGGCGACCGGTCCGACCAATTGGCCGGGCTGCATTTGCTGCACAATATCTTCCAGTTGCGGCGAGCGCAGCTGCGGCAGTTTGATCCAGCCCAAATCGCCGCCGACAGCGGCCGTGGTCGCTTCTGAGAATTGCCGGGCGTAAGCGGTGAAACTTGCCCCTTGCGCCAATTGCTCGACAATGCGGGCACCGTTTTGTTCGACAGCAGCGGCGCTTTCGGGCGTCGCTGAGAGGAAAATCTCGGCTGGACGGTATTCATCCGTACCGCGCGATTCCTCCAGCCGCCGGATGACTTCATTGACCTCTTCTTCGGAGACATTGACGAACGGTTGCACATTGCGCCTCAGCAGTCGCTGCCAAGCAAGCTCGCCCTCGATCTGGCGTTTCAGCGATACCGGGGATGATCCGATCGAGATCAGATAGGCGTCCATCGCCTCGATATTCTGGCCAAAATTCGACGAGGCAACGCGGGCATAGGTGCTCTGAATCTCGGCCCGGGGAACTTCGATTTCTTGCGCTTTTGCTTCTTGAATTTGCAGCGTCTCGTCAATCAGATTGCGCAGGACCTGCATCCGGACCCGCTCCAGCTCGGCCTCGGGCAGGGGGCCTTCGCTGGCATTGGTGAGCAAGGCGACCCTGTGCGCGACATCAGTGCCGGTAATGACATGGCCGTTTACGATGGCGGTTGCGGTGCGGACATTGGGGTTGGCCTGGCCGAGGAGGCGGATCGTTTCGGGCAGGGCAAGCGGATTGTCAGCGGACGCCTGCGCAGATGCGGCAAACGGGGTCAGCGCAAGGCCAAAAGCCGCGCCTGCTAATGCCGTACGGGCCAATGCGGTACGGGCCAGCGCGGCAAGAGAGGTCGCAGAACGGAAATTTGGAAGTGTCACAAAAGGCCTGTCAATTGCGATACGAAAGTATCAGGGGTAGCGGCGCATACAATTCACGCGCCTATTGGGTGCCTTAGCAGGTGCCACGAGGCGCCTTAACCAAAGCTGATGCAGGGTGTGTCTCTAACGAGTTTGTCCAGCGCTGCCAACGGTATAGCAGGCTTCGTCAACTGATATGATGCAGGCGGAAATTTCGCAAAAATCCGCGTGTTTTTAAGATCCATTGGGCTTGTTAGCGAAAGCCAAAATTCCGGATCGAGAAAAACAATTGGAAAGTATTGCCCCGCTGCGCGTCGCCCGAGGTGATATAATCGCGCCGCCATGTGAAACCCATTTCGAGGCAATCATCGCGGTACGCAAAGCCAAGGCGCGTACGGATCGGCTCGAAACCGTCTGAAGTAAGGGTCGGATCTTCATCAAAATTGGTCAGATTGAAGACGCCTGAGCCAAACACCGACCAATAATCGGCAAAGGCAATGCGGGCCGCAGCGCGCAATTCCTCGCGGTCCTGCAAATCCTCAACCAAGGTGATGTCGCGGTTAAGGCGCAAATAGCCCAGTTCGACATAATTGCGGCTATCGCCAAGCACGGCGTCAATTTCGTTGCGGCGCACCGCCAGATTGTCCTTGTCGAGCCGGTAGCGGTGCGTGAATTTGACCAGATCCTTGAACCGGAGCTGCGTACGCCCGACGAAATCCGACACTCTTTCAGACAGGCCCGTGCCATCAGGAAAGATCAGCGGGTCTTTTTCCAGCCGGTAGGATTGCCCAATATTGGCGCTGATGTCCCAGTCGGGGCGGCGCAATTGCCAATCCACGCCGTAAGTCAGGCGGATACCATCCTCCACCCGGTCATAACCGGGGAAACGGTTCAGCGCGAAGAGGTTGGAATCCTCCAGATCAATTGCGCGCGCATCTTCATTGGGCACATCCAAATTGCGAAATTGCGGTGCGGCGACCAATTGCAGACGGGGGGTTAGGGTCTGCTGTCCGCCCAGAAATTGGCCGACGAAAGGCCATTCGACATCAATCGCGGCCAAGGCAATCGCGCGCGCCTCCCAACCGGGATTGCCGCGGTAAACAGCCGTTTGCGTGAGGTTGTTCTCATCCGAGTGATAGACGTCACCGCGCGCCAAAGCGCTGAGTTTGACCACTTGACCAAGCGGTGTCACCCGCCGCAAATCCCAACGCGCCCGGGCAAAGGCGCGCTGTGTGTCCTGTCCCTCGTCACGCAAAATGGCGAGGCTGTTGGCTTGCAATTCAACCTTGCCGCCCAGCACCGGATCATCGAGCCGGCGCCGGTAATCAATGGCGGGTAAGGCAATTGGCACTTGGCCCTGATCGGCATTCAGCCTGAGCGTTTGAGTCGCCCAGCCTGCAATCGAGAGATAGGATTTCTCATCAATCCGCTCGACATCCACTTTGGAACGCAGACGGTCATCGCGGCTGATGTCATAGCGGCGCAGAAACGTGCGATCGCTGGCCAAGCGGACCGAGCTGGTCACGCTCCAATTTTCATCGAATTGGAACTGGCCATTGGCAAACAGATAGCCGCGCGGATCGCTTTCGGTGGTTGGCTCGCCCGAAAAACGCGAAATGCGGCGCGAATGCGTGGCATAGCCGGTGACCTGAAATGCGCCCTTTTCGGCCAAATGGCGATATTGCGCGCTGACCATGGGCGGGGCTTCGGTGAAGAGAAATGCGGTCGCAGTGAGATCGCGGTTATCGGCAAACCGGTGGTAATAAGTGCCCGAGACCTCGACCCCGTTGCTTTCTGAGATGCGCAGATCAGGCACAAGAAAACCGCTGACCGCGCCGCCATCGGTGCGCACGGCGAGGCCCGGCAGGGGCAGCACACGGCGGCCAAACAATTCCAGCACCGCGCCTTTGAAACGGATACGTTTTTCATCGGGCACATACGTCACCCGGTCGGCGGTGATCCGCCAGCTGGGGGTGCGATCGCAGCCATCCGGGCTGATCACCGAACAGGCGGAATAGGACGCGTTTTGCAAAGCCAATTGGCCGTCAGGGGTGCGCACACCTTCCTCAGCGGCGAGCCGGCCCCCTTGACGCAGGGCCAGCAGCAGATCCTGCATCGCGCCTGCTTCGAACTTGTCCGACAGGCTGAGTTCTTCGGAGTAAAGCTGATTGCCGTTCTCATCGACAAACCGCACGCGCCCCGCGGCAAGGATTGCGCCAGTGGTCCTGTTCCAGCTGACCCGATTGGCCCTGAGCGAGCGGTCTCCGCTCGACAGCAGCACATTGCCGCTCGCCGTAACAGTGTCGCTTGCCTCGTCAAACCCGACGATGTCCGCTTCGAAATCGATCTGGCGAGAGGCCGGCCCGCGCTCCGCCGTGCCAGAGTTTTCAGCCTTAAGGATAGTTTCGGCTTCGGTTTCGGCCCCGGCGTCTCCAGCAGGCTGGTCCTGCGCCATCGCTGCTACACCAGACGCGGCCAATGCCAACCCCAGACAGGCCCCCAGACACGCTAGGGCGAACTGGACCAACGCAGTTTTGGCCAACGCTATTTTGACCAAAGCTAATTTGATAGGTGCAAAAGCGGTTTTGCCGGGCATGGCTTGCCTATCGCACCGCCCAAGCCTAATCGCAATATTCATTGCAACAGCGTGCATGGATGGCGGGGTAAAACGCCGCATTGTGCACAGATCTATCGGAGACTTCATGGAAATCCTCTTTAGCCAATCTGCCCCGCAAGACTCGTCTGTCACAGCGCATGTCACGAATGCAGGGGCTCTACCTAAAGACCTAGAATTAACCATTGCTAAAGGCGCAGAAGCGGCGCGTTTTAAGGGCAATGCGGGCCAATTGTTCGAAGGCTTCGCCGAGCGTGATGGCTCGGTGACGCGTATCGCTCTGGCGGGCGCGGGGGCTGTCGATGCACCCGAGCGTTCCCATAATCTCGAACGAGCAGGCGCGGCGCTGGCGACCAAATATCAATCATCGGGCGCTGATCACATCGCGCTTGATGCGAGCGGGCTGGGCGCAGCAGAGCTGGTTAGCGTGCTGACCGGGATCAGGCTGCGCAATTGGCGCTGGGATGATTACCGCACAACCATGAAGGCTGAGCAGAAAGTTTCGCTCGCCAAAGTGACCGTGATCGGCGCCCCTGATAATGCCGCGACCTTGTGGAGCGAAACCTCAGCCGTTTTGACCGGCGTTGAGTTCACCAGAGAATTGGTCACTGAGCCAGCAAATATCCTTTATCCTGAGAGCTTTGTGGAACGCTGTGAAGAACGTTTCAAGGGTACAGGCGTGGTTCTGGAAGTGCTTGACGAAGACCAGATGGAAGCGCTGGGCATGGGCGCTTTGCTTGGCGTTGGCCAAGGCTCACGGCGCGCCTCACGGATCTTGGCGATCAGCTGGTCCGGCGGCAAGCCGGGCGATGCGCCGCTTGCCTTTGTCGGCAAGGGTGTGACTTTCGATACGGGCGGTATCTCGCTGAAGCCGCCTCCGGGCATGGGCGACATGAAATGGGATATGGGCGGCGCAGGCGCGGTCGCTGGTGCGATGCTTGCCTTGGCTGGCCGCAAGGCGAAAGCCAATGTGGTGGGCGTTGTTGGTTTGGTCGAGAACATGCCAGACGGCAATGCGCAGCGTCCCGGCGACGTCGTGACGTCAATGTCAGGTCAGACGATCGAGGTGCTCAATACCGATGCAGAAGGGCGGCTGGTGCTGTGTGACGTCCTCCATTGGACACAGAAAACCTATTCGCCCAAGCGCGTGGTCGACTTTGCCACATTGACCGGCGCGATGATGGTTGCCCTTGGTAATGAGCATGGCGGCTTGTTCGCCAATGATGATGCTTTGGCGGATGATCTGCTCAGGGCAGGCGGCACCAGCGGGGATTCCTTGTGGCGGATGCCGCTTGGGGCAGCCTATGACAAACAGATCAACAGCCCGATTGCCGATATGAAGAATATGGGCGGCAAATGGGCCGGTTCGATCACGGCGGCGCAATTTCTCCAGCGGTTTATTCTGCCCGATGTTGCATGGGCACATTGCGATATTGCGGGCATGGTTTGGGCGGATAAGCCGGGCCTTGTCTGGGGCAAGGGCGCAACCGGCTATGGGGTGCGTTTGATGGACCAGCTGGTGCGCGATACCGCAGAGTAAGCGCTAGCGGCTGCTGTCGCTGCGCGCGCATCCAAGACAGGAGGTTTGACGAGTGCCAAAAATGCGCCGCAAGTCGGACCTCCCGTCCAAAATATGCGAGGCTTGCGGCTTGCCGTTTAATTGGCGCAAGAAATGGGCGCGTGATTGGGACAATGTGCGATATTGTTCCGAGAGGTGTCGGCGCGAAAACAAAGGTCAAAAGAAAGGCCAAAGCCAGAGCAGCGCATGAGGGTCGATTTCTATCAACTCAGCCGTGATCCCGTACCGCAAGTGGTAAGCTTGCTGGCGCGCAAGGTCTTGCAGAGCGGAGAGCGATTGCTGGTGGTGAGCGAGGCCGAGGGGCAGCTTGACGAGATCTCGGCGGCGCTATGGGCGCAGGATGGGCCGCAGTTTCTGGCCAATGGCATGGCCGCAGCTCCGCATGAGGCGCGTCAGCCGATTGTGCTGGGCGGTGCTTGTGATGCCGCTAACGGCGCCGCTATGGCGATCTTGGCCGATGGGAAATGGCGGGAAGATGCCCGCCAATTCGCCCGTGTCATGCTGCTCTTCGGTCCGGCGCAGACCGAGGCAGCAAGGGAATTGTGGCGGGCCTTATCAGCGGTTTCTGAAAATGCGCCTGAGGGCGCGTCCGATGCGCTGCACATCTTCAAACAAGGAGACAATGGCGTCTGGCGGGAAGGGCGATGATGATGCGGCGCAGGGCAGGTTTGCCAGCGATAGGTTTAGCGGCGATTTTGGCGCTGACGGTGGCCGCATGCAGTGAGGAGCCTGCTGAACCTGCGGGCAGCTACACCCTTGATCCAGAGAGCGGCACGCTGGTGCTGGAAGGGGAACGTGAGGGCGGCTCGATTAGGGTGACCGCGCGGCATATGGAAGAAGGCCAAACCGGATCCGGTGAACAAGGGGCTGATGGCATAGCAGGCTGGCCGCATTATCCCGGCGCGCGGGTGATATCACAAACCGATGCGCAGACCTTTGGCGCTGCGGTGGAAGTGAGCGAGGCGGGCCCCGTGGCCACCGGTCAGCGCGTTTCGGTGACTTTGCTGAGCGCGGACAAGCCGGATGAGATTGCCGCCTATTACCGGACGCAAGCAGCCTCGAATGGATATGCAATCGGCGAGGATTTTGCCGCGGGGTCTGGCCATGTGCTCAGCGGGAGCAAAACCTCCGGCGAAGTCTTTACCCTGAGTATACTGGGTCCCTTGCCAGCCGATCCCGAGGAAGAGGAGCAAGGCGCAGAGGCGCAAACCGGTGCGTCAGATGGGCAGGAGGCGCCGTTGCTGCAAGAACCGGACGGTACACGTATTGCCTTTACCTTGACGCACAATTTCCCTTAAAATCAGGTCTTTAAATAGATTTTTGCTAACATATTCTAATTAATGTAACTCTCTCGCGCGTGCCTTTAAAGGACATTGCAGCGACAGCGCGGCCCTAGCAGGCGGTGCGGCTCGGATGATCCTCGTCCATGTTTTTTGGATGGGGCGAGACTGCTTCGGGCTTGCAGGCTTGGGGGATGGACGCTATCGGCCCCGCCAATCCCATTTTTCCTAATCCCATATTTCCCAAACCCAATTTCCATACATTTTGCTTTAAGGAATTTCCCATGGCGGTCACCCGCACTTTTTCGATCATCAAACCAGATGCCACACGCCGCAACCTGACCGGTGCGGTCACTCAAATGCTTGAAGAAGCCGGTTTGCGCGTTGTTGCTTCCAAACGCATTCACATGACCCGCGAGCAGGCCGAAGGCTTTTACGGGGTCCACAAAGAGCGTCCGTTTTTCGGCGATTTGTGCGATTTCATGACCAGTGGCCCTTGCGTTGTGCAAGTGCTCGAAGGCGAAGACGCGGTTAAGCGCAATCGCGATGTCATGGGCGCAACCAATCCTGCCGACGCTGACGAAGGCACCATTCGTAAAGCGCATGCCGAAAGCATTGAGGCAAACTCGGTCCATGGCTCGGACTCGGAAGAAAACGCAAAAATTGAAATCGATTTCTTCTTCAATGCCGATGAAATCGTTGGCTAATTCGCAGGCCGCCGGCTGAGAATCGCATCAGACGCGGCTTACCGAAATGGAGCGGGGCAGTGATGCTCCGCTCTTTTCGTTCATGCGTCCCTACTGCCTGCACTATCCGCCTATCACGGCTGTGCGAAACGCTTCATTTGAGCCTGGTGCTTGCGGTAATGGCTCTTGGCGGAACGGGATTGTTCTTGCTCCATCGCACGCAGCCCTGCATCGCTCAGCCTGATCCCCAGCGCTGAGTAAGTTTGCGTCATCGCCCCGCGCCAGTCGCGATCGAGATCGGCAAAATCAACCTCTGCCTTGCGGCCTTTGAACCCTTCCAAGGCAAGCTGCATCCGCTCATCCCTGAGGGCGAGCTTGCGCCGCCATTCTGCCTTAAGCGAGGCCAGATCAATGCTCTGCGACTGCGGTGCCATCTGGCTGGCGATCATCGACACGCTGCTCGGCAAAACCTGCTCCGTGCCGCGCTTTGCAATAACCAAGCGGGCATTTGGAAACTCGGCCAACATCGCGGGCAAGTCTTCTGTATATTGCGGACACTTCAGGATACGCGGGCTTTGGGCATTGCCCATGATCGCGGCATCGCTGCGCAATATGCGGGCAAATTCGCGGTAGATTGGGGCAGGATTGCACGCCTCGCTCCACCGGATAAAGCTTGGGATCGTATATTGCGCTTCCATCACGCAGTGGCTGAGGGCACCGGCCAGCCAGCCAATCTCCTCGTCAGTGCGCGCTGGCCCGAACGGGTGAAGCGCATCGAGCCATGGGTTGACGCGCCGCGCAACAAACAGCGCCGCGCGGGCTTTGATCGGCCGCCAATCTTTCAGCCAGGGAATGGGCAGGCGCGGGATAGGATCGTGACTGTTGCAAAAGCGCGTCCCTGCGTGAGCCGGATCGGCCGCCAGCAGCCGCTGTATCCTGGTTGTGCCTGATCGCATTTGTCCCAGCACGATAATGGGCGGCGCGATGTCCGTTTGCGCGAGTTCTGGCCGCGTGCACCACAGACGCCCCAATTGATGCCGTTTGCGAATGGCAGAGGTGATCTGACCATACGCCATCGTATGGCCAAGCGCGTTCAAACTGGCTTCCTCGCGCAAGGCGCTGCACAGCTTCTCCAAACGCTCGCGAAAATCGCTGACTTCGCTGGGTGAACGCAAGGCGCTTTCATCTTGCGCGTTAAACCCGCGCGCGCCCTGCTGCCAAAGAAACTCCGGTTCAAGCGCTGGTTTGGGGGTCATCCCGCGCGCCCACATGCGCTCTATCGAACGGTCTGCCCACCGCGAAAAACGCGATGTTTCTAATGGGTGCGAGCGCGGCGGGGTCATCGGCGGTTTACTCTCCTCGCCGCAGCACAGCTATCTGGTCCGCGCTAAGGACCATCAGATTTGGCCCTCAGATATGGCCATCAAAACTCATCCGCGGCATCGAGCAATTTGGTCAGCGATTTGGGGGCGTTTCGGCGCCAGCTTCGCTCCATCCAATCCTTCACCTCGTCCCAATCCACGCCTTCTCGGTTGAGGATGATACCGACCCAGCCGCTGGCTCCGTAGTAAGCAGGCTTGAAATAGGCTTCGCTCGCGCTTTCCACCAGATGCTCCAATTCATCCATGCTGCCGGTTTTGACGAGCAGCGCAATATGCGGCTGGCCATGATGCCGGTCTGAAAAATGGGCGAAATATTTCCCGCTTTTCTCAGTTCCCACCCGCCAGCCGGGCGAGCCATGGCTTTCGCGCATATGAGTCTGAGGCAAAGACAAGGCGAGCGTATTCAGCCGCTCAAACAAATGGGCCGGGTCATTGGCCCGGCGCAGGTAAGCATTGATCGCTCTGGGATACAGCTGATGCTCCGCGATCAGCACTCGCCGCGCTAAGGTATCGGGCGTATCCTCGGGCAGTACGGCAACTTCTATCTGGCGCAGGATTTCGCCTGCATCGAGCTGCTCGGTCACGAGATGGACACTGGCCCCGGCGCATTTGTCCCCTGCCTCGATTGCGCGGGCATGGGTATTGAGGCCGGGATATTTGGGCAAAAGCGAGGGGTGAATATTGAACATTCGCCCTTGCCAGCGGCGGGTAAAATCGGGCGACAAAATCCGCATATATCCGGCAAGGACGATAAATTTCGCGCCTGCCTTAAGGGCGGCCTCTTCCATCGCCGCATCATGGTCTGCGCGTGACATCCCCTTATGCGCCAGTGCAAATGTGCCGATCCCTTCGCCTTTGGCAAAAGCGAGGCCGCGCGCATCGGGGTCATTGGCCGCAACGAGCACGATTTCATAGGCGGCTTGCGGATCGAGGCTGGCGTAATAAAGCGCAGCAAGATTGGTGCCCGCCCCGGAGATGAAAACAGCGATTTTAGCGCGCGGGGTTTGAGCCGCGTTTTGAGTCTTAGGCCCAGCAGCCCCGGTGCCAGACGAGGCCCGCGTCTTAGCCAATGTGCTGCGCATCCCATGCCGCATCGGCGCCCCAGCACCCTTCGCTGCCGGTTACCGTGCAGCCCTTTTCACCGCCTGCAATTTCGCCGATTACAAATGCGCTTTCACCCGCTGTGCCAAGTTCCTCGATTATCCCCTCGGCATCCTCAGGCTCCGCAATCAGCACCATGCCCACTCCGCAATTAAAGGTGCGCGCCATCTCTTTTGGCAGAATGCTGCCCTGATCTTGCAAGAAGCGCATCAAGCCAGGCTGCGCCCAATTGTCGGCATTGACTATGGCATGCGCCCCATCGGGCAGGATACGCGGGATGTTTTCGAGCAAGCCGCCGCCGGTAATATGCGCAAGGCCAGCAATCTTGCCCTCGCGAATCAGCGGCATCAGGCTTTTGACATAAATGCGTGTCGGCTCGATCAGCGTGCCCAGCAGGCTTTGCGTGTCATCGAAAGGGGCGGGGGCCGTCAAATCCCAAGCCTTATCCTCGGCCAAACGGCGCACGAGCGAAAACCCATTGGAATGGACGCCCGAACTGGCCACACCGATCAGCAACTGGCCCACTTCCACTCTTTCGCCGGTCAATTGCTCACCGCGTTCCACCGCGCCAACGCAAAAGCCAGCAAGATCATAATCACCCGGCCCATACATGCCCGGCATTTCGGCAGTTTCGCCGCCAATCAAAGCGCATCCTGCCTCGGCGCAGCCTTGGGCAATGCCCGCAATAACCCGCTCTGCGACGCCATTATCCAGATGACCGGTTGCAAAATAATCGAGGAAGAACAACGGCTCCGCCCCTTGAACGATCAGGTCATTGACGCACATGGCGACCAGATCCTGACCCACACTGTCATGCCGGTCATGATCAATCGCCAGCTTGAGCTTCGTCCCAACCCCGTCATTGGCGGCCACCAGCAAGGGATCTTTATAGCCAGCCGCCTTGGGGTCGAAGAAGCCGCCAAAGCCGCCCAGCTCGCTGTCTGCGCCGGGCCGGGCGGTTGCCTTCACCAGCGGGCCAATCGCCTTGACAAGGGCGTTGCCCGCTTCGATGGAGACACCGGCCTGCTCATAGGTGTAGCCAGAGCCATTTTGAGAGGTTTTTTCACGCATTATGCCCCTGCCATACTCATTCGCGCTTGGTTTTCCATGGCGTATTGGGCAAAAGGCTGCGTGTTTTCCCCATACTCGCGTTGTTTATGTCTGACCAAACCTGCCTTAGTGATCAAAACCGCCCCTTGGACGCGGCCATAACTGCGCGCGGCGCAGGTCCGTTTCGCGGCGAAGGCTGGCGCGCAATCAGCGTCGCGGCATTGCTTGCGCTCGCGATCTGGGGCGCGATCTGGGGCGCAATCTGGGGTGTAAGCGCTCAGGTCAGCGGGGACCGCGGCATTGCGCCCGTCGCCGCCTCGAGCGATTTTCAAGTCACCGGCGTAGAAGTGGACGTGCGCGGTGATGATGCCGCAGAAGCGCGTGAAAAGGGCTGGAATCTGGCCATCCGCAAGGCTTGGGCCGAAATTGACGGGCCTTCCATGCCCGATTCCCAATTGCAAACGATGCTTGCCGCGGTGGTGATCGAGAAAGAACAAGTCGGCCCAAGGCGCTATATCGCCGAATTGGGCGTGATTTTTGATCGCGGACGCGCCGCGCGCTATTTGGGCAGCGGTTCGCGCCGACGCCCCTCAACCCCGGTTTTGCTCATCCCTGTCACGTTTGAGGCGGGTACGCAGCTCGTCTATGAACAGCGCAATCCATGGCAGCGCGCATGGGCCGAATATCAACCCGGCGGCAGCCTGATTGCTTATGTCCGGCCATCGGGGGCTGGCGGCCAATCGCTGCTGGTCAATTATGGGCAGACGGGCCGCACCAGCCGGATGTGGTGGCGCAACATCATGGAACAATTCAACGCGGGCGATGTGGCAACCGCGATCGCGCGGCTCAATCACAGCTATCCCGGCGGACCTGTCGAGGCGAAGTTTACCGCGCGGATCGGGCCGGATAGCCGTTTTCTAGACAGTTTCACCATGCGCGCTGATAAGCCCGCCGATATGCCCGCGATGATGGACGAGGCGGTGGAGCGCTTTAACGCCATATTCGAGCAGGCCTTGGCCGAAGGGAAATTGCAAGCGGACAGCACAATTCGCCCCGGCGCAGAGGATGTCGATCCTGCGGTCGCCCGGCTGGAGGCCTTGGCGAGCCGTATTTTGGGCGGACGCACAGCCTCATCCTCTGGCCGAACCTCCTCGGCAAGCAGCAGTTCCTCTTCCGCGAGCGCCAGTTCATCGGCATCCTCGCAAGAGGCCGCTCCGGCGGTCGCCGCAGTGAGCAGCTATGTGGTGCAATTTGCCACGCCAGATGCGGCCTCTTTTGACGGCGCCCTTGGCTCGGTCAGAGGGGCAGCCGGCGTACGCGGTGCCTCGATCAGCAGCACGGCGATTGGCGGGACTTCGGTGATGTCAGTCAGTTTTGCTGGTTCGCTTGATGAATTGGCAGCGGCTCTGCGCGCGCGCGGTTTCGCGGTGCAGCAGGGTGGCAACGCGTTGCTCATCTCGCGCTAATGGCGCAGCTCGCATTGCCGCTTGCCGCCGGGAGCGCGCGGAATGGCACGCGTATCGTCCTTGGGAACGCAAATGCGCATATTGCCGACGCGCTGGCGCACCCTGAAAGCTGGCCGTTTGGCACCGCGGTTCTGATTGGACCGCCAAGTTCCGGCAAAAGCCTGTTTGGTCGCTGGTTTGCCGAGCAAAATCCGGCTCATGCCGTAATCGATGGAGCAGACGGGTGGAGCGAGACCGAGCTGTTTCACCGCTGGAACCGGGCGCAGGAAGATGCAGAGCCGTTATTGCTTATTTCCGATCGTGATCCTTGGCCGATTTCTTTGCCTGATCTGCGCTCGCGCATCGGCGGTTCGCTGCAATTGCAAATAGGTGTGCCGGATGACGCAATGGTTGCAGATCTCATCGCGGCCCATGCCGAAAATCGCGGCCTTGCGCCTGCTGATGCGATGGGCGGTGAGGGGATGAGTAACTATTTGCTGCCGCGCATCGAACGCAGTTTTGCCGTCATTAAACAGGTGGTTGAGCAGGTTGATCGAATGTCGCTTGAGCGTAAATCAGCCCCTACTATGTCGGTCTGGCGCGATGCGCTGCACCGTGTCCAAGGCCTGGAGGCCGAAGCCGGGACTGCAGGCGGCGGCGCACAGACCGGCGATCTAGCGCGCTTGCTTTAGCCGCGCTCATCGGGCTATCGAGGTGGATAATGCTCAACCGTTTGACGACATATCTGGACAGTATTCGCGCGCGCGATCCGGCGCCGCGCTCGCGCTGGGAGATTTTGCTCTATCCCGGTGTCTGGGCGATGGTATGGCACCGCCTCGCGCATTGGCTGTTTGAAGCGGACCTCTATTTCCTCGCCCGCATGGTGAATCACTTCAGCCGCTTTTTCACCGCTATCGATATTCATCCCGGGGCCCGCATTGGCCGCAATCTGTTCATCGATCACGGGTTTACGGTGATCGGGGAAACGGCAGAAATTGGCGACAATGTGACGATTTACCAATGCGTGACCTTGGGCGGAACCAACCCGGCCAATGGCGTGGGCGGCAAACGCCATCCCACCCTCGAAGATGACGTAATCCTCGGGTCTGGTGCTCAGATCATCGGGCCGATTACCGTCGGCAAACGCGCGCGCGTTGGCGCCAATGCGGTCGTCACAGAGGATGTCGCAGCAGGCGGGACCATGATCGGGTTGAAAGCACGCTCGACCCTTGTTCCAGCAGAGGAATGGATCAAGGAGTTTATCCCCTATGGCACGCCGTGCGATGACCCGCCATGCGACGAGGAAATCATGGCTGATCACACGGCCAGCATTGCGCAGCTTCAAGAGGAACTTGCCCTGCTGCGGGCAGAGCTTGCCGCAGTGAAAGAGGGCAAGGATGCATCCAGCCCGGCTAAACCGCGCAGCGGAACGGGCGGCTAACGCCTATGCGTTTTGGCGAGACAATCCTAAACTTTCCTGGGCGCGAGCCGCAGCAGACGGCGTTCACTAGAGAGGAATTGCAGCGCATTCTCGACCTTTACGGGCGGATGGTCGCCGCCGGAGAGTGGCGCGATTATGCGATGGATTTTGGCAAGGATGCGGCCGTGTTTGCCGCCTTTCGCCGCGCAGCAGAACGCCCGCAGACACGCGTGGAGAAGCGGCCCTCTTTGCGCAATCGGCAAGGCATGTGGACCCTTTTTGGCGAGCATGGTCAGGTGTTAAAACGCGGGCATGAATTAGCAGGCGTTTTGGCCCCGATAGAGCGGCGCATGCTGAAGGCCGTGCCCGAGTAAACGGTGCGCGCTTAAGCGGGGTTGGCCGCCTAAGCGGAGACCTAAGCAGAGACCTGACTGGCGGGTAAAACCGACTGCACATCCGCTGGCAATTTGCTCACAATAGCAGACCGGATCGGTGTCCAAAACGCGCTCAGCGATAGCAAGGCAGAGCCGATCACCAGCGCCGTTAACGCAAAGCCCAATTCAACCGCGCCAAATTTGTCGAACAGAAAGGCGAGGGCGGCCAGCACATAGGCCAAGGCAGAGACCAGCATAGCGCGCCGATCAATCGCCAATGCGATCAGCCCAAACATGACATAAATGGCAAGCACGAAAACAGCGCTGCCCACCCCGACATTATCGCCGCCACCGATCACTCCGGTCGAGACGAAGATCGGATGCGCAATCATCGGCGCCGCAAGCAGATGGAGCCAAAAGGCAATATCAGAGCGGCGCGTAGTGCGTTCAGGGTCGGTCATGTCCCAGCGCATGGCGAGGGCAAAGATCGCAATGCCCGATAGGAAGACCAGCACCAATACCGCCCCGTCTAAATCGATGCCTGCTATAGCGTTCAATGCGGCTGCGATCAGATTGATTACGGTCACTGCCGCCGCGCCGGCGCCCGCTGCAACGGTAATCGGGACCATAAAGCGGCGGTAATGCAGATAGGCTGCGCCTGCGGCGAACAGGCCTGCAAAGGCGGCGATGAAAGCTCCGACCGCGTCACTGATTTCGCCAAACCCAAGCACATTGCCAAGGCCCATCACCGCGCCAAACACGCCGCCAACAAAGGCCAGCAATAGGATAATGCTGGGCAAGGCCATGCGGCGTTTGCGCGTGAAAAATTCCGCCAAGGGCCAGCAAATGGCAGCTATCAAGCCGCTGCCTGCCAAAAAGCCCCACGCACTGTTGAGTTCGCGCGCTGCATGAAAGGCGGTTTTCTCGGCATCAGTTGGCTGGTTGTCACCGGAGGGCCCGTAAAACTCGCCCCAGGTCATTGCCGGGGCAATTGCGTCGGCTATCGCGTTGCCGATCGCACCAGCGGCGACCAGCATGATGATTATGCCAATCGCGACGAAAATATCGTTGAACGAGTTGATGAGGCGGAAGTTTTCCTCATCGCCGCGCGGCATATCGCGCAGCGCGCTAACATGGGCGCGCAGGGCTGCGGCGGCCTCTGCCGTTATCGCGCCGGCATTGACTGCTGAGTTTAGATCTTCGTCTGAATAGGCCACGGGCA
>CAZDHB010000038.1:0-26778 GCA_964505255.1 uncultured Porphyrobacter sp.
TGCGCCCGATTTACGATGCGCTGTATGATTGCATGCCGCCCGAACAGGTCGAGCGGCGGATTGCCAGCGGCGAGATTGAGATTGCGCCGATTGCTTTCATGCGCGGACGCACGCTGGCGGATGCCTTTGTCATTCTGGACGAGGCGCAGAACACCACGCGCGAGCAGATGAAGATGTTTCTTACCCGGTTTGGTCAAAACAGCCGGATGGTCATTTGCGGCGATCCGCGACAAGTTGATTTGCCCGGCGGCGACCGGATGTCCGGGCTGGCTGACGCGGTCGAGCGGCTGGACGGGGTGGAGGGCATTGCGCTCACACGCTTCACCGCAGCCGATGTCGTGCGCCACCCGATTGTGGGCCGCATTGTCGAGGCTTACGAAGGGCCCTCCGCTTAAGTGCAGATCGATTGTCACATTGACGGCTGGCCGCAGGATGCGGGTCCCGAAGGCGGGTTTGCCTTGCTTACTGAGGGCTGCGTGACGGCTGCCAAAATTGTGGTCCCAGAATTTGCAAATGATCGCCTCGAGATCAGCGTGATGTTCACCTCTGACGAGCAGATCCATGCGCTTAACCGGGAATGGCGCGGGCGTGACAAGCCGACCAATGTGCTGAGCTTTCCGATGACCGAGCCAGCGAGGCTGATGCAAGCGGATGACAATGGCCCGCCGGTCATGCTGGGCGATATTGCCTTGGCATTCGAGACTTGCCAGCGCGAGGCGGTCCAAAAAGGGGTTCCCTTGGAGGATCACGCCGCCCATCTGATCGTTCACGGATTGTTACATTGTGCCGGATACGATCACGAAACCAGCGAGAAAGATGCGGACACAATGGAAGCGCTTGAACGCCGGATACTTGCACAAATGGGTATCAGTGACCCATATAAGCACTGCGCATGATGAAGGAGTGCACTTAAGGGCCATGCCCGAGACATCCCCCACCGCAGGAGATGCGGAGAGTAGCAGCGGGCTTTGGTCAAAACTGGGGCCCGCAATTCGGCGATTTTTCGCCTCGCATACGGGCGAGCAAAGCTTGCGCGCCCAGATCGAGGAAACGCTCGACGAGCATGAGGACGAGAACGGCGAGGAGCCGTCCTCGGAAAACCCTCAGGGTGATCTTGCCCCTGCTGAACGCCAGATGCTGCGCAATTTGCTGCATTTTAGCGAGCATGACGCCGATGATGTGGCGATCCCGCGCAGCGAGATTATTGCCGTTGATGCCAATGATAGCTGGGACGAGATGGTGGCGGCCTTTGCCTCCAATGGCCATTCGCGCATTCCGGTCTACCGCGATCAGCTCGATTCGGTGATCGGCATGATGCATATCAAGGACGTGTTTCCTTTCCTTGCCAGCGGGAAATCTCCGCCGAGCGATTGGACGGTTCTGATGCGCCAGCCGCTCTATGTGCCGCAAACCAGAGGGGCGCTTGATGTGTTGGCGGACATGCGCGCCAATCGGATGCATTTGGCCATTGTGCTGGATGAATTTTCAGGCACGGACGGGATCATTACGATTGAAGATCTGGTCGAGGAGATCGTCGGCGAGATCGAGGATGAGCATGATGAAGTTCCGGTCGAACAATTTGTCCTGATTGCCGACGGTGTGTGGGATTGTGATGCTCGCGCAGAGCTCGAAGATATTGCCGAGAATATCGACCCGCGGCTGGCCGAGGTGGAAGAGGCAGTGGATACGCTCGGCGGGCTTGCATTCGTTCTGGCCGAGCAAGTGCCACAAACAGGCGCTATGCTGGATCATCCCAGCGGTTGGCGTTTGGAAGTGACGGCAGCGGATGAAACCCACGTCAAACGTATGCGCTTGCATGCACCAGACACGGCTAAAACTGCCGATTGAGTTGACAAAAGCGCGCATTAGGCAGAGACAAACCGCGAGAGAGGAGATCGCGCATGGCTACGCGTCGATTACCACCTTTGCGCGCATTAGAAGCGTTCGTTCGGACAGTGAAACTGGGTTCTGCGCGGGCCGCTTCTGACGAGTTGGGGCTTAGTCCCTCGGCCTTGTCGCGGCGGATCGGAAATCTGGAGACATTTGTCGGGCGCAAGCTGTTTACTCGCGCGCGTCAGGCGATGCAGCTGACCGATGAAGGGCAAGCCTTTTACGAAGCGGTCAATCCGCATTTGGAATCGCTGGCTCGCGCGGTGGAAAGCCAATCGGACAATTTGTCCGTGCTGCGCCTGCGCCTTGGCGTGTTGCCGATGTTCGGCAGCAAGCGGTTATTCCCCCGTCTGGGCGAGCTCAGAGCGCGTCATCCCTTGCTCCATATCGATATTGATACCGGTCCGCATTTGGAAGACCGGGTGGGCGATACATTGGATGCCGGAATTATCCTGTCGCGCGGGCCTGCCAGCGGGCTGCATGCGGTCCGGCTCGATTACAACCGCGTGCATGCCATCGCCAGCAAGCAGGTCGCTGAAAAGCTGGGCGACACGCCTGACAGGGAAAAGCTCGAGAAGCAGACCTTTTTGCTTCATCAAGAGCTGCCCGAGAGCTTTGAAGCTTGGAAAAAAGAGCTTACAATGCAGGATCTGGAGCCTGCCGCGATTGATCTTTACGGCTCTGGCCAATTGATGCTGGAAGCAGCGGCGCAGGGGCTGGGCATTGCGATCATGCATGATGACCATTTGCGCCGTGAACAGGACAACCGGCTTACCAATCTATACGGGCTGGCCGTTGAAAGCCCCTACAGCTATTGGTTTGTGTGCAAGCCAACCGCGCTTGAAGAACGCCCAGTTCGGCAATTTCATGATTGGCTGGTCCGCGCCGAGCTATAATCATTTGCCGCGCATTTTGGGCTGGTGGCTATTCGTGAATGGACGGTGCTTCATACCTTATCGGCGGCACCGTGTGGGCAAAGTCACGCAGCGGCTTTCCCAAGCTGTCCAGCAAGGCTGTTTCAATCTCCTCGCGCGCTTTTGCGCCGATTGCCTTGCGGCCGCGGAAATCGGCCGGGCTGAAGGGTTCGAGAAAGCGAATTTTCAACACGAATGTGCCTTTGCGTGAGACGACGCGTTTGGCATTGTTGACGCCGTCTTCCTCGCCGATCCAACCGATGTCTTCTGCCGCATCGCCATAATCAATATGGACCGGCTGGACCAAAACGCCCGGCGGCGGCGGTTCAAGCACGCTCAGCATGCTGGTTTTAAAGGGGAGCAGCGATTGGCCATCTGTGGTCGTGCCTTCCGGGAAAATGGTGACTGACCAATTATCCTGCAAAGCCTCGCGCAAGGCGTTGATTTGATTGGCAACGCCGAGGCGGTTCTCGCGCTTCACAAAGACGGTTCTGTTGAGCCGGCAAAGCCAGCCGATGACGGGCACCTGCGACAATTCATGTTTGGCAACGAAGGCCGTCCCGCTCGCCCCGGCAAGCGCAAGGATGTCGACCCAAGAGATGTGATTGGAGATGAAAAACACATCGCGTTTGAGCGGGGTTCCGGTGATTTCCACTCGCGCGCCGATGATCCAGGCGGTGTATTTGAGGAAATATTTCGGAAAAGGAGAGCCGTACACAAAGATGCGGTACAAATAGTGCAGCGGGACAAAAACTGCGAGCAGGGCGGCAATGGCGATAGTCCTGAGCACCAGCCGTCCCCAGGCCCGCAGCGAAATCGGTGTGGTTTCGCCGTTCATCGCTGCAGCGCGCAGGTCTGCGGCCCGCTGAGCCTTGGCTGATAGCGTGGCCGAGCCTTTAGCTTTCCCGGTCGAGGCGGACGCCATAAAGCTCCATCCGGTGATCAACGAGGCGATAGCCCAGTTTTTCTGCGATTTGCTTTTGCAAGGCTTCCAGTTCGGGATCGACAAATTCGACCACCTTGCCGGTTTCGACGTCAATCAGATGATCGTGGTGGGCCTCTGGCGCCGCTTCATAGCGTGCGCGCCCATCGCCAAAGTCGTGGCGATCGAGGATACCGGCCTCTTCAAACAGGCGTACCGTGCGATAGACCGTCGCGATGGATATCTTTGGATCGATAGCGCTCGCCCGCTCGTGAACCAGTTCAACGTCCGGGTGATCGGCACTTTCAGATAAGACCTTGGCGATAGTTCGCCTTTGCTCGGTAATCCGAAGGCCTTTTTCAGCACAAAGCTGTTCCAGATCAATTTGCTGCGACAACGCAAACCTCGCGCATAAAGTTTAGGACGCCCTAACGTCTCATCCCGTAGGACATAGACAGCAAGGGCGCCCTTCTCAAGCGTGTGAAGGCAGTTGCCTACGCATTCTTTTTCTTGCGGCCACGTTTTTGGCCTGGTTGGCGACCGAGGCCAATTTTCTTGGCTAGATCACGCCGTGTCTCAGCATAACTGGGGGCAACCAGCGGATAGTCAGCGCCCAAATTCCAGCGGGCGCGATATTCGTCTGGCGTCATCCCATGCTCCGTCGATAAATGACGTTTGAGCATTTTCATCTTCTTGCCACATTCCAGACAAACGACATAATCTTTCTTAACCGAAGATCTTATCGATACAGCGGGTTCAGGCGGAATTTCGTTTCCACCATCATCGCCATTGAGTCCTGAAAGCGCAGAGAAGACATTTGAAATCAATGTCGGCACTTCATCAACAGTAACATTATTGTTGCTGACATGAGCCGCGACTATGTCCGAGGTGAGCGTAATGATCGCCTCGTTCATATCGGTTTCAAGATTGTCCATTTTCAGATCCCTTTAGTACATACGTTTATTTTTCCATATTGCGACCATTACTGCTCATTGTACGGAAACGACATCGGTTGCAACAGTTCCGTCAAATTTTTACAGGCATTTCTATCACATTAGAGGATGCGCTTGCGAAAAGTGATTGCATCCACCTTGTCGCCCGCTTGCGTGGTGTAATACCCAGTGCGTCTGCCAACCGGCAGAAAGCCAAGCGATTGGTACAAATCGTAAGCCGGATTATTCTCACGCATTTCCAGAAAAACCTCCTCAGTGCCTTGTTCGTTCGCAATATTGAGAAAGTTACCCAGTATTTCTCGGCCCAAACCTTTGCGCTGCATGTTTTGCTTTACCGCAAAGAGAAGTATTTCACTTTCAGTGAGTAGTGTGCGCGACAATAACAGCCCACTAACAAGATTTTCACTCGAAGCCACCTCGTCTTTTTGCTTAGCCAGATACAATTCGGTCCCGGGGATTTTGAGCGAATTGGCAAGTTGTTCTTTGGTCCATGCCTCGCTCCAAAAGGGATCGAAGGCCGAATCCATAACGGTCATCGCTAGGTTCAGATGCTGCTCGGTAAAATTGAGCGAATGGACACGGGAGATGATCATGGCCGGGATGTTTGAATAAGCGGCGCTGGCTTGGCATCGGGCGCGCGGCCATATTCCAAGGTTAATGTGTCGCTGATGAGGTCAGGGGCAATGGCCATGACATGCCGGGCATCTGGATAAAGCACATGCGGCTCGCCATGTCCCCGCTCGCTCACCAATTGCTGCGCCATAGTGCCAGCGACATGGGCATGCGCAGCGCGCCTTGCCGCATCAGCCGGGGCGAGCGATGCGGCGGTGTTTTGCGGCAAGCCATCCGCATCGAAATCCTGCTGAAAAATTTCGCCATGGCCTGCCCGCATGGCGATGCTAACGGGCGTATTGGCGTGCTGCGAAAGAAAATGGGAGGTTACAAGAGCAAGCACGGGATAGCTTAAGAGGTCACTGCGCCATGCCAATGATAAAGCGCGCGCAGCGGCCATCCCGATCCGCAGTCCAGTGAAACTGCCCGGCCCGCGTGACACCAGAATGCGGTCTGCACGGCCTTTATCAGGCATTTTTGCGATAAGGCCGATCAGACGTTCGGCATGGCCCCGGCCCAGAACCTCGTGATAATGCGCCAGCAATTGTTGGTCTTCGAAAAGTGCAATCGAACAGGCTTCGCTTGCGCATTCTATCGCCAATTGGCGCATGTTTACCCCGAACTTCCCCGCAACGGCGCAGCGCACCAAAAGGGCGATATATTGAGCCTATGCAGCGCGCACTTCGCTGACTTCGGGCACGTAATGTTTCAGCAAACCCTCAATCCCATGCTTAAGAGTAGCGGTGGAGCTGGGGCAGCCCGCGCATGCCCCTTGCAAGGTTAAGTAAACCACCCCGTCTTTGAACCCGCGGTATGCAATATCGCCGCCATCACCGGCCACCGCCGGCCGCACTCTGGTTTCGAGCAATTCGTGTATCTGAGCGACGATTTCCGCATTGGCGGGATCATCCTCAACCATCAATTCTGTGTCCTCAGGCGGGACCGCGATCCCCTCGGCTGTTCCGCCGACAAACAGCGGCGCTTTGGCAGCGAAATGGTCCAGCAAAATGGCCAGTACTTGGGGTTTAAGCTCGCTCCAATTGACGCCGGGAGCAGCGGTTACTGTCACAAAATCGCTACCGAAGAATACATTGACGACTTCGCCAGTATCAAACACCGCTTGCGCCAGCGGGCTGACCTCTGCGCTTTCAGGACTGGCAAACTCGCGCGTGCCTGATGGCATGACTTGTTCACCTGGCAGGAATTTAAGGCTGGCGGGATTAGGTGTGGTTTCGGTTTCAATAAACATGGATGTGTAATTAGGCGCCCGAAGACATTCTCACAAGTGCTCTGCGACAAGAGAATAGCGAGCAGGCCCTGGCAAAATGACCAAGCCTACCCCTCGCAAAAGCGCTTGCGAGACCGTTCTTTGAAAGAAATTGCCAAGTTCTGCATTCACTATGGCTTCACACCTATCCTGCCTATAGACGGGGTATATGCTATACCACATTCGCGCCTTTCAGCGCTTCACGCTCTTGTTTCTGACTGCAATTTGCCTCGGCCACTTGGCCGTGCTGCCTCAGCCTTCCGTGCTGGGCGGTTTTCTGTCGTCGCCGCTTGCTGCGCAAATGCTCGATTTGCCCGAGCCGGAGGCAATTCAGGATGATGGCGAGACACCGTGGATCTACCGCGGCAGTGATGTGCCCCGCGATGCAGAATGGCTGTTTGGCGAAATGGACAATGGCCTGCGCTATGCCGTGCGCAAGAACGGCGTGCCACCGGGTCAGGTTTCGATCCGCGTGCGGGTTGATGCAGGTTCTTTGCACGAAATGGAGGACGAGCGCGGCTTTGCTCATTTGCTCGAACATTTGCTGTTCCGCGAGAGCGAGCATTTGGGGCCCGGCGAAGCGATCCCGACATGGCAAAGGCTGGGCGCGACATTTGGCAGTGACACCAACGCCGAGACCAGCCCGACGCACACCGTGTTTAAGCTGGATCTGCCGAATGTGAATGATGCGAAGCTTGAGGAGAGCTTCAAACTGCTTGCCGGGATGATCCAAAAGCCGGTCATTAATCGCCGAAATCTGGCCGCCGAAGTGCCGATTGTTCTGGCTGAAAAGCGCGAGCGGGGCGGTGCGGCTCAGCGCCGGGCAGAGGCCAGCCGTGAGACATTGTTTGCCGGACAAAGGCTGGCCACACGCAGCCCGATTGGCACAGTTGAGACTTTGACGGGTGCGAGAGCGCGCGCCGTCGCTGCTTTCCATAAGCGTTGGTATCGCCCGCAAAATACTGTGATCTCGGTTGCTGGCGATATCAATCCTCGCATTCTGGCCTCTTTAGTCGAAAAATACTTTGGCGACTGGAAGGTTCGCGGTGAATTGGTTGCGGCGCCTGATTTCGGCGATCCGGTTGCGCCTGCAGGCGCCGACCCGCGAAACCCGGTTGGCGAAGCCGCGGTTATTGTAGAGGCTGACCTGCCGCGCTCTTTCACATTCGGGGTCTTGCGCCCGTGGCGGCCTGTGCAAGACACGATTGCTTATAATCAGGGGCGCTTGCGCGATTCCTTGGCGCAGGCGCTGATCAATCGGCGTCTGGAATCGCGGGCGCGGGCTGGCGGCAGCTTTCTTTATGCGCAAGTCCAGCAAGACGATGTCAGCCGCTCGACCGATGCGACTTTCGTAAGCTTTGCGCCTTTGTCCGATGATTGGCGCACCGCGCTGAGGGATGTTCGCGGGGTGATTGAAGATGCGATTTCCACGCCGCCCACAGAAGAGGAAATTGCCCGGGAAGTGGCAGAGCTGGAGCAGATATTTACCAGCTCAGTGGCAGAGCGCGCCGTGATGCCCGGATCCCGGCTGGCTGATGATATCGTCAATGCTGTCGATATACGCGAAGCGGTCGCCTCGCCCGAAACCGTTCTTTGGGTGTTTAACGGGATGAAGGATGCGATCACGCCCGAGCAATTGCTGCGGCATACGCAGGACTTGTTCAAAGGTGCTGTCATCCGCGCGACTTATGTCACCCCGGCCGCCGGAGAAGCCAGCGTGGATGATCTGCGCACTGCCTTGCGCGAAGAGGTTGCGCCCGATCCCAATGCCCGGATCACTGCAAGCGAGGTGTCTTTTGCAGATCTGGAACCCATCGGTCCGCGCGGATCGACCGAGAAGACCGTCCCGATTGGCGTGCACGACATCGAAATGGTCAGCCTATCAAACGGGGTAAGAGCGATCATTTGGTCGAACGAGGCGGAACCGGGCAGGGTTGCGGTTAAGGTCCGGTTTGGTGCCGGTTACCGCGCCTTTGCAGAAGAAGACGGGCCTTATATTCGGCTTGGTGAGATGGCGTTGATCAGCTCTGGCCTCGGCGAAATTGGTCAGGAACAGCTGGACCGGCTGGCGACCGGGCGCAAGATGGGCTTCGATTTCGACATTACAGAGGGTGCCTTCACCTTCTTTGCCCAAACACGGCCCGAGGATTTGCGCGATCAATTGTATCTTTTTGCAGCCAAGCTCAACACACCCCGCTGGGATGCGCCCCCTGTGCTACGGTCCAAAGCCGCAGCGAGGCTGGCTTATGAAAGCTATGCGACCAGCCCGGCCGGTGTGCTTGGCCGTGATCTTGAAAATCTGCTGCGCAATCAGGATGGCCGATTTGTGACACCCGATCTGGCCGCAGTCGATGCGATCACGCCTGAGAGATTCCGCGAAGTGTGGGAACCAATTCTGGCCCAAGGTCCGATCGAGGTGCTGATGTTTGGCGATTTCGACCGCGAGCAAGGGCTGGCCGCGCTGGAGGAAACCTTTGGCGCATTGCCGCCGCGCGGCGGGCTTGATCCGATCATGGCGCAGCGCGGATCGTCTTTTCCTGATGCGGCCCCCGACGCAGGTGATGTGGAGGTTTTGACGCACCGCGGCGATGCCAATCAGGCGGCGGCCGTTATTGCTTGGCCGAGCGGGGCCGGTGTCACGGGCCTGCGCGAATCGCGCCAACTCGAAATTTTGGTGCAATTGTTCAACAACCGCTTGCTTGACGCGATGCGGGAACGCGCCGGGGCAAGCTATGCACCCGTGGCCCGTTCGGTCTGGCCCAGCGACGGGGTTGAGGGCTTTGGCCGAGGCGGCGGACGCATCAGCGCACTGGCCCAATTGCAGCCGCGCGATGTGCCGATCTTTTTCCAGGAGGCGGAACGGATTGCCTCTGATCTTGCGACCACGCCGCCCGGCGCTGACGAGCTTGAGCGCGTGACCGAGCCCTTGCGCCAATATATCAGCCGCGCCTCGACCGGTAACCTGTTCTGGATGTTCCAACTGGAAGGCAGCTCGCAGGACCCGCGCAGGATCGAATTGCTGCGCTATTTGCTGAGCGATTATTCGCGCACAACGCCGGAAATCATGCAGCAGCTCGCGCAGAAATATTTCGGCGGACATGCGGGCTTTAGAGTGGCTGTTATTCCAGAGGGACAGAGCCTTGCTGAAGGACGCCCATCGCAGCGCTCATCCACGGGTGAAGACGCGGTTAGCGGACGCTAGAGCGGCTGATTGCGCGGCCGTTAGTGAGGCAAACTTGCCCTTGCCCAAGCAGAATTGGTCTTGCGCGCGGCGTGCAAAAGGTTTCGGGTAGCGATGACGCGTGCTTAGGCGTATAGCTTGGCGCGATACAACCGGGCAGCGGGCAATCCGTTGCCAGCAATTTGGGTCTGGTCCGAGCACAGGACTGACGAGAAAGAGAGCCGAGATATGGCGCAAAAGTGGTCGCCAGACAGTTGGAAATCCTTCGAGGCAAGGCATTTGCCTGAGTATCTTGACGCTCGCGCTTTGGCCGATGCGGAGGCGACTCTGGAAACCTCGCCGCCGCTGGTTTTTGCCGGAGAGGCACGCGCGCTGAAAGCCGATCTTGCTGACGTGGCTGAGGGCCGGGCGTTCCTTTTGCAAGGGGGCGATTGTGCGGAAAGCTTCGCCGAGTTTCACCCCAATAATATCCGCGATACGTTTCGCGTTATATTGCAAATGGCGGTGGTGCTGACCTTTGCCAGCAAGCATCCGGTTGTCAAAGTTGGCCGGATGGCGGGGCAATTTGCCAAGCCGCGTTCCTCGCCCACGGAAACGCAAGGCGATGTGACTTTGCCGAGCTATTTCGGTGATAATATCAATGGGATCGACTTTGATCCGGTCCAGCGCACCAATGATCCCCAGCGGATGGTTCGCGCCTATAGTCAGGCGGCCTCGACGCTCAATTTGCTGCGCGCTTTTGCTGGCGGCGGATATGCCAATTTGCGGCAGGTGCATCAGTGGACGCTTGACTTCATGGGCCGCTCGCCATGGGCTGAAAAATTCGCTGCAACAGCCGACAAAATTGGGGAATCGCTCGATTTTATGGAGGCATGCGGGATCGATCCGGCGACCGTGCCTCAGCTTCAGGGGACCAGTTTTTACACCAGTCACGAGGCTCTGCTGCTGCCTTATGAGCAGGCCTTAACCCGGCAAGATTCGCTCACCGGAGACTGGTTCGACACCAGCGCCCATATGGTTTGGATTGGGGATCGCACCCGGTTCGAGGGCAGCGCTCATATCGAATTTGCGCGCGGAATTGGCAATCCTTTGGGGATGAAATGCGGCCCGTCGCTGGAACCCGATGCCTTGCTGAAACTTCTCGATGTGCTCAATCCGGGCCGTGAAGCAGGCCGGATTACGCTGATCAGCCGATTTGGTCATGACAAGGTCGAAGACGGCTTGGCGCCGCTGGTTCGTGCTGTGAAGCGCGAGGGGCATCCTGTCGTGTGGAGCTGCGACCCCATGCATGGCAATGTTGTGAAGGCGGATAGCGGCTATAAGACGCGGCCTTTCGACCGAATTTTGACCGAGGTGAAGGGCTTTTTTGCGGTTCACCGCGCCGAAGGCACGCATCCGGGCGGTATTCATGTTGAAATGACCGGCCAGGATGTGACCGAATGCGTTGGCGGCGCTGTGGCGATTACCGATGATGCGCTTGGCGATCGGTACCACACCCATTGCGATCCGCGTTTGAATGCGGCGCAGTCGCTGGAATTGGCCTTCCTGCTTGCCGAAATGCTGAACGCGGAGGCACAAGTGCGCCGGGCAGATGCAGCCTGAACGAATTGACCGTCTAGGCGGTAGCGAGGCCTAGCGTCTCAAAGCAGCGGTGAAAGAGCGCGGTCAGCACTGGATTTGACGCAGCGAAGCGCTTAAAGATAAGCGCATCGCACAGCCACATTCCTCATCAGCCGACCTTGCAGCAGGCAAAGCCGATCCGGCGCCAAACGGCGAATTTCCCGCGCGTTCTTCAAAGTCTGAAGGAGAGCCATCGCTCGCTGCGCAATATCGCCGCACGCGGGCTTTGATGCGCGCTTTGACAGAGCCGCTCAGCGATGCCGATGCCAGCCTGCAATCGATGGAGGACGCTTCTCCCGCCAAATGGCATCTGGCGCATACGACATGGTTTTGGGAGACGTTTCTGCTGCGCGAGTTTGCGCCCGGCTACCAGGTGTTCAATGAGGCTTGGGCCTATCTTTTCAATTCCTACTACGAGGCAGAAGGCGCGAGGATTGCGCGACCGGCTCGCGGAATGCTCTCACGCCCGTCATTGGATGCAATTTATGCCTACCGGGACAGCGTCGATGCCGCGATGGAGGCGCTGATAGATACTGGCGCGCATGACCCGCTCATTCGGCTGGGCATTGCGCATGAGCAGCAGCATGCAGAATTGCTGCTTACCGATATCAAGCATGCCTTTTTCCAAAATCCCCTGACTCCAGCGATTTGGCCGGCGGTATCATCCGCCAGTGATGGCAGGTCATCTCCGCAAGTCGAGCCTCTGAGCGGCCGCGCAGAAGAGTGGTGGCATCACCCGGGCGGAATGGCAGAAATCGGCTGCGGACCCAACACTGCGCGGAGCGATAGGGACGGCGGCTTCGCCTTTGATAATGAAGGGCCGCGTCATCGGATTTTTCTGGAGCCTTTTGCTCTCGCATCGGGCCTTATCACCAATGGCGAGTGGGCTGAATTCATCGCTGATGGCGGCTATCAGGATGCGCGTTGGTGGCTGTCTGATGGATGGAGCTGGGTCAATGAAGACGGCATTACTCAGCCCGAATATTGGCGCGGCAATGATCATTTCACGCATCAGGGCCTGACCGAGCGGTCGTCATCCGCGCCGGTCACGCATATTTCCTATTACGAGGCGGATGCGTTCGCCGCTTGGTATGCGGCGCAAAATGGCGGGCAGGGCCGTTTGCCGAGCGAGTTTGAATGGGAAGCCATCGCCACCGGACAAGGCAGCGCAGAAATTGCCGATCCTTTGGCTGGCAATCAAATGGATGAGGCAGGGCCGCCCTTGCCAATCGGTGCAAATGCGCTCTTCGGGGATTGTTGGCAATTTACCCGTTCGGCCTATTTGCCCTATCCGCGGTTTGCGCCTGCTGCGGGTGCGGTGGGCGAATATAATGGCAAATTTATGAGCGGCCAGTTTGTTCTCAAAGGTGCCAGCTGCGCCACGGTGAGGGGCCATTCGCGCGCGGCCTATCGCAACTTCTTTTATCCGCATCAACGCTGGCAATTTACCGGCTTGCGGCTGGCGAAGGATCTATAATGGCGGATGCGGTGTCTTCGGTGCTGATTGAAAAGGATGAAAGCGGCGTGGCTTCTGCCTTTCGTGACGATGTCATCGCCGGGCTGATGCAGCGCCAAAAGGCTGTGCCGGCGCGCTGGCTTTATGATGATGCGGGCTCGGACCTGTTTGAGGAAATTACCGCGATTCCTGAATATTATCCGACCAGAGCCGAGACAGAAATCTTGGGCGCGCAGGCGGCGGAATTTGCCAAAGCTATCGGACAGGCGCGCGCGGTTGTCGAATTTGGTTCGGGCAGTTCGGTCAAAACACCCTTGCTGCTGAGTGCGATTGAGCCAGCGGCCTATGTCCCGCTCGATATTTCGGGCGATTTCCTACGCGAATCCGCCCGTGCTCTGGGGGCGAAATTTCCCGGCCTCCCGGTCTATCCGATCGAGGCTGATTTCATGCGCAAAGTGGCTCTGCCAGACGCGATAGAGGCGATGCCCAAGCTCGGCTTTTTCCCCGGCTCCACCATTGGCAATATGGTGCCTCATACCGCGACTGATCTGCTGAGGTCGATGCGTGAAACTCTGAGCGCAGAGGGACGCGCGCAGGACGAGGCACCGGCCATGCTGCTGATCGGGATGGATTTGGTGAAAGACCGCGCAGTTCTGGAAGCGGCCTATGCCGATGCGGGCGGCATCACGGCTCAGTTCAACCTTAATCTGGCCGCGCGTATCAACCGCGAGCTTGACGGAACGATCGCGCTCGACGCCTTAGCGCATGAGGCCCGGTGGAATGATGAATTTGCGCGGGTCGAGATGCATTTGACCGCTCGCCGTGCTTTCGATTTCAGCGTTGCGGGCCATGAATTTGCGATGGCTAAGGGTGAGACGATCCACACCGAAAATAGCCATAAGTTCACGCGCCGCAGCGCCAATCTGTTGCTGGAGGCAGGGGGCTGGACACCCGTTCATCGTTGGCTGGACGAAAAAGAGCAGTTTTCTTTGATTTTGGCCACTGCGAGCGAAGAGCGCGCCGCGCCTTAATCTCGGCTTGTCGATGTCCCCTATCCTTCCTCACCAATAAAGCCATGGACCTGATCCCCTTTGACCTATTCTGAAATCGCCATTGTTGGTGCCGGTATTGCCGGCTTGTCTGCTGCCGCTCGGCTGACTGAGGCTGGACGCGATGTGCGCTTGTTCGACAAGGGCAGAGGGCCGGGCGGACGTTTGGCAACAAGGCGCGCTGAGGTGCGCGGGGAAATGCTGTTTTTCGATCACGGGACGCAGTATTTCACCCTGTCCAATCCGGCTTTCGCTGAGCAGGTTGAGCAGTGGCAGAGTGCAGGCGTCGCCGCGCCTTGGCCAGCGGCAGAGGAGGGTGCATGGACCGGCGTACCGGCGATGAATTCTGTTCTGCGACACGAGGCGGCAAACCTCAACATTGATTGGGCCAAACGGGTCACGCGGTGCGCGAAGGTCGCGGGAGGCTGGCAGCTTACGGTTGGTGAGGATGTGCATGAATGCGCCGTGCTTTTGCTGGCCATTCCGGCCGAGCAGGCCGCCGAATTGTTAGAGGAGGCCGCGCCTTCCTTAGCAGCGCAAGCAGCAGCGGTCCGCTCCGCGCCCTGCTGGGCAGTGATGGCCGCTTTTGATGAACACTTGGCGGCGGCAGACTGTTTGCGCGGGGCAGGCGCTATTCGCTGGGCCGCGCGGGGCAATGCCAAGCCCGGCCGCGCGCCAACCAGCGCGGATTGCTGGGTTATTCATGCGGGGCGCGACTGGTCGCAAGAACATTTGGAGTGGGAGGCCGAGGCGGCGGGAGAGCAATTGCTGGCAGAGTTTTTTGATGCGTCTGGGGCGGTACCATTGCAGCCGGTGCATCTGGCGGCGCATCGGTGGCGTTTCGCTTTCCCTGAAGTGGGCAAAACGCCGCTGACCATCTGGGATGGAACGCAAAAATTGGGCGTGGCAGGGGATTGGCTGGCGGGCCCAAGGGTCGAGGATGCGTGGCTATCGGGCAAAGAGGCGGCGGCGCGAATTTTGGCCTAGGTCCTGCGCCCGGTTCATCTGGCAAGCGTTTTGGGATGCAATCGCGCGCAAACTCAACTTCCTCACTCTTTCGGTCATGGCGCGGGACGCTTTGATGGTCTAATACAGAGAGCACATGGATATCGCCCCAGCCTTTGAAGCGATTGCCGAGACAATCCGCTCCATTCCGCGTTCAGAGCTATTGATCGCGGCGGTTGCAGCGATGTTGGCCGGATTTATTGGCGGCATTCTGGCGCGCCGCAAGGTCGCAGGTGGGCGGCTGATTTCGACCCTGAGCACGCTTACCCTCGGAGCGATTTTGATCACGGTGGTTTTGCAATTGTCGCGTTTTGATCCGCGTCTTGATGTGGCCGTGCCGGGTCTTGGCCTGCCTGAGCAAACGGTTGTGGGCGAGGAAACCCGTATTCCGATGGCGGCTGATGGGCATTTCTGGCTTCAGGCCGAGGTTAATGGCGTGAAGGCGAATTTTCTGATCGATACAGGCGCAACGCTTACCGCTGTCTCGCCCGATGTAGCCGAATTGGCTGGCCTCACCCCAAGGCGGGCAGGCATTCCGGTGCGGATCAAGACCGCCAATGGCGCTGTGAATGCTCAAATGACGACGATTGACCGGCTCCAATTTGGCAGCGTTGAGGCCAGCGGAATTGATGCAGTTATCGCGCCCACTTTGGGTGAGACCAATGTGCTGGGGATGAATGTGCTGTCGCGTCTGACTAGCTGGCGGGTTGAAAACCAGACGATGATTTTTGTGCCGCCTGAGGGCGGTATTTGAACGGCCGCCGAGAGGGGTAGGCCGAGCTGAACGGAGTGCGCTTAACGGGGGTCTCATTGGGAAGGGACCTATTGAGGGGCGTTTCTTACGATCAAATCCCCAATCAAATTATTGCCGATGCGGCGCGCGCCTGCCACACCCGCTGACATGATTCGTCCCATCGACACCGATCGCTTCATCCCGACAACGGGTATCCATAATCTGCGGGATTACGGAGGGTATAAAGGGCATGATGGCGCAGCCATTCGCGGCGGATTGCTGCTGCGTTCGGGCCAGCATGTCGGGGCCAATGACGCCGACCTTGCGACAATCGATGCCTTGGATATTCGCACTGTCATAGATCTTCGCGGCACGAGCGAGCGGACCCGTCACCCCTGCCGCCGGAGCGATGATTTTGCCGCTGAGATTATCGCTCATGATGGCGAAACCAGCTCCAGCCCGCCGCATATGGACATCAAGCCGGGTATGACCACGCATGATTTTGCCCGCGAGCGGATGATCTCGGTCTACAAAACCATGGCGGCAAATCAGGCGATGATCAGCATGTTTGGCCGCTTTTTCAAGGCGCTGGACCAAAAAGACGGCGCTAGCCTCGTTCATTGTTTCGCGGGCAAAGACCGGACCGGCGTTGCAGCCATGATGCTGATGCATGTGCTGGGCGCTAGCCGCGATGATCAGATGGGCGAATATCTGCTGACTAATGATGCGCCGACATTGGATGTGCTGCGCAGTCAGTCGATCCCGGGGATGGAGCAGAAACTGGGCCAAACTCTGGATGAGAGCGCGGTTCGCGCCTGGCTCGAGGTGCGCGAAGATTACCTCGCGACCTATTGGCAAACCGTCCAGGAGACGCACGGTTCACTGGATGCCTATCTTGAGAAGGTGATTGGCGTTGACGCGGCAATGCAGGAACGATTGAGAGCGCGCTTCTTGATTTAACGCCGCGCGCGCTGCCAATCTGCGGCGATTTTGCAATGGCATGAGAGGGCCATTTGTGTTCAAAGATTGGGTCTGCCCCTTACGAAAGCGGGCAAATCTCCCCATATCGATAGCCGACCCAAAACACGTTTGACAGATTCGAGAAGACTATGGCCACTCATCGCACAAAATTGCTCATCATTGGCTCGGGACCAGCGGGCTATTCCGCCGCGATTTACGCAGCCCGCGCTATGATGGAGCCGATTGTGGTGCAGGGCATTCAGCCCGGCGGCCAGTTGACCATTACCACCGAAGTCGAGAATTACCCCGGCTTTCGCGATGTCATCCAAGGCCCTTGGCTGATGGAAGAGATGAAAGCGCAGGCAGAGCATGTCGGCACGCGGATGATGTGGGACACCATTGTCGAGGTTGATCTGGCGGGCGGTTCACCTTTCCGCGCGGTTGGTGACAGCGGTGATGAATATATCGCCGATGCGGTGGTGATCGCGACCGGCGCGCAGGCCAAATGGTTGGGCGTGCCGGGCGAGCAAGAACTGGGCGGGAAAGGCGTTTCAGCCTGCGCGACGTGCGACGGGTTTTTCTTCCGCGGTAAGAAAGTGGCGGTCATCGGCGGGGGTAACACCGCGGTGGAAGAAGCGCTGTACCTCACCAATCACTCCGACGATGTGACCTTGATTCACCGCCGCGACGAATTGCGCAGCGAGAAAATCCTTGAGAACCGGCTGATGGCCTCTGACAAGATCACGCCTCTCTGGAACAAGACGGTCGAGAGCTTTGAGGCTGGTGCGGACGGCACGCTGCATCATCTCGTTTTGAAGGACACACAGACGGGTGAGACATCCACTTTAGAGGTCGACGGAGCCTTTGTCGCGATTGGCCATGCCCCCGCGACCGAGCTGTTCAAAGGCAAATTGCCGATGGATGGCGGCGGCTATCTGCTGGTTGAACCGGGCACACCGAAGACTGAAATTCCGGGCGTTTTTGCCTGCGGCGACGTGATGGATCACACCTATCGCCAAGCGGTGACGGCGGCTGGCACAGGCTGTATGGCCGCGCTTGATGCGGAGCGTTTCATGGCCGAATTGGAGGATGCGCGCAGCATCGCTCCTGCGACTGAGGCCGCCGAGTAACCTTCTCATCGTGAGGATCACGCCAAACTGAGCGGTTTGGCCCTTGCGGGGCTTAAAAACCAAAGGCGATCCGAGCCGCCTTGAAAATCAGCACAATCAGGACAAGGCTCGACAAGGCGAACAGCACGAAGCGGGCCATCACCTTGTTCGCGGTGACTTGGACCAAGCTGTGAGCAACGCGCAGGCCGACGTAAATCCATGCCAGAAGCGCGCTTTGCCCGTCGCCATGTCCCATGACAGCAAGGGTCAGCGCCACCGCATAAAAGATGGTCGGTTGTTCGTGCAAGTGATTGTAATTATGGGCCTTCCATTGAACCCGGTCGGGTAGCAATTTGTCGAGATCAGTGCCGGTCCCGCCGGTCAGATTGGCTGTGTCGATATCGTCAGAATTCGACATGGCCGGTATGCGGGTCGCATACATCCAAGCCCACATGATCATGGTCCAGATCGCCAAAGCAATCACCGGCTGAAGGATTTGTTGTTCAATCATGATGGAGCCATTCCTGGGTCAGCGAAAAGAGTGAGCATGATTGCTCGGTATGTCAGGTAGATAAGGGTGAAGGTGCTCGCAAGGAAAAGTGCAAATCTAACCGGCAGCTTGTTGGCCAATATCTGCCAAAGCGAGTGTGCAATGCGCAGGCCCACATAAATCCACGCGGCCAGAATATCGCCAGCCGATCCGCCCATAATCGCGATCATAATGACCACCGCATAGAACAATGTCGGCTGTTCATGCAGATGCGTATGGTTGTGTGCTGGCCAATTGGCTTTGTCCGGGATCAGCCCTTCGAGATCAGGCCCGCGCGCGCCGATTTTACCGCTGAACTTTGATTTGTCCGCTTTCGCGATAGCGCCAAAACGAACCGGTACAATCCAGAACAAAATGATGAGTGTCCACGCCACCAAGACAGCAGCAGGTGCGAGCATTTGTGCTTGCATAAAGCCTCCCTCTAACCGGCGGTAAACCTGCGCGCGGCGCGGCTCCTTGTCAAATGCAACCGATCATTCAGCCGCAATCGTTTCGGCAAAAGCGGTGCTATCCACATTGCCGCCGGTGAGCATGATGACGGTGCCTTCATCGATTTTGACCTTGCCCGCGAGCGCTGCTGCCAAAGCTGCCGCGCCGCCCGGTTCGAGGACCAAACGCAGCTGCGCAAAAGCAAACCTTTGCGCCTCGCGAACTTCATCATCGGTCACGCTGACACCGGGATCGCTGCGCCCTTTTAGCAGATCGAGGTTCAATTGCTTGGTCGCGGTTGGCTGTAATGCATCGCAAATGGTATTTGGCGCGTCGTCACTCGCCGTGACAATCTGACCTTTGCGCAAGGCCGCTCCAACCATATCCCAACCCTCCGGCTCAACCGGAACAATCGCGCTTTGAGGACAGGCAAGCGACAAGCCTGCGGCCAATCCCCCGCCGCCGCAACAGGCCAGAATGCGCGATGGGGCGCGGCCCAATTGCGCGGTGATTTCCAATCCGGCACTGCCTTGCCCCTCGATCACCCAAGGGTCGCCGAATGCATGGACCAGCGTGCCGCCGCGTTCCGCCAGCAAGGTTGCCGCAACAGCATCGCGATCTTCGGATTTTCGGTCGTAAGCAACGATGCTGGCCCCAAGCGCCCGTGTGCCATCCTGCTTCACTTTGGGAGCGTCAGACGGCATGACAATCGCGGCTTTGATGCCCAAACGCCGCGCCGCCCAAGCAACACCTTGGGCATGATTGCCGCTCGACACTGCGACCACGCCGCCCGCGCGTTCTTTGTCGGTAAGGGAGGATAATCGGTGCCATGCCCCGCGTATTTTGAACGCGCCAACGGGCTGCAAATTTTCGGCCTTAACATGGCAAGTTACATCGCCAATGGTAACCGGCAACAGCGGGGTGGGCGGCAGGATCGCGGCAATTTTTGTCGCGGCGTCATGAACGCCATTAAGGCTTGGGATTCTAACCATATTGCTCTCCTAGCGCATTCGATTAAAGCGCCAAGGAAGAATCCCTTTGTGAAGGTGTAAAGCAATGTCACGAGTCTTGGTAATCGGTGCTGGCGGGGTAAGTTCGGTTGCGGTCCACAAGATGGCGCAATTGAGTGATGTGTTCAGCGACATTCACCTGGCTAGTCGCACAATTGCGAAATGCGAAGCGATTGCCGCCTCGGTGAAATCGCGCGAGGGCGCAGATATCGCGGTTTACGAAATCGACGCAGAGGAGGTGCCTGCGCTCGTCCGGCTGATCCGCAGTATTGAACCTGCATTGGTCGTCAATCTGGCACTGCCGTATCAGGATCTGCCGATCATGGATGCCTGTCTAGAGGCGGGCGTATCCTATCTCGATACCGCCAATTACGAGCCGAAGGACGAGGCAAAATTCGAATACAAATGGCAATGGGCCTATCATGACCGCTTTAAAAAGGCAGGGCTGATGGCGCTGCTTGGGTCAGGTTTTGATCCCGGCGTCACCTCGGTGTTCACCATGTGGCTGAAGAAACACAAGCTCAAGACGATCCGAAGCCTCGATATTCTTGATTGCAATGGCGGCGATCACGGACAGGCCTTTGCCACCAATTTCAATCCCGAAATCAACATTCGCGAAGTGACCGCGCCTGCCCGTCACTGGGAGCGCGGGCCGGGCGAGGAGGGCGGATTTGTCGAAACACCGGCCCTCTCAACGCATCACAGTTTCGATTTTGAGAGGGTTGGCCCGCGCAATGCTTACCTCATGTATCATGAGGAGCTGGAAAGCCTTGCCAAATTCATCCCCGAGCTGGAGCGAGCGCGGTTCTGGATGACTTTTGGCGATGAATACATCAAACACCTCACCGTGCTTCAGAATGTCGGTATGACCGGGATCGAACCGGTGCGTTATCAGGGGCAAGACATCATCCCACTGCAGTTTCTCGCCAGTGTCCTACCGCAACCTGAAACCTTGGGGGAAAGCACCACTGGCAACACCAATATCGGCTGTATCGCGACGGGCGAAGCGCTTGATGGCGGGGCCGCAGATGGATCGGGTGAGAAGACCTTCTACATCAACAACATCTGCAGCCACGAAGCCGCATTTGAAGAAACCGGCAATCAAGGGGTCAGCTACACCACCGGCGTTCCGGCGATGATCGGCGCTGCGCTGATGCTGCAAGGCACGTGGCGCGGGGATGGGGTGTTCAATATGGAAGAAATGGACCCCGATCCCTTTATGGACATGCTCAATCGGCATGGCCTGCCATGGAACGTGAAGGAACTAGACGGACCGGTGGACTTCTAAAGGCTAGGGTCCGGGCACGATCACGCAGGCCGGATCGCCCGCGCATACGACGGACTTCCTGAAATTCGACAGCGCCTGCATGTTTGACTGAGCCATTCTGATATATTCGTTCAGCACCCATTCCGACCAAATGTCGGCAGTCTCGGCGAAGCGCCGCGCCTGAAGCGCAGGCGTAGCATTGCCTTGCGCCCTTACATTATGCACCTCGCTTTGCGGGTTGAGGTTTAGGAACAGGCTGGCCGGAACAATCCATCCGCCCATTTGGGCATATTTAGTGGTTGGCGCGACGAACATATGCACCCCCAAAGCGGGGTCCTTGGCCTTGTCGAGCGAGCCGTAAATGACCAGCGCTGCCATTGTGTAGGGCCCTTTGCCCTCGCGTGTGCCGCGGGCGATAAACACCTCACCAGCTCCGCGATTGTCCAGCAATACGGCCTTTTTCATCCTGTGCGTGGCAAGGATCTCGACATTGGAAATTCCGCCTTCACGGGCAGAGGCGATAAAGGCCGCGCGGCGGTTGCTGCCGTCCATCGCGAAAAACCACAATGCGCTGCCCATATGGGGCCCTGACTTTGGCCGGTGCATATAGCGGATACCATTGCCATCTGCGCTTCCGCGCTGGATTTTCTGCCAACCGACGAAGCCTTCAACGACGTAACCATCCACGATCGGAACAGGGGCCTGAGCCTGCAGCGCGGACTGCGGCATCGCGATCAACGCCGCGCTAAAGAGAAATGCGATGGCCCTCAAAAAGACAAGCATAATCTTACACCTTGTTCGGCAAACACATGTGACGCGCATCTGCCCTTGAGCATAAGTGTTCACCATGCCAATGCAAGGTCCATGCAGACACAAGCAGGTGACCCGGGCGCATTCGCCGATTTTGACCTTGGCCGCGTGGAAAGCCCAGCCTTTGTCATTGATGCGGCGAAAATTCGCCAAAACTGCCAGATATTGAGCGAAATCCGAGATCAGAGCGATGCGCATGTGCTGCTCGCTTTAAAGGCGTTTAGCATGTGGAGCCTTGCGCCCATGATCGGCGAATATCTCGACGGGGTGTGTACCTCGGGTCTGTGGGAAGCGCGGCTCGCGAGCGAGTTCTATGATGGCGAGATCAGCACCTACTCGCCTGCCTTTAAGCCGGACGAGCTGGACGAGATTTGCCGCTTGTCCGATCATGTCATTTTCAATTCACCCGCTCAGCGGGATAGGGCAGCCCTCATTCTTGATTCAGCGCGCAGCATGGGCGGCGGGTTCGACATCGGGCTAAGGCTCAACCCCATGGTGCCAACCGGCGAAGTGGCGAAATATGATCCCTCCATGCCCGGATCGCGGCTGGGTTTTCCGATCGATCAATTGACGGCTGAACATATGGAGGGGATTGACGGCATCCATTTCCATAATCTGTGCGAACAGGGGTTTGAACCCTTGCGCCAGACATGGGACCGGGTGTTCGATACGATTGAACCGTGGTTTGGCCAGCTCAAATGGATCAATATGGGCGGCGGACATCATATCACGCGCAGCGATTACGAGCGGGAGGAATTGATCGAGTTCCTATCCGACGCGCGCGAGGATAGCGGGGCTGAGATCTATCTCGAACCGGGAGAGGCGGTTGCCTTGGATGCAGGGATATTGGTTGGCACGATCCTCGACACGGGCTGGAATGAAATGCCGCTGGCGATCACCGATGTCTCGGCCACTTGCCATATGCCCGATGTGCTGGAGGCGCCGTATCGTCCGGCGATGCTGATGGAAAAAGCAGGCGGAGACCAGCCTGCGGTGCGCCTTGGCGGGCCGTCATGCCTCGCTGGCGACGTGATTGGCGACTATCATTTGCCCGTTCCGGCCGAGCCGGGGCAGCGGATCGCTTTCCTTGATCAGGCGCATTATTCGATGGTCAAGACCAACACCTTTAACGGTGTGCGATTGCCCGCGATCTACCTCTGGGATAGCGAGACGGATGCTTTGGAGGAGGTCAAAAGCTTCGGTTACGAGGATTTCCGCGCGCGGCTGAGCTGACCCCTAGAGATACCGTATGGGCATCGCCGCACACGATTCTCGCTTGTAAACTGTTTTTTGGCGCGTATATGCGGGACTACCGCTGCCCCATGGTCCCTATGCATCCGCAAGGCAGCCCTTAAACCTTGGCTTCATACGGAAAGCCTTTTTGGGGGTCCCTTGAGTTGCACAATTATCCATCGCACAGCAATTCGCCGCATCGCGGACTGACCGGCGTTTACGCGGACGCCAAAGCAGCCGCTATTGCCCTTCGCCCTGACGAGCCGGTTATTGTCAACCGCCCGCACGCAGCGACGCGCGCCGCCCGGTTCTTTATCGAGAATTTTTCGGGCAAAACGCTTTATGCTGTGAAAGCAAACCCATCGCCCGATTTGTTGCAAGTGCTCTGGGCGGCAGGCATTTCGCATTATGACGTGGCCTCCATCGCCGAGGTGCGTTTGACGCGTGAGGTGCTGCCGGATGCGCAATTGTGCTTCATGCATCCGGTTAAATCGCTGAGCGCCATTGCCGAGGCCTATCATACGCATGGCTGCCGAACCTTCAGCCTCGATAGCGAGGAAGAGCTCGATAAGATTGTCGAGGCTTGCCGGGACGAGTTGGGCAATCCAGCGAGTGATCTGCGCCTTTGTGTGCGCCTGCGCGTATCGAGTGAATATGCGGAATTGTCGCTCGCATCCAAGTTTGGCTGCGATTTGGCAGAGGCACCGGGTTTGCTGCAACGCTCGCGCCAGCATAGCGATTGGCTGGGCGTGTGTTTCCACGTCGGCAGTCAGGCGATGAGCCCTTTTGCTTATGTGCAGGCGTTTGACCGGGTACGCGCCGCCATTGCCGAGGCCAGCGTAGTGATTGACATGATCGATATCGGCGGCGGCTTCCCCAGTGTCTATCCGGGGATGGAACCGCCTCCGCTGGAGGATTATTTCGCGCTGATTCACACCCATTTCGAGGCTTTGCCGATCGCTTACAATGCCGAGCTTTGGTGCGAGCCGGGCAGGGCGCTGGCGGCCGAATATGCCTCGCTTATCGTTAAGGTCGAGAAACGTCGGGGCGATGAATTGTTCATCAATGACGGGTCTTATGGAGCGCTGTTTGACGCGTGCCATGTCGGCTGGAAATTTCCGGTTCGCGCGCTTGAAGACGATCTTATCAAGCCGGATCAGGATTTCGCCTTTTTTGGCCCGACTTGTGACGATGCGGATTACATGCCCGGACCCTTTGCCTTGCCGCAGGATATTCAGGCGGGCGATTACATCGAGATTGGCATGCTGGGTGCCTATGGTGCGGCGATGAAAACCGCCTTCAATGGCTTTGGCGGCGCGAGCGAGGTTTTGGCCGAGGACGAGCCTATGCTCAGTCAATTTGACGGCAGCAGAGTGCGGCCCGCAGCCGATAATGTGGTCAATCTGCGCTAGTTTAACGCGCTGGCGCATGCCGCCGATCTCATAAATGCCAGCTTAGTTAAAAGCGCCGCACTAAGAACGCAGCATCCCGCCATCAACCGGCAGTTCGAGGCCGGTCAAATATGACGCCCGCGGACTGGCGAGGAAGGCGGTGACTGCGGCAAATTCACGCGGCTCGCCAAATCTGCCGGTCGGAATGGCCGCGGCGGCGGTTTTGGCCATCGCTTCGGCGGTTATACCCATGCGTTCAGCGGTGCTTTGATGCAGCGATCGCAGGCGGTCGGTATCAATCTGACCCGGCATAACCATATTCACCGTAATGCCGTCGGCTGCGACTTCTTTTGCGAGCGTCTTCATCCAGCCATGCAAAGCCGCGCGCAAAGTATTCGACAATGCAAGGCCCGGGATGGGTTCGCGCACGCCGGCCGAGGTGACTGTGATGATCCGTCCAAAGCCGGCCTGCTGCATTGCGGGCAGAGCAAGCCGGGTGAGTTCCGTGAGCGTCACCAGCATAGGCTGAAAAGCGTCTGTCAATTGCTCCGCGCCGGTGTCCTTCGCCGCAGAAGGGGGAGGGCCGCCGCAATTGTTGATCAGGATGTCGATCCCGCCGATCGTTTCTTGCGCATGGTTTGCGACATTGGCGGCCGCACCGCTCTCACCCAAATCTGCGGCAAAGACCGGCCAATCGGCCTCAGGAGCGCTGCGCGAGACACCAAGGACATGCGCGCCCTCTGACGCCAATTCAGCGGCGATGGCCGCACCAAGTCCGCGGCTGGCACCAAGGACGACTGCGCGCTTTCCGGTTAATTCCAAATCCATTGTGATCGCGTTCCTTATGCAAACCAAGCGCGCTTCAACCCGCTCGCCCCTAACTGCTTACGCTTTTCCTTCTTTCAATTCCAGCGAGGCGGATTGCCGCGCAGATATGTTCGGATGTCTGCGCTCAGGCTCTTGCCCGCAAGCACCGCGCGATAGCGGCTTGGCACTTCATCGCAGCGTGTCTTCTCCCACAGTTTCTCGATCAAATCTGCCTGCCAATGGCCTTCGTCTCTCGAGGTCTTGAGGCTTGCACAAAATGACAGTTCGTCGATGAGATCGGCCAAATCTGTCCCTATCACTTGCACATCATCACGCTCCGCTATGCCCTTCGCGACGAAATAGGCCTTGGGCGCGATTGCAAAAGCATCTGATGCAGCACTGTCGATGAACACCGCACCGTGATCAAAGCGCCCTTGCGGATCTCCCGCGATCCTTATCCTGTTGTTGCCGTCGAAAAATGTAAAAATGTTAGCGCCGGCCTTTTGCCCGACATAGCCATTGCCCCAGCGTTTTTTGCCTTGAAAGAGCGGCTCGCCAAAGCTCTCTAAGACCAGTTCACCATCCAGAATGGAGATCGCAAGGGTGCGATTTTCAGCATAGGCTGCGTAGATATGGGCGTCGCTATCAAGGCATGGTCGCTGCGCATCCGGTTTCGAAAAACCGCTGATCCGCGTTATGCCAGAACCTGCGCTGGGTAGGTCGCTTGCGCGCGTATCTGGCGCCCTAAAGTGCAAAATGATATCGTCATCAGCGTCCTTGCGCCCAAGTTGCCTTGAGACAAATGCAACCTCGCCATCGGAGGTTTCGCGGCTCAAGACGCGGCCCAAATCGAGATCGAGATCGGTGTTGTATAGGATCAGCTCATCGGCAGAGGAGCCCATGCGCCAGCCAATGAAGCCTTCATCATCATAGGCAAAGCAAATGCTTTCCAGGTCGATATAGCGCTTAAAATAGGGCGATGTTTCCTGTTCTTGCTGGGCAAGTACCCAATAGAGCCCCTTATCGGTCGCTTGCATTAGGGGGCCGGCCTCAGGAGGCATGATCTGCCTGCATTCCGTGCCTGGGATTGCCTCAGCATCGGCGGTTTCTTCGCTTTTGAAAAAGGCTGTTGCGCCGTTAATGCCAAAATCGGCAATGTCGTTCTCAAACACAGGGCGTTCAAGGCTGCCGGTTAGCGGCAAGATTTGCTGGGTTGTCGCTGCGTCAAAATAATCGGCGGGATATTCAAGCTCTACCCTGAGCTTCCCCTGGTGGCTTAGCAACCGAGATTTCAGCTGCATGCCATTGGTGCAAAGATAGGTGGTGGTCTGGGGGAGGCTGGGACCTTGCTCGATAGCCTCGTTATTTGTCGCTGCTTGCGCCTGCGCGGCGGCAAGCGGCAAAAACGCCATCAACATAGCCGTCAATATACGGGTCAAATGCTGCTTCATAACCTATTGCTTATCTGCATTGCAGCGCTCAGCTAAACCCCACGAAACGCGCCGCTTCATCCACTTTGCGGCGGGTTATCTTCACCGGATTTGCAGGGAAGTCAGGATCGGGCCAGCCCAGCGCGACTGCCTTCATAATCACTTGATCTTCTGGGATGC
>CAZDHB010000039.1:0-13517 GCA_964505255.1 uncultured Porphyrobacter sp.
CACGAAGACCTCCGGTTGATTGGTTGGTTGAGAGTCTAGCCAACCAACCGCGTAAGGTCGCCCCATTTCTTGCTGCCAATTCTCTGTCCGCTTTCACTCCCAAAATTGGACATCGAGCAGCAGCTCACCAAAGCATGAAACCGGTCAGGCAGCTATCTGGAATTTTCGGACAAACCGGACTGACGGCTAACGACCCAGCTTAGGACTATCTTTGGAACGCTATTGAAGACCTTAAGCGGCCTTATCAAAGAAGGCGGCGAAAGTGCTGCATTAATTTTGTTGCTGCGCTGGTTTGAATACGCTCGGGATCATATATCAGACCTAGATCGACAGAGAATTTGAGGTGCGACTGGTCAATAGATTGCAGCCTGTCCTTAGCGACGAAATCGGTTGCCGTTTCATCGGGCATCAATGCAAGCAGCGGCTGTTCAATCAGCATTTCCTTTATCATGGGAAAGGAATCGCAACGCATACCCACTGCTGGACGTTCGCTATCAGCATTGTCGAATGGCGCAAAAAGCCCCCGTTCACCATAAAGTCGGCTGTTCAAAATCCACCGAAAATCGGACAAATCACAAAGGCTTACCTTTTTTAGTTTTGTCAAAGGGTGACCTTTGCGCGCGTAAACTTGGGACTTGGATCGGCGCAGTTCTTCAAAAACCAACTCTTTGGGACGATGATCTTTTGGCGGAAGGATCGCATAGGCGAAGTCTATTCGCGCTTCTCTGATAAGTCGCAGCAAGTTTTCATCGCTTTGAACTTGAACATCGATCCGCACATCGGGCGACACGCCTAGAAAGCTGCCGATGATCTCTGACAAATTTGAAGCGGTCAGCGCTGACAGCGTGCCGACAAACACTTGGGATTCTTCTGAGCCGGAAAGGCTTCTTACATGGCGGCGCGCACGGTCTGCATCGCGCATGATGGCGAGCGCATAGGGCTGCAATGCCAACCCTAATGGTGTTGGACGTGCACCGCGAGGGCCTCTGTCGAGCAAACTGCCGCCCGCGATAGCTTCTAAGCCGCGCAAGCTAGCTGAAAGTGCAGGCTGCGAGATGTTCAAACTCTCTGCAGCTTTGCGAAAACTGCCATTGTCACAAATGGCCAAGAAGTGTCGCAATTGTCTAAGTTCCACTACCAGCCCCTAGGAATGAAGAGTTTAGGTATAACCAAAACTTATCACCGTTCCAAATAATCATTTTGCAAGAGTTTGGCTTCCTAGGCACTGTGCTGGTCTATTTTTCCAGCCATAGAAGATGCCTCATGAAACTGAATTCAAGCCCTCTAAGGGACGTGGCCCAAGAACAGATCGACACCTATGCGCGAGATGGCGCCGTGTGCCTGCGCGAGGTTATTGAGCCTGCCTTTGTCGAGCATCTGGCGAAAGTCGCACACAGCGTAATAGTGGGCCAGGAAGATGTCGGCTTGCTGCCCAATCTACCTGGTCGGTATCTGGCGAGGCGGCTGCCAGAATTTCGTCAGCTGATCTTTGAAGGGCCAATTGGCGAGGCGGTTGGCAAAACGCTCCGATCTAAGGAAACCCGTTTTTACTTTGACGAATTCTTCGCCAAACCACCCCAATCGGACGCGAAAACGATCTGGCACACAGACCGAATGGGATGGCCCGTTACTGGCAAGATGGTGCCATCGATCTGGATCCCACTAACACCCATCGTAAAAGACAACTCGCTAGAGGTCTTAGCAGGTTCTCAACATCGCGATGAACAGTTTTGGCTGTCAACGCCCAATGCGCGCAAGATGGTGCGCCCCGAAGGGCGGCCCGGCTATCCAGATGTGGAAAGCGAACGGTCTGATCCAAACCATACTTTTCTTACCTGGGATATGAACCCGGGCGACATGCTTATCGTGCACCCTTGGGCGCTGCATTACTCATCGGGCAATCCAACTGATGGGTGGCGCATTGCGCTATCCCTGCGGACGTTTGGGGATGATATTCGGTGGGACCCGCGCCCAGATTGTTTGAACCTGGCAGGGGTTTGCTTTGATGAAATGATCGAAGGAGAAAGGCCGATGGGTTCGCATTTCCCGTTAATGTGGTCGGATGATGGCCGAAGAGATGATGATTGCGATTATCCCAGGGGCTTCTCAACGCATTGGGAAAACACGGCAAGGCAGGAAATGAACCCCTATAAGGTTTTTGAAAGTGCTGCGCGCGAGGCCAAAGAACTCGGCAGGGTGGAGGGATAACATCATGAACACTCGGTCCAATAATATGCGGCAAGGGTTGCATGCAATCCTCCCTGAACCCAGCCATGATGAGAACGCGCGTCAAGAATTTGTTGCGGCTTTCCGCGGGTTTCTCACCGCCAATGTTCAGCCCAAATTGGGTGCAGTTTACCAACAAAGGGTCTTGCCCAAGCTGGAGAAAAACCTTGGCCGCGCTCCTGAAAACTCTGACGAAGTGCGCAACGGTATGACGTCAGAACCGCTCTATCAGATGTGGAGCGCGATGCAGCGGCGAAGTCAGGAACTGGTCTGGAATTCCTCTATCGATACGATCGAGCGCACATTGCCTGAGCTTACCGAACGCGTAGAAGCACACGCGACAAAAGGATCGTTGCAACTCGATCCAGAATTGGAAGTTCCAGCCTATCACACCGCCTATGACATCCACCTTCAGCCCGGTGGATACCACACCGAGCGTATGGAAGAGGATTTTGTAGCCGGCGCTATCTATGATTTTGGTGTGCCGATCTATGGCGGGGGGATGCTGGGTGCGTATAATGATGCGGTCGGCCATACGCTTGTCAAACACTACAAATCGATCAGGCCTGATGCGCGGCCCGTTCGCATCTTGGATATCGGCTGCGCAATTGGCAATTCGACACTGCCTTGGAAAGAGGCATATCCCAATGCCGAAGTGCACGGTGTTGACGTTGCAGCGCCATGCCTTCGCTATGGTCATGCGCGGGCAAACGCGCTGAATGCCGAAATCCATTTCCACCAACAAAATGCAGAAGAGCTCGACTTTGAAGAAGGCAGTTTCGACGTGGTTGCCGCTGGAATAGTCTTGCATGAGACATCCACAAGAGCTTTGCCGCGTATCCTTGCTGAGGCCCGCCGACTGCTAAAACCAGGTGGCGTGATGATTATGATGGATGGTTTTCGCCCGGGCAAGGTCACGCCGATCAATGCGTTTTTCCAAGAATGGGAAATCTACAACAACAATGAGCGTTTTCTCAAAACTCTGATCAACACCGACATTCTGGCAGTGTGTCATGATGCGGGATTTGAAACAGGCAAGGTTGGCTATGAAGATGCCATTTTCGTGACGGGCTCTGAAGCAAACTCATCTGAAGATCAGGGGTATATGACAGGGTTCAACAAAATTCCGCTTCTGGTTGGATATGCGTAAAGTCTGAGGGCAAAAGGAAAAGATCATGGAGAAAATAGACCGCATCGCGAAAGGCAAAAGGCCCGTCTATTTTGACGAGGCAATCGACATGCTGCTGGATGCAAACGTCGCAATGGCTGCGGAAATCAGCGTCTTGCAAGAGAGGCTTGCAACATTAGAGGCGGTGTCTGAGCAGAAGGGCGGTTTTTCGGCCCAAGATATTGAAGATTACCGGCCAGATGCGCAGGAGATTGGTCAGCGCCAAGAACAAAGAGGCGTGCTTATCTCCCGGATCTTTGGCGGCTTCGAAACTGCGCTGATGACAGCCGCGCGCAGTCATCAAGCCGGCGGTAGTTCCCAGTGAATGTTCTAACCTTGGCGCATTGTGAAATCCGGCCGGGAACGCGCGACGAATTCCTTTCTGAGTTCACCGCGTATCGTAGCAAAGTTCTGGCACGCGAAGCAGGTACCTTGGTCTTTGACATTTATGAAAGTTGCCACAAGGAAGACCGCTTCACCATTGAAGAGCGGTTTCTGAATGAAGAGGCCAGACAGGCTCATCTTGCCGCAGACTATCACGATGAAGCCGTAAAACGGCTGCACCAATACATCGAGGATGGAGATGCATTTTTCTATGTTGAGCAAGAAGCTTGAAAGTGTGGTGAGACGGTGCGGTCCTTGCGATCGCACCTGGTTGATGGACTGGCTAAAGGATCCGCGCCATCACTAAAGTTCTTCATCCGAAGCCATCGGCATGGTCGCAAGACCGTGTGTGCTATATCCGCTTTCACCCCCAGAAGCAGACATAAGGTCCGTCCCAATCGCGCCCGCAAGCTGACGCCTGACCGGCTCGCGCAAAAATTCACAAAACGCTCTCCAGCGTCCGCCGCTTAGTCAAGCTTAGGCGGCATTCCCGGTTCTGCTTTGGCAAAGGCGCGCCTGTAAGCATCGCGCGTACCGATCCGTTGCAAATAGGCTTGCAAGTTGGGCATATGCTCAATGCTCATATCGTTGAACGCCCGCGCCGTCGTTAGCGAGAAACCCAGCATGATGTCTGCGGTCGAGAAATTCGCCCCGCCGAAATAATCCGCTTCGCCCAAAGCACCCTCCAGATGCGCCCACGCATTTGTCACCCGCTTCATCAGAGGCGGCGGCATTTCTGCGCCCAGCGCGCCCACCGCAATGCTCATCATGCCATTGGTCATCAGCGTCGCATTGGCAAAGTGATACCAGTAAAGATGCCGCGCAAAATCGGGGCTATCGGGGCCGGGCACAAGATCGGTGTCCGGGGCATACTTGCCCACAATATAGTCCATGATCGCGCCGCTTTCGCCCAGCACCAGATCGCCGTCGGTTATCACCGGGGCAATTTCCATGGGGTGCAGAGCTTTGAGTTCGGGCGGCGCCAGCCGCGTCTCAGGATCGCGGTTGTACAGCTTCAGATCATACTCAAGCCCCAATTCCTCGCACAGCCAGACAATGCGTTCGGATTGCGAAATGCGCAGGTGATGAATCGTAAACATAGGGTCTCCTGAATGAAAATTTGCCAGTGCGTTTATTCGGATGGAAGAGTGCGTTTATTCGGATGGTAGAGCGAATGAGAGGGAATTGGCAACGCGCTCGAAATTGGGGTAATCGCTGAGCCAGTTTTCGCGGCTGGCAATGCCGATCAGGCGGACATATTGGCCATCGGCGCGAAACGCAGCCCATTGCACAAGGGTGATCTCGGTGCCGTTTTCTTGCACCGCCTCATACACAAGCCGGGTGGCGGGCAATTCTGCCAAAGTGAGCTCTGCGCTATCCAGTCTTTCCCCAAGTTCATGGCCCGGGAAACTGGCCATTACCTTCTCCGAAAAAGCCATTTTATCAGGGCCTACGGTGTTAGCGGATAGGGAGCTCGCGATGATCATCACCGGCTGCTCTGCTGATGTGATCTCATCAAGCGGGCCGCGTGTTAACACCGCACCTGACCCGCCGATGGTTTGCACCACGCGAAAGCCGCCCATATCGCTCAGCGCAAAGGGCAGAGCGGCGAGCTGCTCATCGATACTTGTGCTGCTATCGCGCTGAGCTATGCCGCGGATCAGCGCGCAGGCATCGCCGCCAAAATCATCTTGAAAAGGGATTTGCGCGGTCAAGAAGCCGACTTTTTCGCGGCCCTTCAAAAGAACCACACATTTTGGGAAGGAAAGCCCGCTTTTGGTTTGGGTGCCAGCAATCCGGACCGCCTCCATCCCGGCAATTTCCAGCCGGCTGATGGTCGCGGCGGTTATTCCCGCTTGGGCAATGGTTTCGGGTTTGGAAAACCCGGTTGAAATCTGTTCCCAGGCCGCCAAAGGCAGTTCGGTGATCATCACGCTGGCGCTGGTTTCCATATCGGCAAACCCTGCAAACTGAGCGGCTTCAACCGAGCCTTCAAACGGGATAATCCCGAATGTGCTTCCCTCGGGAAAGACGGTTTGATCAGCGGTTTTGGGCCCGGTTTTAAGCTCCCCATCTAGGACGGTTTTGGGCCCGGTTTTAAGCTCGGCATCTTGGCCGGTTTCTTGGATCGATTCTTGGATCGTTTCTTGAGCGAGCGCGCCTTGCCAGCCCGCCAGAGCCAGCGCGGCCGCACCAAAGGCCAAGGGCTTCAAGATTTTCATCGCTTCGCTCCTATCCCGAAATCCGCCTCACCCATCCGTGGGCGGTTCTGAGTACTTTGCCCAACCTTCGCGTGCAGGCTCCAGAGAGTCGAGAAATTTCTGCGCGCTTGAAAGATAGGCATCGCGCTTTTCCTCATCCATCCGGTCCCACGTCGAATATATCCGGCCAATGCGCGGGTTCTTCGCAAATTTGTCGCGGTGCCGTTCCATAAAATGCCAATAGAGCGGATTGAACGGGCAAGCATCCTCGCCGGTCTTCTGCGACACGCTATAGCGGCATTCCTTGCAGTAATTGCTCATCTTGTTGATGTAATTTCCGCTCGCGGCATAAGGCTTGCTGGCCAGTTTTCCGCCCTCGGCATAAAGCACCATGGCCGCCACATTGGGCAGTTCCACCCATTCATACGCATCGGCGTAAACCGCCAGATACCAATCCTCGACTTCATTCGGAGCAATGCCAGCCAGCAGCGCGAAATTGCCGAGCACCATCAGCCGCTGAATATGGTGAGCATGCGCATTGTCATGGGTCGAGCGCACGCAATCTGCAAGGCAGCGCATATCGGTCTCGCCGGTCCAGTAAAATTCGGGCAAGGGGCGGGTCGCCTCCAGCGCATTGGCCTTGGCCAGACCCGGCATTTGGTGCCAGTAAAACCCGCGCACATATTCGCGCCAGCCGATGATTTGCCTGATAAAGCCCTCGACCGAATTGAGCGGCGCATCACCGTCCTTATAGGATTGCTCTGCCCGTTTGCAGAGCGTGAGCGGGTCGAGCAATCCGCAATTGAGGCTGGTTGAAAGCATGGAATGATAAAGATCATCCGAGCCGTGAACCATGGCGTCCTGATATTTGCCAAAATCCGTCAAACGCTCGGCGAAAAAGGCATCAGCGGCCTCCTCAGCTTGTGCGCGGGTGACCGGCCAGCCAAAATTATCAAGCGTTCCGAAATGATCGGCAAAACGGTCCTCGACCAACGCGATGACCTCTTGGGTGATCGCATCGGGTGCAAATTTGGGGCAAGGCGGCGGCTCCATCGCGGCATCGGGCGAGGCGCGGTTGTCCGCATCGTAATTCCATTTGCCGCCAACCGGCGCGTTATTCGCAGGTTTTCCCGCAGTTTTCCCGCGGTTTTCCCCAATACTATCCGTTTTTCCGCCGTCGCTGCCCGGTTCCATCAACAGGCCGGTGGCTTTGCGCATTTCGCGGTAAAAGAACTCCATCCTGAGCTCTTTGCGCCCCTCGGCCCAAGCCGCGAAATTGGCGATGGAACATAGGAACCGGTCATCCTCCAGCAGTTCCACTGCACAGGCGAATTTGTCCGGCCATAGGCGCTGCTGCTCGCGCAAGCGCCATTCCCCCGCTTCGACCGCGCGAATGAGGCCGGGATTATGGCGCTCCGCCGCTCGGGCGAGCTCGCCCGTAATACTGCCCGAATTGTCCGCATCATCGAGCTTCACGTAATCGACCGCAAAGCCTTGCCCCCGCAGATCTTGCGCGAAATGGCGCATCGCTGAAAATATCAGCGCAATCTTCTGCTTGTGATGTTTGACATAGACGGCCTCGTCCCAAACCTCGGCCAGCAACACCACGCTATTGGCCGGATCGGCCCCGCGCAAGCTGGCCAAACCCGGGCTAAGCTGATCGCCAAGGATGGGGATCAAGGTGAGGGGTGTTTTGTTTTGGGTCAAAGGGACTTGCTCACACGAAACTATAGGGATCGATATCGATATTGACCCGCACATTGCTGGGGAATTCCAATTGCCCGAGCCAGTCACGGATAATGTCTTGCAATTGGGCGCTGCGCTTGGCGTTAATCAGTAAGCGATAACGATAGCGCCCGCGCAGCAGCGAGAGCGGGGCAGGCGCCGGGCCGTAAATCGCCATGCCGTCATGCGAGGGACGCGATCCGCCGATGCGATTGGCGGCGGCCTTTGCATCGGATTCTTCTTCAGCGGAGATAATGATCGAGGCCCAGCGGCCAAATGGGGGCGCGCCGACCATCCTGCGGGCTTCGGTTTCGGCGGCGTAAAACTCCTCGCGATTGCCGCCAGTGAGAGCTGCGATCACGGGCGCATCGCTATGCCGTGTCTGGAGGAGAACCTCACCCGGCTTCGCGCCCCGGCCGGCGCGGCCCGCGACTTGCGCGATTTGCTGATACGTGCGCTCGCCCGCGCGCAAATCACCGCCCTCAAGACCCAGATCAGCATCAATCACCCCGACCAATGTCAGATTGGGGAAATGGAAACCCTTGGTCACCAATTGCGTGCCGACAATGATGTCGATCGCCCCCGCTTCTGCCTGAGCCACAAATTCCAGCGCGCGGCCCGGCGTATTGAGCGTATCGGAAGTGGCGACAAAAACATTCGCCTCTGGCAAGCGCGTCGCCACTTCATCGGCGATGCGTTCGACGCCCGGCCCGCAAGCGACAAGGCAATCGGGTTCACCGCATTCGGGGCAAGTGGCGGGCGGCGGCTTTTCATGGCCGCAATGGTGGCACGCGAGCCGCTGACTAAACCGGTGTTCGACCAGCCAAGCGCTGCAATTGGGGCATTGGAAGCGAAACCCGCAATTGCGGCATAAGGTGAGCGGGGCAAACCCGCGCCGGTTCAGGAACAAGAGGCTTTGTTCGCCGCGACCCAGCCGTTCCTCGACCCCTTCGATCAATGGCGGGGATAGCCAGTGCCCTTTTTCCGGCGGATGCTCGGTCAAATCGATTGCCGCAATGCTGGGCAAGCGCGCGCCGCCATAACGGCTGGGCAGGGCGAGCCGCTGATACGTGCCCAGTTGCGCCATATGCAGGCTTTCCAGCGCGGGCGTAGCGCTCGCCAGAATAACCGGTATCTCCTCAAAACGGGCGCGCATCACTGCCACATCGCGGGCGTTGTAACGCACCCCGTCATCTTGTTTGAAACTGACTTCATGCGCCTCGTCAACAACGATCAAACCCAGCTTTGCATATGGCAAATAAAGCGCCGAGCGGGCCCCGATAATGACTTGCGCTTCGCCAGAGGCAATGGCGCGCCATGCCCGCCTGCGTTCGGTGGATTTGAGCGATGAATGCCACAGCACAGGCTGCGCACCGAACCTTTCCTCGAAACGGCCAAGGAAGGCCTCGGTCAAGGCGATCTCGGGCAGCATGACCAGCACTTGCCGCTCCATCTCGAGCGCGGCGGCGACCGGTTCGAAATAGGTTTCGGTTTTGCCCGATCCGGTTACTCCATCGAGCAGGAAGGGGGCAAATGCGCAGGCTTTCACTGCTTGGGTGAAAGCGGCGGCGACCTCGGCCTGTTCAGCCGACAATTCAACCTGCGAATAGGCCGCTTGTGCGCGCGGGTAAGGGCGGTCGATATCAACCTCGACCGGTTCCAAAGCGCCTTGATTGACCAGTCCGCGCATCACCCCTTCGGACACGCCCGCCATCTCAGCCAATTCGCGCATGCTGGCCTGTGCCCCTTCAATCGCGGCCATGGCAATCTCGCGCTTGGGTGTCATGCGTTCGGGCATGCCGCCCGATAAACGGTATTCGGTGCTGGTGGCTGGCCCTTTCAATGCCCCGCCGCTCGACAGGCTCATCCGCGCGACCGAGGCCAAGGGCGCGCAATAATAATCCGCCGTCCATTCAATCAGCCGCCGCAATGCAGCAGACAATGGCCGAACCGGCAGCACGCTGCGCAGGCCCCTCAGTTTTTCGTCGGCAACAGGCGTGCCCGGCAAACGCCCCTCGTCCCAAACAATGCCCATCACTGTGCGCGGACCCAAGGGGCATTCCACGATCGATCCCGGCTCGCAAGCCATCCCTTCGGGCACTTTGTAATCAAGCGGGCCAAGCGCGGCGTTTAATATGAGGCATCGGACGCGGTTCATCGTGGATTTGTTATAAGACGACTATTGCTGCTAGACCACAAGAGAAGGGGAGGGTTTTGTGATGAAAACAAGTGAATCTATGAAATTGGCCGATAGCATGGCCAAAGCGATCGACCGGCGCACGGCGCTGCGCGGGGCATTGGCCGGAACGGCAGTGGTGCTGACACCGGCGTGCACCGGCTTGCCGGGGCTGGGCAATCTGGGCGATTTCGCCTTGGGCGATATTCTCAAGAATCTGCTGACTGCCTCCAGCACCAATGCCTTTTCGCGGCTAACGCAAAGCGATGGTTTCTTCGATCAGCAAGTGGCGAAGCTCGGCGGCAGCAATCTGCTGGGTATTGGCGGAGGCGGCTTGTCGGGCTTGCTCGGCACTGGCCTCGTCAAGAACGAGCTGAATGGCCTTGTCGCAGATTTCGCGGTCAAAGGCGCGGAGCGCGCGGCGCCCGTAGTCGCCGATGCGGTGAAGAATATGAGCGTCGCGAGCGCGGCTGAGCTGCTTAATGGCGGTCCGCAAGCCGCCACAGGCTTTTTGCGCTCGGAACTTGGCAATGGATTGATCGAGGCGATGGTTCCCGAGCTGGGCTCAGCGATGAGGGTGACCTCCAATCCGATCATTGGCCAGCTTTTGAGCTCTGTGGCCGGTGTCAATGTGAACAGCGCAGCCCAAAGCCTGAGCAATTCGGTGAACAATACGATCTGGCAGGAAATCGGCATTGAAGAGGCGGCCATTCGGGCTGACCCAAGCAAGACCAATAACGCAGGCCTGATCAGCATTTTCGGCTGAGTTTTGCGCTGAATTCGGGGCCTGAGCGGGGCTGAAGCGCCAGCCGAGGATTTTGGCTTACTGCCGGGCGGCTTGTCTGCCCTTTTCGCTTTACCCAGTAAGGGGCCTAGCTGAGTAAGGGCCTAGCTCTGTAAAGGGCAGGGCGCGAATGCGCGTGCTGCGTCTCCTCTCTCCCCCAACAAATTACGTGGCTCAACAACTTACGTGCGTAATCCGGCCAGCGCGCTGGAAACCGCAGCGGGGCTGTGTCAATCAAGCGGCTTAACGAATCGCAAGCGGAGCAGCTCATGAAGTTTTTTGCCGACACAGCCGAGATTGACGACATTAAGGAATTGGCGGCAACGGGCCTGCTTGACGGGGTCACCACCAACCCCTCGCTGATTGCCAAATCCGGCCGCGATTTCATGGAAGTGACTAAGGAAATCTGCGGTCTAACCGATGGCCCGGTTAGCGCAGAGGTCGTCGCGCTCGATCATCAGACCATGATGAAAGAAGCCGAAGTGCTGCGCAAAATCGCCGATAATGTCTGCATCAAAGTGCCGCTGACGATTGACGGCCTGAAAACCTGCAAAGCGCTGACCAGCGAGGGCACGATGGTCAACGTCACGCTGTGCTTCTCGGCCAATCAGGCGCTTTTGGCCGCGAAAGCAGGGGCAAGCTTTATCTCGCCATTTGTGGGCCGCCATGATGACAATGGCACGGACGGGATGGACCTCATTGAGGATATCCGCCTGATTTATGACAATTACGCATTTGAGACTGAAATTCTGGTCGCCAGCGTGCGCCATGTCACACATGTTCTGGAAAGCGCGAAGATTGGCGCGGATGTGATGACCGCTCCGCCGAAAGTCATCAAGGCGCTGTTCAATCACACTCTTACCGACAAGGGGATCGAAGGCTTCTTGAAGGATTGGGCCTCAACCGGGCAAAAAATCGTTTGAGGCAGGCTTGATCATCAAGTCCGGGGCGTCTGATTGGCTCCGGTAATCGGGCGGCGGCGCGTCTTAGCTAAATTAATCAATTGGGCTTCGCGTCAATAACCCCTAAGCGGCACCTATGGCAGATCAAACACCTCTCGACTTGTTCAGACAAGCCCTCACTGGCGCGAGCCGGGCGATGGCTGATGAACCCGAAGTAGAAGTGGCGTGGAGCGCGGATATCCCCTCATCCGCGGGCAAGAATTTCCGCGTGCCTTTGCCCGGGCGCGACTTGCCCGCCGATCAGGCCGCAGAGGCGCGCGGATTTGCCGATAGTTTCGCCCTCAAGCTGAAACATCACAGCGAAGCCGCGCATGCCGCCGGTGCTCCGCCAGAGCCGGTTGCGCGGGCCTGTTATGACGCCGTTGAACAAGTGCGTTACGAGGCGCTCGGCTCGAACAATTTCACCGGTATCCGCGAAAACCTTGATGCCTCTTTGATGGTGCGGATGGGCGCTGACCCGATCACCCGGGCACAGAACGAGGAAGAAGTGCCGATTGACGGGGCTTTGTCGCTTTTGCTGCGCGAAAAACTGACCGGACAAGCTATTCCAGAGGCTGCGGCGCCCTCGGTCGACATGCTGCGCGACTGGATCATGGATAATTCGGCTGATGCGATGGACGCATTGGTGGAGAAAATCGATGATCAGCGCGCTTTTCAGGATCTGACGCTCGATCTGCTGCGCAAACTTGATCTCACTAAGCCTGAAGACGCGCGCGACGGCAGCGATGATGACAGCGATGATGATGACGGTGATACGCCCGAGGAAGAGGAGGGCGAAGACAGTCAGGAGGGCGCTGACGAGCCGCAAGCCGCCGAAATGGCCGGTGATATGCAAGACGGCGAAGCGGATGGCGATGCCGAGGAAGTCGACGGCGAGCAGGAAATGGGCGAGGGCGACCCATCCGAGGAGGGCGAGGATGGGATGATGCCCGTCCGGCCCAACCGGCCATGGACGGACTTGCCGGAGGATTTTGATTACACCGCTTACAACGAGAAATTCGACGAGGTGGTGGAGGCCGAGGACCTCTGCGATCTGGAGGAACTCGAACGCCTCAGGACTTATCTCGACAGCCAGCTTGCGGGCTTGCAGGGGATTGTGACGCGGCTGGCCAATCGTTTGCAAAGACGCCTGATGGCGCAGCAAAACCGCAGCTGGGATTTCGATCAGGAAGAAGGCATGTTGGACGCGGCGCGTTTGTCACGCGTGGTGATCAGCCCGGGCCATTCGCTCAGCTACAAGATCGAGCGGGAGACCGATTTCAAGGATACGGTCGTCACGCTGCTGATTGACAATTCTGGGTCGATGCGCGGGCGGCCCATTTCCATTGCGGCGATCAGCGCTGATATTCTGGCGCGCACGCTGGAGCGGTGCGGGGTCAAGACCGAGATTCTCGGCTTCACCACAAGGGCATGGAAAGGCGGCCAATCGCGGGAGGCGTGGCTGGCTGATGGCAAGCCGCAAAATCCGGGCAGGCTCAATGATTTACGCCACATTCTTTACAAGCAGGCGGATGAACCTTGGCGACGCGCGCGGCGCAATCTGGGCCTGATGATGCGCGAGGGTTTGCTCAAAGAAAACATCGATGGCGAGGCTTTGCTATGGGCGCATAACCGTCTGATCGCGCGGCCCGAGGATCGCCGTATCCTGATGGTTATTTCGGACGGTGCACCGGTTGATGACAGCACTTTGTCGGTTAACACCGCAGGCTATCTCGAGGGGCATTTGCGCAAGATTATTGATTGGATTGAAAACCAGTCACCGGTGCAATTGGCCGCGATCGGGATCGGCCATGATGTCACCCGCTATTATAAGCGATCCGTGACGATCATGGATGTTGAGCAGCTGGGCGGCACGATTATCGAGCAGCTCGCCGCCCTGTTCGAGGATGAG
>CAZDHB010000039.1:13617-26589 GCA_964505255.1 uncultured Porphyrobacter sp.
GCTTTCACCGATCAGAAAGTCGATCTGGAGACGATCCGCCGCGTTATGGACAGCGCCCGCTGGGCCGCATCAGGCTGCAATTACCAGCCTTGGGAAGCCACTATCCTCGCCGGGCAGCCGCTGGCCGATTTTCAAGCCAAGATCGCGGAGGACGGACCGGGCGAAGGTGAATATGACTGGGCAGCCCCCGGGCAAGAGGAGGTCTATAAGGACCGTCTCAATAAGGTTTCAGCCGGCATGTTCGGTGCGCTGGGCATTGCGCGCGATGATGCGGCTGGGCGGATGGCGGCAATGGCGCGCAACGCCACCAGCTTTGACGCACCAGCGCTGCTTTTGTGCTATTTCCCGCGGCTCATGAAAGAGGCGCAATGGTCAGACACCGGCATGTGGCTGCAAACTATTGCCCTGCTGCTTCGCGAGGAAGGTCTCGACAGCTGCTTTCAGGAATTCATGGGGCTTTACCACAAGTCGATCCGCGAGTTTCTCAGCCTTGATGATGACCGCTATATGGTCTTTTGCGGGATGGCGATTGGTTACCGTGATGAGGCCGCCCCGATCAACAATTTTGAACGAGAGCGCGTGCCTCTCGATGAACAGGTCAAATTTCTGGGGTTTGACTAGTCGGTCGATTTCATACAAGCAAAGCCTGTGAGCGAGTGCAATAAACCGCTCGTAAGCCTAATCCGACTGAGATCGGAGGCCAACATGACCGGTAGCAGATGCTGATAAGAGCATCTTCTGCAACTGCCGGGTCGCAAGACTAACGTATTTGCCGCGTGCATCTTTGCCGCGCGGTTAATGGGGGAGATTGCGACCGTGCGCGTACTCGGAAATTTTTTTCGGATTCTCAATTGTCTAGCGTTCATGGGCGGTGCCGTTTTGGCGTCTGGCGCCAGCGCGCAAGAACGCGATGTGATGCTCCGCGACAGCTTTCCAATTGGCGATCCGGCGGGCATTTTATGTCAGGTTCAAGACCGCAGTTCGAGCGATGAGACGCGCCAGAATGCTTATGATCGCGGCTGGGCCGTGGTGTGCCGCGACTCGGCTCTTCCGGTTGCGCATGTCCGCGCATTTCGCCAATTTACCGGCAGTCAGGCCGAGCGTGTTGCCCCGTTTCGCGAAGAAAATGTCACTTGCAATGCGGATGCGCAGCCTTTGTCAGATGGGATTGTGCGGCGTTTCTGCACCATTGCCGGATCAAGTCTTGGCTGGACCCAATTGACGGCCAGTCAAGGCAAGTTCGCTTTCATTGCGGAAGGCTACAGCGCTTATGAAGATGCCGCGATGCTGGCGCTTCTCTCGGTCATGCAGGGCCGGGTGGCACAAGGCACGATCACGGCGGCGAGCACGTCGGTCAGCGATCCGCTCGCCTTTTCCCGGGTGCAGGCGGAGAGCCTTCAGCCAGAACAGGCCCTGATTGAAGGGTATCGCCGCAATCTGGGCGGCGAATATGCGGAAGCGGCGGCCTATTTCGAGACTTTGCAGGCCCGCGCCGAACGCGAGGGCGACGCCACGATTGATCCAAGCGAGTTCTATCTCAACCGCGCTTTGCAAAAATCCAATCTCGGTGATTTTGCCGAGGCAGGCGCCTTGTTTGACCGGGCGCGGCCGCTCAGTTCGGGCAAGCTGGTTGGCGAGCGTCTGCAGCGCAATTTCGAAGCGCTCAATCTGCTTAATCGCGGACGGCCCGGCTTGGCGCTGGAGCGGCTGAATGTGCCCTTGTCGATGCAAATGGTCGGCAATGCCGAGCCTGCGGTAGATTTTGCGATTACCAAGCCGCTCTCTGACCGCCTGAACAGCGCCTCGCGCGGCGGATTGGTCCCGGTCGCGAGTGATCGGCGGCTGACCTTGCAGGAACGCGCGGAAATTATCGATGCTCAGGCACTGCAAATTACCGGCACGGCGCAGCGTTTGCTGGGCGAATATGACGCCGCGCGGGCCTCGCTGAATGCGGCCGAGCTGCGCGCAATGGCGGTCCGCGATGGGCGGGTGACGACGATCATCCGTATGCGTTCGCAAATTCGCGGCGATCTGGGTTTGCTCGACGAGATTGCGGGCGATTTAAAGAGCGCTGAAAACAATCTTCGTGCCGGACTGGATCTGGTGCAAACACAATATCCCGAACGCACCGTGGTCAGCGCGGCAGAGGCGCGGCTGGCAGCGTTTTTGCTGCGCAATGGGCGCGAGGCTGAGGCGGTCCAGCGCTATGATACCTTGGTTGAGCGGTCTTTGGCGAAAAACTCCGGCGCAACCGGCTTTGCCAATCAATTGACGCCTTACTACCGCTATCTGGCCGAGGCGAGCGGGCGCGATCCCAAGGCTCCGGCACGGTTTTTCGAGGCAGCCCAATTGCTCGTTCGGCCCGGTGTCGCGGAAACTCAGGCAGTGCTTGCGCGCGAGCTAAGCGGGGGAAGTGACGAAGCGGCGCGCATGTTCCGGCAATCAACGGATCTCACGCGCGAGATCGAGCAGCAGCGCATTCGGCTGCTGCGTCTGCAACGCGGTGAGCCCAGCGCGGAGGGCAATGTGCTCATCGCTGAGCTTACCGATCAAATTGCGCGTCTGGAACGCCAGCAATTGCGCACTCAGGCTGAACTGGCGGCTTTCCCGCAATATCGGATGGTCTCGAACCGGGCGATTGGGCTGAGCGATTTTCAAAAACTGCTGGATGACGGCGAGGCTTATGCTCGGCTCGCGCAATCGGGCACGGACCTGTTCATGGTTTTTGCCAGCCGCGACACAGCCAAGGTCTGGCAGGTCCCGATCAATCAGGAAGATCTCGATTTCTATGTCGATATGCTGCGCGCCTCGATCGCTCTGGAGGAAAATGGCCAATTGGTCACTTATCCGTTCGATGTAGAAATAGCGCGCGAGCTGTTTGGTGCTTTGTTCGGGCCGGTTGCCGGGGAACTTGCCTCGGTCAAACACCTTATCTTTGAACCGGATGGGGCCATGCTGCGGCTGCCGATTGACTTATTGGTGATGGATGACGCTTCTTTGGCCGCTTATCAGCAGCAGGCCGGCGCCGATGAATATGATTTCACCAATGTCGCATGGCTGGGCCGTGATCGCCGGATCAGCACGGCGGTCTCTGCCCAAGGCTTTATTGATGCGCGCAAATCGCCGTCTTCCAAGGCCGAAAATGAATATCTCGGCTTGGGCGAAAATGTGCCTTTGGGCGAAGTTGAGGCGAGCGGTTATCGCGGCGTAGTACCAAATGGCAGCGAGGAATGCGGTTGGAATGTCGGCAATTGGAACAGGCCGATTGACGACCGTGAATTGCGCGTCGCACGCGGCATTATCGGTGCGGGCCGCTCGCAAGTCCAAACCGGGGCAGATTTTACCGACACAGGCATTACTGGCCGGCAGGACCTCAACCAGTTTCGCATTCTGCATTTCGCAACGCACGGGCTGGTTACGCCGCCCCGGCCCGAATGCGCGGCCCAGCCGGCATTGCTGACCTCATTTGGCACCGAGAGTTCGGATGGCTTGCTGAGCTTTGACGAGATTTTCGACCTCAATCTGGACGCCGATGTCGTCATCCTTTCAGCATGTGACACCGCCGCCGGGGCCACAATCGAGGCTACCCGCGCGGCTGGTCTAACCACAGGTGGGGGCACGGCGCTTGATGGTTTGGTGCGCGCCTTTGTCGGGGCAGGGGGGCGAACGGTTCTGGCCAGTCACTGGCCTGCACCCGATGATTTTGATGCGACCGAGAGGCTGATGAGCGGCATGTTCCGCGCCGGTCAAACGGCGGCTTTGGGCGATGCGCTCAAAGCCTCGCAGCGTATGCTGATGGACGATCCGGCGACATCCCATCCCTATTACTGGGCAGGTTTTGCTCTGATTGGCGATGGCTCGCGCGCGCTTTTGTCGCCCGGCCAATCCCCTCAAGCAGCCAGTGCTGAAACGGCCAATGATGATGCGCCGGTCCAGACCGGTTCAATCAACAGTGCTGTGCGATAATTCGGCAGGGATGAGAGGAACGATGATGAGCTCAGCTCGCAAATATTCCGCCAGAAACCAATCCGGCTGCAAAACCCGCCTTGCCGGGCTGAGCGGGTTTGCCCTTGCCAGCATGCTGGCTGCTCAAAACGCGGCCATGGCACAAGGCGTGTTGCCTCCAACGCGTGAGGAGGTTCAGCGCGAACTCCCCGGCTCTGAGGACGTTGTTACCAATCCTGCGATTACGCTCGATAGCGATCTGCAGAAGGCATCGTGTCCGCTGGCCAGCGCTGAATTTTCGGAGATCCGCTTTACCTTGAGCAAAGCAGAGTTCGGCGGCGCTGATGCTGAGATAAACGCTTTGCTTGCCGAGAGTTGGAGCGGATTAGCCGGTCAAACCATTTCGGTCGCCAAAGTTTGCGAAATCCGGGACCGCGCCACACGGATATTGCGCGAGGCGGGCTATGTCGCGAGCGTGCAGGTGCCGACCCAAACGATTGAAGGCGGCGTGGTAATCTTCGATTTGGTGATCGCGCGGCTGTCGGGGCTGGTTATCCGGGGTGAACCGGGCGCTTCTGCAGAAATGCTCGAGCGGCTCTTTGATCGCTTGCTTTCGAGCCCGCGTTTCAACCGCAATGATGCGGAGCGCACCTTGCTGCTGGCGCGTGATATTCCTGGGCTGGATGTGCGTTTGTCTTTGACCCGTGATGATGGTCCGACCGCTCAAAATGGGGATCTGATCGGCATTTTGGATGTCGCCTTCACGCAGTTTGCGGGCGATGTCAGCGCGCTAAACTGGAGCAGCCGTGCCGTCGGCAGGTTTGGCGGTTCGATCAGAGGCCAAGTCAATGGGCTAACCGGCCTTGGCGATATGACCGAAGTCACGCTCTATTCGGCCGCTGAGCCGAAAGAGCAGATCGTGCTGCAAGGGCGTCACGAATTTGGCCTCGGCTCGGATGGTTTGCGGCTCGGGTTAAGCGGCGTGCACGCTTGGACACAGCCCGATGTGCCCGGTGCCGACGTATTCGAGGCGCGCACTTTTGTGGCCAGCCTTTATGCATCCTATCCGATTGTCCGCACTCAGGCTGAAACCATTGCTGTTTCGGGCGGGTTTGAGTGGATTGATCAGGACCTTGAGTTCAGCGGTCTGCCGCTCTCGAAAGATCAGCTCAGGACAGTCTATTTGCGTCTCTCGACAAGTTCGATTGACCGCGCGACCGTGGCCGGTTTGCAAGGCTATTCTTTGGCTGAACCAAGGTTTGCGACAAGAGCGAGCCTCGAACTTCGCAAGGGGCTTGGAATTCTGGGTGCCAGCGAGAGCTGCGGTGCGGGGTTTGTGAATTGTCTGGGGGCGGGCGTCGTTCCCATTGCGAGGCTTGACGGTGACCCGACCGGACTGGTCATCCGAGGCGAGGCGCGGGCCGATTACCGGCCGCATCCGCTGTGGACCTTGACCGCCAAACCGCGGTTCCAGTTTTCCCCTGATCCGCTGCTTTCATACGAGCAGTTTTCAGGCGGCAATTACACCGCCGGACGCGGCTATGATCCGGGCGCGGTGATCGGGGACAGCGGGCTGGGGTCGCAACTGGAGGTGGCTTACGGTTCGCTTTATCCCAATGATCCAGAGGCGATTGGATGGCAGCCCTTCGTCTTCTTCGACATGTTCGCCGCTTACACCAAGAATGTGAACGGCGATCCCGTGACCCTGACGTCGGTTGGCGCAGGGCTGCGGGCGAGCATTGCAAGGCGCGCTTATTTAGAGGTTATTGGTGCGGTTCCACTTGAACGGCTGCCCTTCCAGACCTCGCGAGGCGATGCGCGGCTGCTGGTCAATCTCGTTGTGAAATTGGGGCGTTGAGGGATGGCTTTTGCAATTAAATCTGCGCGTAAAAATGCGCCAAAGCATGCCAAGCATATGAGGGAAATCACCATGACACAGGTCGCTGCGAACGAGCGGGGAAGAGCGTTGGTGCGCCGGGCAGGTAAAAACTGGCTCGCGGCCGGATCGACCCTCGCCATGGCGCTGGCATTGAACTTTGCAGCCGAGGATGCGGCGCATGCGCAAGCGGTTGGCCCAAGGTTTGATCCCACCCGCGCGGTTCAGGCCGAAGGTGTCGTTAGCTCCGGCAGCGCAGTCATCACTCATGGCGGCGATTTTGACAATGTAGATGTTGGCAGCGCGGCAGCGATCATTAATTGGACCCCGATTGATTCTGCATCGCTCGACACGACAACGGATTTCGTCAATTTCCTGCCCGAGGGGACGACGCTTGATTTCACCAGCCCATTGGCTGATTTCACGGTTCTCAATCGCATTATTCCAACGGTTAACGCTGGCGGCAATTCGCGCGGGATAGCATTCGGCGGCACGGTCAACGGCTTTGTCAATTTTGGCGGCAGTGTCGGCGATCCGGGTGGCAATATCTGGTTTTACAGTCCCGGCGGCATTCTGGTGGGCAATGGCGCATCGTTCAATGTTGGCCGGCTGATCCTGACGACCAGCGATATTCAGGCCGCAGGCGCGGGCGCCGGTTTTGGCGGCCAATCGGTCGATTTCCTTGGTGTGACTGATCCATTTAGCGCTGTGACGATTGCGCAAGGGGCATCGATTAACCTGACGGCAGAGGGCAGCGCGGCGGTTATTTTTGCACCAACGATCACGCAGGCAGGCTTGGTCGATGTCAATGGCAGCGTGTTGTATATGTCGGCTGAGGCGGGCACGGTCGGCATCGATTCCGATGGTCTGATCAATTTCTTCACAGCCGCCGGCGGTGAAGCGGATGCGGGCAATTCCATCACCCATACCGGAACAACGACCGGGCCGCGTTCCTTGCAAGTGATTGGCCTAACCAACCTTGTCACGACCCCCGATCCGCACATTATCGATTTCTTTGCGCCCGGTGCAAATTTGGAAGTCCTGATCAGCGGTTCGCTCGGTTATCAGGCGGCAACGGCGGCGTCACAGGACGAAAACGGGCTGATCCGTCTGAATGCCGGAGGAACGCCGGTTGGCAATGTCACCTTGGGCAATTTGAACCTGACCTCGGATGCCTTTTTCGAAGCAGAGGCGATCACGGTCGATCTTCAAGCGGGCGAGCAGATCCAATCAGGTGCCGACGTGCGCGGCGGTTATGATTTGGCGCTTATTTCGAATGCGACTGATATTGATGTCGCGGCTGGCGGCGCGATTGATGTCGCCGGAGATTTCTTTGCCGAACAGCTCACGCCAACCGGCGGCAGCTTCACGCTTGATATCGTTGGTGACCCGGTCAATGCGGTGGCGGATGGCCAAGTCTCGGTGGTCGGTGATTTCGCGGTCAATTACAATGTTGAAGAGCCGCAAACGGGCTTTGGCGAAGCGGGCTCAATCGCGGTGTCAATCACCGATGGCGGTTTGATCTCGGTCGGCGGAGATGTGATCTTCGACGTCAGCGAAACGCCCGGTACCCTCCAGCCTGATGTGCTGCTGCTGACAGATGAGGCGATCGGCGGCGACATTTCTGTGACCATGACCGGCGCAGATAGCTCGCTGACCGCCGGGGGCGGGATCATCCTCGACGCCTCTGCCGGACCAGCCGTCAGCGCGCCCGACGTGGGCTCGGATTCCACGGGCGGAAACGTGACGGTCAATATTGCTGAGGGGATAATCGATGCCGGTTTCATCGATGTGGACGTCTCGGCGGAGGCGACCAGCGGCTTCTTCGAAAGCGCGCCCGGTGAAACCTTTGATGGCCAAGGCGGTAGCGCTCTTATCAATCTTGGCGATGCCGAGGTGTCGGTCAATGATATCGATGTCAACGCATCGGGCGAGGGCGGTTTCCTCGCCAATGATAGCGAACTGGGCGGCGTGGGTACAGGCGGCACTGCGGTTCTCACCAAAGGCAGCGGTGGTTCGATAAACACGTCGAGCTTTAATTTCGGCGCTGTAGGGATTGGCGCTGGCGGTTCGATTGGCGGCGATGGGATTGGCGGCCGTGCTGAAATCCTGCTCGATCAATTTACCAATGTTGGCTTGTTGTTTGTCAGTGCAGATGGCCGCGGCGGTGATGGTCGCAATTCCTTCGCCGGGCTGGCTGGCGGCGTTGGCGGCGACGGCACAGGCGGCGTCGCACGTTTCTCGATCACGGCTGATCAAGAGGTTTTTGGGTTCTTATTCGACACGACCTTTAGCGCGATCGGTACCGGCGGCGACGGCGGCAATGGCGGCGATGCATCGGGCGGTGCCAGCTTGGCCGCCGGTGCAGGCGGTGCAGCGGGTGATGGGACGGCCGGTATTGCTGAAATCATTGTTGGCGGAGACGGCGCGAGCTTTGTGCTTGGTTCACTTTCGCCCAGCGCGTTCGGACGCGGCGGCGATGGGGGCAATGGCGGTGATGGCTTGGTTGGCCTCGCTGCTGGGATCGGCGGCGATGGCGGAACAGGGCAGGCGGGCACAATTTCTCTGGTTGCGCGTGACGGGGCCGAGTTCATTGTTGATGATCAGTTCTTTGTGCCCGAATTCTTGCTCACCGGCCTCGGCGGAAGCGGCGGTAACGGCGGCAATCCGCCCGGCGCCGGAGCAGATCCCGGCGGCAATGGCGGCAATGGCGGTGATGGACTTGGCGGCACCTTGGCCTTCACTGCGGATGGCGGCAGCATATTGGGCGGCGCCGCTGTGTTCTCGTCCTCTGGTGATGGCGGTCGCGGCGGCAATGGCGAGGTCAGCGGCTCGGATGGGCTGAATGTGGGCGGGATTGTTTCGCTCATAGCTCAGGATAACGCCGCGCGCCCCAGCATCATTGATTTGGGCGCGGTATCGATCTCTGCAGATGAAAACCCCTTCGACATTTTCCCGGGCGGAACCGTTCAAACCGGCAGCGCCGTCATTAGCAATTTGTCGCAGAACCCAAACTCTTTGGTGAGCTTTGACAGTCTGGACATTGACGTTAGCGGCGATGAGGTGGGGCTTGCTCCTTCGCTGTCCCTGATCAGCGCCGGTGCGCCGATAAATGTCACCAATAATGCCGATATAGCCATCACGGGTGGCGGCCTTCTCCAGTTTGAGGGCAGCGGACAATTGACCGTGGGCGGTAACTTTACGCTCGACAGTGGTTCGAGCGTGGATCTCATTCACAATAACTCTTTGGGTACAACTACGATTGATGCACAAGGATCGGTCAGTATTTCCGCTCAGGGTGAGTTTGTCGGGAATTTCGATTCCACTATCGGGGCCGGAAACAATGTCGATATCTCGGCTGCACAAGTCGATTACGGCAGCATTTTTGCAGGCAATAGCGTCTTAGTTGACGGGCTTGGCGGTGTCTTTGGCGGGGGCATATCGGCCGGCTCAGACATCGGTGTAGAATCATTGGGCGGCATTTTTACCGATGATCTCGACGCCGGAAATGTCATCAGCGTGCAAGGCGCAGATATTCGCATTGGCGATGCCACCTCGCAGTCGATCGATCTTGTCAGTGATACCAATATTTTCTTCGACAGCATCACCGTGGCAGACATGCTGACCTTGTCTGCGCTGAACGGAACCGTTGGTTTCAACAATGAACGCGGCGATATCGATGCGGGCGGCGATATTCTTATCGAGGCTCAGGTCATCGATTTGGCAGATGTCACAGGCGCGCAATTGACCGCGACCGCTTCCGCTGGCGATGCACGGTTTGGAATATTGACGGTTGCCGCAGAATCGAGCGTTGAGGCGACCGGACTGGTCACTGTTGGCGGCGCGCAAACCGATGACGACCTTAATCTGCTGGGCAATGGCATTGCGCTAGGCGCCTCGAACATAGGCCAAAGCCTTAACATCGATACGCTCGGCGGTGATGTGACGGTAACAGGCGCTGTGATCGCGCAAGATTCGATCAATATCGATAATGTGAATCAAACAGCCAATCAGGTCCTCACCGATAATGTGACCTTTACCTCATTGGAAGCGGTCACCGGCAGTGTCGCTGTCTTTGCGCTGAACAACATCACCGGCAATTCTGTGAACGGCGAAAACGTCGTCTCGCTCAATGCAGATGGCTTGCTTGATGTGGGGGCTGTGACAATCGGCAGCACGGGATTGGGCCTCCTTATCGGGGACGAGGGCGTTACTCTGGGCAGTGTTGTTGACAACAATATGTTCGGTGACGTGCTTGAGATCGACTCGCTCAATGGCGATGTCCTGATTGGTTCGCTGACGGCGCCCTCGCCAGAAATATTCGCAGCCGGCACATTCACGATCACGGATCGGGCCGATATCGGCTCCATTATGATTGCTGATGCGAATGACATTTCGATCACATCGGATACCGGATTTGCGGCCACATTGGACGCAGCAGATGGCGAAATTTTCGTATTGGCTGACGGGGATCTCAATATTCGCGGAGCCTCAGCTACGGGCGATATCTATATCGAAACCGCTGGCGGGCTTTCGGTGAATGAGGTGTTCACCAATGATCCGGCTGCGTTCTCGCCTCCGCCCGGCGTGCAAACCACTCAGCAGGCCTTGTCGACCGGAGGCAATATTACCCTGATCGGCCAAACGTCGCTCACGACCAATTCTGCGGTTGATGCGGCGGGCAATGTCGCGCTTGAGACGACGGGCGTGCTCGATATCAATGCCACTGTCGTGGGGACGGCGATTGATATTCTTGCAGGCGATATCGAGCTTAATACGACTTTTGGTGCGATTGGTGATACCGCTCGCACGAACGCTATATCGATCACTGGCTTTGAAGCCGCGACTTTGGGCGGGGCCGGCGATGTGGCCGGGGAGTTCACGCTCGATCAGGCCGAGTTCAACCGCATTTCCGTCATTGGCGATTTGGATATCGGCCTATTGGGGGATTCCACGTTTACAACGGTCCGTGACCTAAACATTGACGCTGGCTTCGAAGAACTCAATGTTGGCATCTCGTCATCCGGGGCAATCGCAGGGGATGTGTTCTTCGAAGGCCTCTTGGAAGTCTCCTCGGCGGGCAGCGACGGCTCGGTCACGGTCAATGCGACGAATAATGTTGATATCGATCTGGCCGCTGGCGGGATCATCGTGCGCGGGGATAGTCCGGGCCAAATTGCCGGCAGCGTTGCGATCAATGCGGAGAATTTCGCGGCCGCCACCGCCGATGCCTTCGATGCAATCGATGCCGCGGCAAGCCTTGCGGAAATCGACGAGAGATTGGCCAATAATGACGGTGTATTGCGCCCGGATGGTGTGATTCAGGCGGACACTTTGACCATTATTACCACTGCGAGTGATGTGTTTATTCAAAATACTGGCGCGGGCACCGATTTTGATGAGCGGCGCGGCTTTACTGTGAACACGCTCAACATCTCGACCGGCGGCGCCAATCCTCAACCGATTGTGATAAATGGAACGGTCGCAGGGGCCACAGGCGTGGATGCTTTGCTGGCGACCAATATCAACTCTGCCGCAGCAGCAGGTTCAACAATCAATGGCTGCTTGATCGCCGATCCGCAAAGCTGCGGCGCGCAAGTTTCTCCGCCACCGCCACCGCCTCCTCCTCCTCCTCCTCCGCCGCCGCCTCCACCAACGCCTCCAGCAACGGGCGGGGGTTCCGGCCCGGTTGTTATCAATCCTGATCCCCAAGTTGATGCTTCTGGTCCGGCCCCAATCCGCGATGTGATTGAGGAAGAGGTGCGTGATGATGAGGAAGAGGAGACAATTGTCCTCGGCGGACCGGAGGCGCCTTTGATTGATCTCAGGCGGCTTGCCGAAGCAGGCGAGGAACCCTTGATTGATGATCCGGTCACAGGCGCAGGCAACGAGGATCTCTGGGTGCCGGATTAACCGGCGCAAGGATTAGCGAGCCGCGGGATTGCCAAGCAGCCGCATCAGCAGGCTTGACCTTCGCGGCATGCGCGGGGCAAGGCGCTTTGCATGACCGAAAACGCCGCAAACCAGCCGTTGATGCTGTTCAATTCCCTGACGCGTTCCTTGGAGCCTTTCGCGCCGATCCATGCCGGAGAGGCGCGGGTCTATAGCTGCGGCCCGACGGTCTATAATTACCAGCATATCGGCAATATGCGCGCCTATATCTTTGCCGATACTTTGGGCCGGACTTTGTCGTGGAAGGGGTATGACCTCACCCATGTCATCAACATCACCGATGTGGGCCATCTCACCAGCGATGCCGATGCCGGCGATGACAAGATGGAAAAAGCCGCCGCGCGCGAGGGCAAATCGGCGTGGGATATTGCGCGTTATTATCAGCAAGTTTTCGAGGCCGATCTTGCCCGCCTCAATATTCGCAAACCTGCTCACCCCCGCGCCACCGATTATGTGAAAAGCATGATCGAATGGGGCGAGCAGATGGCGGACAAGCATTGCTATGAACTCGATAGCGGGCTCTATTTCGATGTCTCAACCGTGCCCGAATATGGCCGGTTGGCGCGGGCTGTGACGGAAGAGGGTGAGGCTCGGATCGAGGCGGTCGATGGCAAGCGCAACCCTCAAGACTTTGCCATTTGGCGCAAGACGCCCGAGGGTGAGGATCGCCAGATGGAGTGGGACAGCCCGTGGGGCAAGGGTGCGCCGGGCTGGCATTTGGAGTGCTCTGTGATGAGCGCGGAATTGCTCGGCCATCCCTTTGATATTCACACCGGCGGGATCGACCACCGCGAGATCCACCATCCCAATGAAATCGCTCAGAACCAGGCCCACAATTGCTCTTCAGAGAGCGCCGCAAACATCTGGATGCACAACAATTTCCTGATCGACAGACGCGGTAAAATGTCGAAGTCTTCGGGCGAGTTTCTGGTGCTGCAAACTCTGGTGGATCGCGGCTTCCACCCGCTCGCTTACCGGATGCTGTGCTTGCAGGCCCATTATCGATCCGAGCTGGAGTTTAGCTGGGAAGGGCTTGAGGCGGCGCTGACCCGGCTGAAGCGGATGGTGATGCTGGTGGAACGGATCGCCGATGCCCCAGCTGGCGCAAGCACGGATCACCCCAAATTTGCGCCCCTGTTGGAGAAGTTCGGCGCTGCATTGTCCGATGATCTCAATACCGCGATTGCCTTGACTGCGCT
>CAZDHB010000040.1:0-12167 GCA_964505255.1 uncultured Porphyrobacter sp.
CGACACCGCCGCCGGAGCGCGGGTTAGATATTGTCGAACAGAGAAATCGAGGACAGGCGGGTAAAGCTGGCTTGGCTGGCCTCCAGCGCGGTCAGAACCTGCTGCATTTGCGTGATCGCCGCCGCTATATCGACGCCCCCGACATCAGCGCCCTCCTGCGCGCGGGCCTCGCTGCGAAATGTTTCTGCTTGTTCAATGCTGTCAATCCAGGCGAGCCTCACCCCGATTACAGTTTGACCGCGGGTGACCGTTTCAATGGCGGCATCGAGGCCATCAAGGCTGGCGCGGGCAAACTCGGCCGGACCCGGAGCCCCGGCAGAGCGGATACCGATTTCAAGATCGCTCAGGAACGCGAACACGTCGGTCACAGAGCCATTGTCGGCAAATTCGAAAACTTGCGGGCCGGTTACGCCGCGTTCAACCGAAACCCCTTCGGCAATTTCCAGACCGCTGGTGGCAGCAGTGCCAGCATAGCTTGCTGCCCCGCCGGGATCGATAGCATAGGCAGGCGCAGGGCCATCTCCGCCAAACAGGCTGCGCCCATTGTTGGACACGGCGTTGGCACTGCTCAGGATATTGCCGCGCAGGCTGGCAATTTCGGCGGCGATTGCCTCGCGTCCGCTTTCGGAAACTGTGCCGCTCGCGGCCTGAACCGCCAATTCGCGCACACGCAAAAGATTATTGCTGATCTCACTCAAGCGATTGTCTGACGCGCCGAGCTCTTCGCGCGCGCGGCCTGCATTGCTGGCATTGACATCGGCCAAGCGCTCCGCCCGATCGAGCGCGCGCAGCCTAGCGGATGCAACCGGATCATCGGAGGGGCGCTGCAAGCGCTCTCCCGTTGCGATTTGCAATTGCGCTTTTTCAGCCTCGCTTCTGAGCGAAGTCATTTGCGCCAAGGCGCGCTGATAAAAGCCGGATGTGGAATTGACGCTATCAAGCATGGGTCACCGGATTGCCAAAATGGTGTCAAAGATGTTGCGCGCGACCTCGATCACGCGGCCCGAGGCTTGGAAGGCTTGTTGGTAGCGCACCAGATTGGCCGCCTCCTGATCGAGATCCACGGCTGTTTCGCGCGACAGGGCGGCCGCTGCGCTTTCGGCAATGGCGGTTAAGGCGTCGCTGGTGATGGTCCGCCCATTGATGGACGATCCCAGTTCATACAGGATCCGGTCCGCCTCGCTCGCCGGGCCGCCGTCGCTGGCTAAGGCGGTGCGCAGCGCGCTGAGATTGGCGGTGTCGCGGCTGTTTGCTGGCGAACCGGCGGCCGCCGCAGCGATCCCGCTGCCCGCCGACAGCACCACCGCTATGGTGCTGGCATCAGAACCTGCGAAAAAGGGCTGGCCGGACGCGCCAGTGCTATCAGCGCCGCTGGCCTGTGCATTGTTCACCTCGGTGATGATAAGCCCGGCCAGATTGTCGATTTCGGTGCCGCTATCACGCTGCGCCACAAGCGCCTGAGCATGCCCCGTCAAGGCGCCTGTGCCGGGGTTGGCCGCTGCGCCGGCAAGCGTGAAATCAATCGTGCCATCGGGGTTTTCGGTGAGGGCAAGGGCGCTGGCCGTATCGCCTGCAACCAGAAAGGCACCGCTGCCATCGCCAAGCCTCACATTGACCGTATCATTGGCTTGATATTCAGCAACGATCCCGGCTTGCTCGCTGATGCTGGCCAATTGCGCATCGCGCTGGTCCAGCAATGTTGCGCGCGCGGAGGTGCCGGGCTGAGTGCGCACAATCGCCTGATTAAGGCGGGCAAGTTCGGTTGCAGCTGTATTGACCGTGTCCACCCCGGCGCTTGCCTGAAACCGGGTCAGCGAACCTGCTTCGTTCAAGGCATTATCTGCTTGTTGCAAGCTGGCAGCCAATGTGCGCCCGTTTTCAAGCACCGCAGCTCTTAGCGCAGGGCTTTGCGGATCGGCCTGGAGCGCCGCCAGCCCTGCCTCGAATTCGGTTATCGCGGGGTAGACTTCGGCGGTGTCGATCGCGCTTTCGGCTGCTAGCAGACCGCTAAGTTCGGCTCCGGCGCGCTCGGCATCGCCGCCCGTGCGGCGGGCTTGATTTTGCAAATAGACCGCATCGCTGCGCCGCACCGCCTCGACCCTGACCCCGCTCAGAGTGCTGTCGGAATAATAAGCCATATTGCCGGTTGCGGTCATATCGCTCACCACCAGACTGCGCCGCGCGTAATCGGGATTGTTGGCATTGGCGATGTTCTGGCCGGTCAGCTCAAGCGCGCTGCGCGCGGCAAGGGCCCCGCTGCGACCAATATTGATGAGGCTGGATGCCATGGCTTATGCTCCTTGTTGTTTGAGGAGCGCGCTCAATTGACGCTCGATCTGATCGGCCAGACCAAAGCCGCCATTTTGAGCGGTAAGGTCAGCAATATTCTCATCCAACATGGTTTCAAACTGCTTGAGACCGGGACCCGTAAAAGGGCCTTGTTCGGCCCATGGCGAGGACCGGGCAGTGGCCAGCAAACGGCGCACAAAAATCGCCTCGAACTGCTCGGCCGCAGCGCGCACCTCCGCCGCCTTTTCATCGCTCGCGGCTGGTGCGGCGAGACTGCTTTTCGCGATACTGGGATTGCTGGGGGCTAAGGGCGTGCCAATCTCGGTCATAGGATCACCATTTCGGCCTTAAGCGCGCCGGCTTGTTTCAAAGCCTCAAGGATCACCACCAGATCGGCGGCGCCGACCCCCAGCACGTTCAGCGCATCGACAATTTCCGACAGGTTTGCCGCGCCGGGCATGGCGATGACGTTGCTCGCCTCCTCTTCGATCGTAATCTCGCTCGCCGGTTCAACCGCGGTGACCCCGTCTGACAAGGGGGCAGGCTGCACCACCCGCGGGGCTTCTTCGATGCGGATCGTCAATTTACCATGGCTGATCGCGGCGGGATAAAGGCGGACAGCGGAATTGATCACAATCGTACCGGTGCGCGAATTGACGATCACTTTGGCCGCTTCTGGGGCAGGGGTTACATCAAGCATTTCAATCGCCGCCAGCCGCTCAGAACGCGCATCGCTGCCTGCGGGCATATCAAGCGCGAGAGTGACGCCATCGATCACTGTCGCCGTGTTTGGAAAACGCGTGTTAATCGCATCACGCACGCGTGAGGCGGTGAGGAAATCTGCGCTGTGAAGGTTGAAAAACACTTGTCCTGATTTGCTGAGGCCTGTGGCAACCGCGCGTTCCACGCTCGCGCCTTCGGGAATGCGGCCAACGGTTGGGACATTGACGGTCAATTGCGATCCATCCGCCCCTGACACGCCCAATCCCCCGACCGCGACATTGCCTTGTGCCATGGCGTAAATCTGTCCATCAGCGCCCATCAGCGGGGCCATGATCAGCGCGCCGCCGCGCAAAGAGCTGGCCCGGCCAATGGTCGAGACAGTGATATCAATGCGTTGGCCCGGCTTGGCAAAAGCGGGCAAATCTGCGGTAATAATGACCGCCGCTGCATTTTTCAGATTGGGCACTACCCCGGCGGGCAATTGCATGCCGAGCCGGCCCGAGACGCCGCGAAAGCCCTGCGTGAGATATTCAAGACTGTCATCGCCAGTGCCATCCAGCCCGACGACAATCCCATATCCGGTTAGCTGATTGCTGCGCAGGCCCTGAAAATCGCCAATGTCACGGATCCGCTCTGCATGGAGGGCCTGAGCGGCCGTCAGCGCGATTAAGGACAGTATAAATTTGATCCAAATCTGTATCATGGTTTTCCTGCCTAAAAGGGCGAGATTTTCCCGAAAAAGCGCGACAGCCAGCCGGGCCGCGACGCGGTTTGCATGGCCCCCTGGCCGGAATAGATAATCCGGGCAGAGGCGACTTGGCTGGAGGCCAGTTGATTATCGACCGTGATGTCAGCCAAGCGGATGGTTCCCGCAAATTGCACCCATTCATCGCCTTGGCTTAAGGCCATGTGCTTTTCTCCTAAAACCAGCGCGGTGCCGTTGGGGCGAACCTCGGCTATGGTCACCGTAATCGTACCGTTCAGCGTGCTTTGTTGGGCAGCGTTGCCTGTGCCATTGAACGACCCTGCGGCGCTGGCATTAAGGGCATTGGGGTTCAAAAATTTGAGCAGGCCCGCGCTTGGCGGCGTGATTGAGGCAGTGCCTGACCGGTTGGTTTGTCCGCTGACCGATTTAACCGAGCTGACATTCTCTGTGAGGAGGATGGTGACCAGATCACCGGCCATGCGCGCGCGCATGCCCTGATGCAGCCCGGCATAGCCGTGCGAGGCGCGAAAAATGGCCCCGTCTGCGGGCTGAGCCTTGCCGCTATCGCTCGTGCCAAGCGGGGGCAAAGCGGGCGGAGAAAAACCTGGTGCAGGCCCTCCTCCGCCCATGCCGCAAGCTCCCAGGAGCGTAGCTGCAGCGGTGACCATAAATCCTTTCATCCGCAGGGGGTTTGCGGAGCCTTTGTGCTGATAGCTCGGACGGCTTAAAGGTTTGAAGCGAGAGACCATAGGAAGTGCCCTCATCACAGCGTCTGATTGACGTTGCGCAGCATCTCGTCGACCGAGCTGATCATTTTGGAATTGATCTCGTACGACCTTTGAGCCTCGATCATCTCGACCAGCTCCTCGACCACATTGACATTGGAAGCCTCGAGCATGCCTTGGCGGATTTGCCCGCGTCCCCCCAGACCCGGCACGCCAATTTCGGCTGCGCCGCTGGCCGCGGTTTCCAGCAGGAAGTTATCGCCAATGGCCTGCAAGCCAGCCGGATTGACAAAGCTGGCCACGGTTAGCTGGCCAAGCTCGGCTGGTGCCGCATCTCCGGCAAGCATGGCCGTCACGGTGCCATCTGGCCCAACCGCAATCGTCTCAGCGCCTTGCGGCACTTGGATCGCGGGCTGCACGGCATAGCCCTGCGCGGTGACCAATTGTCCTTCGGCGCTGAGCGTGAAATTGCCCGCGCGGGTGTAAGCCAATTGCCCGCCCGGCAATTCGACTTCGAACAGGCCCTCGCCATCCAGCGCCAGATCAAGCGCATTGGCCGAATTGTTCAGCGTGCCTTGCGCGTTAATCCGGGTGGTGCCTTGGACGCTGACCCCATTGCCGAGGTTAAGGCCAATGGCATAAGCCGCCTCGCCGCCGGCGCGCTGTCCAGCGACGCGCACATCCTGATAGGCCAAAGTCTGGAAATCGGCCCGATCACGCTTGAAACCGGTGGTGCCGATATTGGCGAGGTTGTTTGCGATCACGCGCATCCGCGTGTCTTGTGCCTCAAGCCCGGTGCGGGCGACGTGCAAAGCTGATGCTGGCATAGTAAAATCCTTTCGCGTGAATGGTTTAGGGTTAGCCGCGCAGCGACATCAGCCGCGCGCCTGATTGATCGATCTGATTGGCGGTGGCGATGATCTTGGCGCGCTGTTCAAAGGCGCGCTGGGCCTCGATCATATCAACCAGGGTTGATGCCGTGTTGACATTGGATGTCTCCAGCGAACCGGTTTCCAGTCTGGCGGTGGGATCAGCGGGCAATGCCCCGCCGCCCGGGACGCGCAGCTGTCCATCGAGATCCTTGAACAGCTGGCTGCCCTCGGTACTGGCGAGTTTGATCCGGCCAATCTCGGCGAGCGGCGCATTGGGCGCGGCGGGATCGCTGGTAAACAGCGTGCCATCCTCGCCAATTGTCAATCCGGCCCCGAGCGGGACTGTGATCGGACCAGCCTCGCCCATAACCGGCAATCCGTCACCATTTTGCAGGACCCCGCTTGGCGCAATCGAGAGATCGCCCCGGCGGGTGTAGACTTCGGCTCCGTCGGCGGCTTGGACAGCCATCATCGCGCTTCCGCTGATGGCAATATCCAGTTTGCGCCCGGTTTGAACCTGAGTGCCGCTCGACAAATCCGCGCCCCGCACAGAGCCGCCGGCCATGGCCCGCGCTTCCCATGAGGCACCTTTTACGGTGACGGGGGTGACAGCGAATTCTTCCGCCTTGAAGCCTGTGGTTGAGGCATTGGCGAGGTTGTTCGCCGTCACCCTTTGTTGGTTCATGGCAGCGTTCATGCCGCTCAATGCGCTATAGATCAGCCTGTCCATAAAGCTTACCGCTGCAGGTTGATGACCGTTTGAGAGATCTGCGTCGCGGTATCGATGGCGCGGGCATTGGCTTGGAAATACCGCTGGGCGGTAATCAGACCGACCATCTCTTCTGCCAGATCGACATTCGACCCCTCGATTGCGCCAGACAGAATATTGCCAGCCCGGCCAATGCCCGGATTTTCATAATTGGGCGTGCCGGATTGTCCGGTCGCTTCCCATTTTGTCTGACCGATGGCTTTGAGACCGTCCGGCGAGGTGAAATTGGCAATCGCAACCCGTCCGATCGCATCGCTTGTGCCATCGTCATAGGAGGCAAAGATAATCCCTGCGCTATCGACGGTTACATTCGACAATTCGGACCCGGCGGCATTGGTCAGCGGCAATTGCGCATCGCCCGGTGTTGCGCTGGTCACAGTGCCAGCTGCATCCGTTGGGAAGGCTTGCAGGCGCTGCTGGAAGAAGTCTGTTACAAAACCGTCGCCATCGACTTGCAGATTGCCATTGCGGGTGAAAAACACCTCGCCATTTTCCGGATTGGTCGTGGCAAAAAAGCCATCCCCATCAATCGCCAAATCGAGGCTGCGGCCGGTTTGCTCAATCGAACCCAATGAAAAGTTCTGATTGATCGAGGCTACAGTTGAGCCAATCCCGCGCGCCAGACGCGGATTTCCGGCCGAACCATTGGCGACGATATCGGCAAATTGGCTGGTCGATTTCTTAAATCCAACGGTTTCAGCATTGGCGATGTTATGCGAGATAACCCGCAGGTCAGTTTCGGCATTCTTGAGACCGTTTAGAGAGATTGAATAGGCTGACATAAGGCGTTCCTTTTGGCGGTTGATTGAGTGAAAATTGGGGTGAGGCTCCGGGGCAGCTATTCGCCAGACTGCAGCGAGATCAGCGCGTCGAGCTTGGCTGAGATGTCATCGAGCGTGGCGTTGCTGGTGCTTGTCCCGGCGAGTGCTGAAAACTGCGCAAGCTGTGCCAGCATGTCTTTGTTATCGACCGGCTCCAGCGGATCTTGCTGTTCCAGCTGGACGGTCAAGAGGCGCAGAAAATCGCCTTGGTCGAGCGCGCTAAAGGCATTGCTGGAGGGCTGGGACGAGGGCGCGTTAATGCGCTCCAACGCTTCATTGCCGGTGCTGATAATATCCATCGTTTAAGTGCTCCTCATTGTTTCAAGCATGAGCTGTTTGGCGGTCTGCAAAGCTTCGACCAGATTTTGGTATTGCCGGGCGCTCTCCATGATCTCGACCATTTCGCCCTGCTGATCGATATCGGCGACCCACACATCGCCATTGGCATCGGCCAGCGGGTGATCGGGATCGCGGCGTTTGATCGGTTCGGCATCGCTTGGGATAACCCGGCTGACATTGACGGTAGCGAGGCCTGAGGCGCGTTCGATCTCTGATTGGAAAACCGGCCTCAGCGCTCTGTAAGCAGCATCCGGATTGTCAGCGACCGCGCCTGCATTGGCGAGGTTGGATGCAGCCGTGTTCATGCGCACCATTTGGGCTGCCATGCCGCGTCCAGCGACGCTGAAAAGGTTCAATTTCTCAGGCATTTATTCCCCTTTCAAAGCGCGTTTGATGGTGTCGACCTTGCCTTGAACAAAGCTCAAGGTGGCGCTGTAAGCGATGGCGTTTTCGGCAAAGGCGAGCTGTTCATTGGCCAGTTCGACGGTGTTCCCATCGGCCGCTGGCAAGACCGGCACGCGGTATTTCTGATGCGCCTCAAATACGGCGCTGGTTGTCTGTCCGGCGGCTGCGTAGTCCTTCAATGCGGCCTGAAAATCGAGGTCGCGGGCCTTGTATCCCGGGGTCGCTGCATTCGCGATATTGGATGTCAAAAGACCCATCCGCTTGGATCTGAGTTCTAAGGCGGCTCCGTGGATGCCAAAAATGCGTTCACTCATGCCCGGCCTCCTGTTGCCGCAAAAGCCGCCATGGCTTTCGTTCATCCGTGCTTGCGCGAATGCTTTGCAAGCAGCGTGCCAACCCTGTTTGCAAGACCCGCTCACGACTGGGGCCAACCCCATGCTGGCCGTGAGGCAAAGGCTGCATGAAGGGGTGTTCTCCTATGGCGGCGGCAAGGTCTTGCCGTGCCTTGCGGCAAGGCCCCGCCGCGCTTGCCGCAAGGCGCGCAAAACTTTCGCCCCAAAGCTGAAGATTATGCGCCGCCGGCCGTTCTTTGATCTGGAACTATTCGAAGGGGTCACCATCATGCAGATTGCACAATTCTTTGATCCGCTGGGTCTGGCGCTGGTGGCAGGCGGAAGCCTTGCTGCGACGCTGGCCCGAGTGGGATTGAGCGATATGGCCCAAACCGGGGCGCAGCTTCGCGATTTGGCGCGCTCCCCGTTTGATCTGCCGGAGCAACGCGCGCATCTGGCGCGCTCGATTGCGCGGCTCAATCAGGATGGGCTGGTCCGTTTCAGCCCCTCTCAGATACCCGATCGTGAACTTTCGAAAATTGTCGATGTGCTCTGCATAACGCGCTCGGTCGAGGCATTTCTCGCAGCGTATCAGACAGCGCGCGCAGTTCGCTTGAAAGCCTGCGAGACAGCGGCGGCGACACTCGAACAGGCGGCAGAGCTTGCACCCTTATTCGGTCTGGTGGGGACGCTGTTTGCGCTTAGCCAATTGCCGCAATCCTCTCCGGCCGAGCAGGGTGCGATTACCGGCACAGTTTCGCTGGCGGTTGTCTCCACGCTTTATGGGCTTCTGCTGGCTCATTTCCTGATCATGCCGCTGGCCAGCGCCGTTCGGCGGCGGCGCGATGCAGAGGATGCTGACCGCACGCAATTGATCGAATGGATTGCTGAAGCCGCGCGCGAGGCGAACCCCGCTGCGTCCATCGTAAACGGCCCCGATGGCGAGGCGCATGAAGCCGCCCCTGTGCCCAAGCCAGTGTCAGCTTTATGACCGCCCGCCGCGCGCCTGCATGGCAAGTGATCATTGCCGATCTGTCCTTGATCCTGTTCCTGACCAGCCTGATCGGTATAGGCCGCCCAGAAGAGGTCTCAGACGTTCCCGGCGAAGGGCCGCAGCAGTCCTATTTCGCAGAGGGGCAATTGCTTTACCGGCCGACCAAGGGCGCGCTTGAATTTGAGCGTTGGCTGCGAGAAATCGCGCCCGATTCAAGGATGCAGGTGACGATTTATATGGGCTACCGTGACGAGATAGACATGGCCGCGCTGGAACAGGCGAGAGGCTGGCTCGGGCAAGCACGCAGCCAGGGTTACAAGGCCCGGATTGTGGTGGAACAAACAGAGGTAGCGGAACTCTATACTCTGATTGCCTACGACCAAGCAGCGATGGGGAGCCGGGCGGTGGAGGGGGAGTGAGCCGCAGCTTACCCGTCTAGCGGGCGAGCAAGGCCTTTAAGCCGCTGGGCCTGCGACCACAACCTGATTGCGGCCTCCGGTTTTGGCTGCGTATAGCGCTTCATCGGCCCGCCTCAACGCGTCCGATTTTGAGCCTGCTGCGTGAACATCAGCCAGTCCGGCGGAAAAGGAAATTGCCCCGATTGGCACGCGTTTTCGCCGCGCCACGAATTTCCGTTCAGCCAGCGTTTCGCGAGCAGCGTTGATTTCGGCTAAAGCCTCGTCCTCGCCCAGACCTTCGAACAGCATTGCGAACTCTTCGCCGCCATGGCGTGAAACGAAGCCTGCGCTGGTTGTCTCTTTTTCCAAGATAGACGCGATTGCGCACAGCAAATTGTCGCCGGTTTGATGTCCGAATTCATCGTTGACGCGCTTGAAATGATCCACGTCGCACAAAGCTAGAAACATCGGTTGATGATTGTCCAGTGTTCTGCGCAGCATGGCATCGAATTCTGCATCGAAGGCCCGGCGATTTGGCAAAGAGGTCAGCTGGTCCGTGACGGCCTGTTGCCGCGCAGCTGCCAGTTCAGTTCTGAGCACTTCGGTTTCAAGCTGGCTTTGCTCGATCATGGCCTCGATCCGTCCAAGCGTGCTCAGCGTAGCCTTGGCCAGGGTCACTACATCGGCCTGTTGCTGCGCGATCTGCGCATGTCGAAGGTCCGCCTCGCCAGTATTAGGGGGCGCGGTTTGATCGCTGTTTGATTGCCCAAATGCCGCCGCCGCATTGTTGGCGTGTTCATAATGCAGGGCCATTTGTTCGCGAAATTCGCCCGTTTGCGCATGAGTTGAACTGATCGTCTTGGCGAAACCTGTGACCACATCTTCAAGCTTTTTGCCCAATGCCTCGATATTTGGGTCCGGCATCTCGGTTGTCAGACACTCTTCCGTAATCGTTTGGAGCCAATCCTCAGACAGAGCTTTGCCAGCCGATGTGTGCGTGCGGATCTTGCGAGCAATTTCGGGACGGCTGCCAGAGACGGCAATGAACGACAAGACGAGGCTTCCTTCGGAAAGCGAAAGCTCGTTTTCGCTCAGGAAATTGCGCATCTCATCAAACAAGGGCCCCTCAGGGCTCAAAAATTTAGCATCACCTGATGGCGCGATAGGATCATCGCTCAACGGATTTTTGAGCGGGTTCGTGCCTTCTGTCTGGTGATCTTCTTTTTGGCGCTCTTCTTTTTGGCGCTCTTCTCTTTCGCGCTTTGGCGTGTCTGCCCAAACCTTGCTGTTGATGATGGGTTTGCTCATGTCAGATGGTTATCCCTATCCCGCCTTAAACCAACCGCAAAAGCTCGCGCGGTTGCTCAATCGAATATCAATGCTCTGAAACGGCTAGCTTCGCTGCGTTAAAGAGCATGGCGAACATGGTTAAGGACCATTACGTGGCCGTCCGGTTCGGGTCATGCGCAGACGGTTATGGCATGCTTATTGCAGCGACTTCATTGAGCAATGGCATGGCAATTCGCGCGGCTTCGGGTCTTTGCGGTTGCTCGCTTGGCAGTGGCTATGAAGAGGACAAAGATGATGAGCACACTCTCGCAATTTCGCAGTTTCGGACCGGCCACGGCGATGGCGGTTTTGGCCGTGAGCGCGGCCTCACTCAGCGTTCCATCCTTGGCGCAAACGGCCCCGACGGGGTTTACCGATCCCGAGACGATTGACCGGCTGGTCATGCGCTTTACCGGCCAGCCGATCGGCGCCGTGGGCGGCGCGCGCGGCCCAACCGATCGGCGTCTCAGGCTGGTCGCTTGTGACAATCAATTGCGGGCGGATTGGCATGGGCGCAGCCGTCAGACCCTGATCGTTTCTTGTATGAAGGCGGATGGATGGGAAATTTACGTTCCGCTGGTTGCACGCGGGCCGCAGGCTCAGCCGCAGAGGCTGATCAAGCGCGGTGAAACAGTGTCGCTTGCCATCCGCGGGCGAGGGTTTGCGATCCAGCAGCAGGCCGAGGCGCTTGAGGATGGCGGTGAGGGTGAATGGATCGCTCTGCGTACAGCGCGTTCGCGCGAGCCAGTCCGAGCGCGCGTTATCAGGCCGGGTCTTGCCGAGTTGCGAATGGATTAGAGCGCGCGGGCAAGGCAAAATTTTATCAAATCCAGCCCTTAAACCTCCTATCAATATGCCGTTCTGGATTTTGAACCCAAATAAGGGAACCCAAAACTGGGAACCGAACACAGGAAACCGTCATGTCACCATCTGATATTCAGCGTTTGACACCCGTCACAGGGCTTGGCGCAGCGGGTAAGAAAACCAGCCAGGAAGCGCTGGAAACAGCAGCGCAAGCCAAGGCTGCTGTGACACCGGCTGCGCTGCAAAATGCGCAATCTGGTCGGACCGAGCAAGGCGTTGCGCTCGAGGTTAAGAGCACTGGTCTGGCGGATCCCTCCGCGTCTTCAGTGCCCTTTGATAAGGACCGGGTCGACGCCGTTCGGGAAGCTTTGAAAAATGATAGCTACCCACTCATTCCGACCAAAATCGCTGATGCGATGATCGCGTCCAGCTTTATGTTGCGAGACAGCAAATGAGCGCGCTGAGCCCTGTCGGCGATGCCGCGCCAAATGATCTTCTGGCCGAGCAATTGCGGCAAATGATTGCCGTTTTGGAACAGGAGCGGCAAGCGCTTGCCAGTCTCGATCTTGAGGCGATCACACTTGCTTATACGCAAAAGCAGATGCTGTGCGATGTTTGGTCACCGGATGATCAGAGCGGCTCTCGGGCCGGCTCTGGGGCC
>CAZDHB010000040.1:12267-26249 GCA_964505255.1 uncultured Porphyrobacter sp.
CCGGTCAATCCCGCAGCATTGACCGAGGAATGCCGCGCGCTGATCGCGTCTGCGCGCAGGATGAATCAGGTTAATCTGACCGTGCGCAATTTAATGGCCAGCAATGTTGCAGCGAGGCTTGATGCGTTAACGGATCGTGCCTCAACATATGAATTGGACCTTGCGGCGAATACCTAACTCGCTGCGGAAGCGGCTGTTTGGCATGTGATTTGCTGACCTTCTTGGGACTTTGAAAGGCCAAGGAGGCATCGCGATGAGCGATCCACTCACATCTTTGCACAATGCCCGGACCAGCGCCGCGCAGACTCCAGCGCGCGCAGCAGACAGGCCCGTTGGCGCAGCCCGGTCTATTCCCCAGGCTATCCAGCAAGCCTCTCAGGCGACCGGGGTCGATTTTGACTATCTGCTTGCTCAGGCCAAATTGGAAAGCGGGCTGGATGCTGATGCAAAGGCGCGCACCTCCAGCGCGAGCGGCTTGTTCCAATTTATTGAATCGACCTGGCTGGAGACCGTGCATCGCCACGGCAGCAGCATGGGGATGGGCGATATTGCCGCGCGGATCAGCCGTTCAGGCGGGCGGGCCTCGGTCGCTGATCCTGCTATGCGCAGCGCCATACTCGAAATGCGCAATGACCCCGAAGCGGCCTCGATGATGGCGGCTGCCTTGGCGCAGGATAACCGGATGGCGCTGGCCCCGGTGCTGGGCCGGGAGCCTGAGGCGAACGAGCTATATCTGGCTCATTTCATGGGCGCTGGCGGCGCGAGCAAGTTTTTGCGGGCCATGCAGGACAATCCCGATCAATCCGCTGCGGCGATCTTTCCGCGACCTGCCGCGGCCAATCGGCCGATTTTTTATGAACGCTCAGGGGCGCCGCGATCGCTCGGATCGGTGATGGATTTGCTGTCCGCAAAAATGGCGAGGGCGCAGGCTGGCAATGCATCTGCCAATGTCAGCGCAAGCGAGCAGGCCGTGTCCGCCATAGCGGCCAGCACCCCCTCCCGAACATCGCCCCCAACATCGCCCCGAACATCGCCCATCAGCGCCGCACCTCGTCTCGCTTATGAGCCTTTGCCAATCAGTCTGAGCGGCAATGGTTTGACCGATGCGCATCATGCGCCGGCCGTTCCCGCCGCATCAACCGGCTATGATGCGGTCCCGATAAGCCGGCTGATCGAGGAAGGCTTCGGTATTCCGGCCGCACGCGGCAATGCCTTTAATGACGCCGTCAGCGCAGGCGGGCGAGCCAATGATCATGCCAAAGCGGCCTATCTCAAATTCAAGGCCTTCGGATTGTGATGCTGCGTCTTATGAAAATGCCGGTGGCATTCGCGCTTCCGGCGGGCATTTTGGCGCTGATCGTGCTGATGGTCCTGCCGATACCGACGATCGTGCTCGATGTATTTTTCGTGCTCAACATCGCTTTGTCGGTGGCCATTTTGACCACCGCATTGAACGCAGTGAAGCCGCTCGATTTCTCGGCCTTTCCCTCGGTCCTGCTGTTTGCGACCTTGCTGCGCTTGTCGCTGAATGTGGCCTCGACCCGTATCGTCCTCGTGAATGGCCATGAAGGCGGCGCAGCGGCTGGCAAAGTCATCGAGAGCTTTGGGGCTTTTCTGGTCAGCGGCAATTTCGTCGTCGGCCTGTTTGTTTTCGTCATTCTGCTGATCATCAATATGGTGGTCATCACCAAGGGTGCCGGACGCGTATCAGAGGTCTCCGCGCGGTTCGTACTGGATGCCTTGCCCGGCAAACAAATGGCGATTGATGCCGATATTGCGGCGGGCGTGCTCAGCACGGAAGAGGCCAAAGCGCGCCGGACAGAGGTCTCGGTTGAGGCGGATTTTTACGGCGCGATGGATGGCGCATCCAAATTTGTAAAAGGCGATGCGATTGCCGCATTGCTGATCTTGGGGGTCAATGTGATCGCCGGATTTGCGCTGGGCATGGCCAGCCATGGGCTGACTGCGGGCGAGGCGGGCGAGAAATACATCACTCTGGCCGTTGGCGATGCGCTGGTTGCGCAAGTGCCCTCTTTGCTGCTTTCCATCGCTGCTGCTGCGATTGTCACACGGGTGTCCGACAAGAGCGATCTGGTCGGCCAAATTGGCAATCAGTTCGCTGATGCAAGAGGGTGGCTGCCGGTCGCGGTCGTACTGGGCGCGCTGGGCGCTATTCCGGCCATGCCGCAATCGATCTTTTTGCCGGCTGCGGTGGGCGCGCTGGGTATTTGGTACATGCTTCACCGGCGCGCCGCGGAAGATAAAGCCGAAGAATTGGTGATCGAGCCGCCTAAGCCTGAAAGTTTCGGGGTGAGCGATGTCACCGATTCTGCGCTGGTCTCGCTCGAGCTGGGTTATGGTTTGGTGCATTTCGTAGACGAAACACGCGGCGCGCCGTTGGTGGCGCGGGTCACCGGCATACGCAAGCAATTGAGCCGCGAATTTGGCTTCGTCCTGCCTCAGTTTCGCGTGCGCGACAAGATTGATCTGCCAGCTAATAGTTACCGGGTGAGCCTTGGCGGTGTAGTGCTGGCCGAGGCCGAAATTCGCCCTGATCGGATGCTGGCGATTGATACTGGCGAAGCGATGCCAGGCCACGGCATAACCGGCCATGAAACCCGCGATCCCAGCTTTGATTGTGCGGCGCTCTGGATTGAAAAGCAAACCCGCGAACAGGCCATTGCTGCCGGATTTCTGGTGGTTGATCCGAGCACGGTTATTGGCACCCATTTGAACCAATTGCTGATCAAACGCGGGCCTGAATTGCTGGGGCCGGACGAGGTCGGCGGGCTGCTTGAGGCGATGCGTGAAAAATGCCCAGGGCTGGTCGAGGCGATTACGCCAGACCCGCTTAGCCTTGCGTCATTGACGCGGATTTTTCGCGGGCTTTTGTCGGATGGAATTGGCCTTGCCAATCTACAGCCCATTCTGGCGAGCCTCGCTATGGGATTGCAAAAGACGCAGGAATACGATGCGCTGATCGATCATATTCGGGCCGATCTGGGTGGATGGATCATCGGGCGGGTATGCGCGCCGGACAAGCGTCTGAAAGTCGCCACGCTTGAGGCGGAATTGGAAAGCGCGATCCTGGGCGGGATGAGCGATCCTGCAACCGGTCAGCCGCTGATCGATCCGGATTGCGGCCGGATGATCGCGGACACGATGCAAGGATTGCTGGCGGATGGTGATGATGCGGTGGCGCTGATCGTTCAGCCGCCCGTGCGCCGCGCCTTGGCGGCTCTTTTGAAAACCCGTGTGCCGCGTGCGCTGGTGCTCTCGATCAATGAATTGCCAACCACTCAGCCGGTTGAGGTGATGGCGGTCATTGGTGAGGGTGAGCCAAGCGGGCAAAGCCTGCCTCCGGCACAGGCGCAAGAGCAGCCAGATGGAGGCGCGAATATCGCTGCCCCAGATCATCCGCCAGCCGGGCCGCCTGGGTCTTTTGATGATCGCGGTCTGGTGGCGGCATGAAACACGATATGCACGGGTTTACGCCGGCGAAGGCTTATTCCTCTCCGGGTGATGTCGAGCGCCGGGTCCGCGAATTTCTCCCCTTGGTGCAGCGTCATGCATGGCATGTCCATTCGCTTGCCAGCGGTGAATTAGAGGTTGAGGATCTGGTGCAGATCGGCCTGATCGCGCTGACCGAATGCGCTCAGCGGCACAATGGGCCAAGCGACGACGGGTTCGCGGCCTATGCCAAATTGCGCGTGCGCGGGGCGATGTTTGATCACATCCGCAAAGTGCTCCCCGATAGCCGCGGCGCGGTCAAACGCAGGCGCCAGCTTCAGGAGGCGATTGAGACGCTGACGCCGACCCTTGGCCGTCCGCCCGAGATCACTGAACTCACCGAAGCCTTGGGATGGAGCGCGCAGGACATCCGCCAAGTCGAAGCGAGCCGCGCACAAATCAGCTCGATTGATGAAACCTATGATGAGAGCGATGCGGCATTCCGCGACCAATCGCCTGATCCGTTTGAATGTCTTGCCGCGCTGGATGACCGGGAGGTGGTTCTCGCCGCCCTTTCGCAATTGCCAGAAAGGCTGCAAATGGTCCTGCAATTGTTCTTCGTCGAGGAGCTCAATCTTACTGAAATTGCCGCCGTGCTCGAGGTGAGCGTCCCGCGCGTCCATCAATTGCGCTCGCAGGCCTTGGCCAAAATGCGCGAGGCGATCGAAAACTCAGCCTAGCTAGCGGCCGATCAACGCGGGCTGCGCGATGGATGATCGCGGCGGGGGGTGATTGCGGCGAAGAGTACTGCGAAATCTGGGCGCAGCCGCGCTGGATCAATTGATGCTTGCGGCAATATCTTCAAGGTCGCGTTGCAATTGGATGGCGGTGTCGTCCTGCCATTGGCGTTTGAGCTGCGTAATGCCTTGAAAAAGCGACCCATAAAAGTCGAGCAGAACTGTGCGCATCGGATTGTCCGGTGCTATTCCCGATTGCAGCGCAAGAACCGCATTGCCGGCCCTTTGCAGGGCGGTCATTCTACCCCCGGCACGGTCCGGGCCAAAACAGGCCCGCGCATAGCTTAGCTCATCGCTCGCCTTTTGCAGACAAATCAGGGTCAGTCCGGCGGGATCGCTGCCTTCGACCCGCGCATCAAGGTCGATCCGGCGATAGCTTTCATAGGGATTGTTGGAGGCCCCAATCATACTAGCTGCTCGCATTCCAAGCTTCGATCTGCTGCTGCAGGAAGCTTAGGGTTGAATTGGATACGGCGACCTGACGATCAGCCGCGCCGAGGCTAATGGTTAGGCGTTGGCGCAAGGCCTCTTGTTGCTCAGCAATTTCACTAAGACGTTCGGCGTTCTCGGTTAATTCCCTGTTGTAGCGCTGGATCGAGCCGCCCAGCGAACCGGGATCACCAATGGTTGAGGTGGCCCGTGCCAGATCATCCAGCGTTGCAAAAACACCGTAAAGGCCGGTGGTGAACATGGCGACCGCGCCGTCCGGGCTTTCGTCCAAAGTGCGCGCCAACCGCTCCGCATCAAGCCGGAAAGTGCCATCCGTATTAAGCGAGAGGCCAAGATCGCTGAGCGTTTGCGGCTCGTCATCATCGGCATTGGGCATAATGATCTCGCTGGTCAGGCTGGTCATTTCGCGCTTGAGTTGGCGCGTGCCTGAATCCGACCCTAAGACCCCGCCAAGCGGATCCGAAGCGGCGTTCAGTTCTGTCGCAATCTCGTTGAGCGCAGTGACGAAATCGCTCATCAGATCAGAGATACCGCTGGAGCGATCCGTGAAAGAAATGGTGGTCGGCGCTCCTGCATTGGTGCTGGTTAGATTGAGCTGCAGACCGGCGGGCAGATCGGTGATCCGGTTTGTGTCATTGGTCATGGCGATCGTATCGAGCAGAAACTCCGCATTGGCCGCGGCCTCGCGCAATTGCCCGCTATCACTCGCCGGGTCCCACGCGAGATAGCCCAGTGATCCCGGTGCACCCCCGCCAGTGCTGGCCGAGACAGTGAAGCCATTGGCCGCCCCTTCGGGTCCTTTGATCACCAATTGCGCGCCATTGATACCGTTGGCCACATAGGCGGTAACGCCGTCGCCGCTGCCGGTGATTTTCCCGGCCAGAGTTTGCAAAGTGTCGGTTGCCTCGACCGTAATTTCGGCCGGCTCGATTTCGGAATTGGCGCTAAAGCTGGTCCCTGAAACCGTCCCAAACGTCAAAGTCAGCGTGCCTTCGCCGACCAGTTCATCGCCGCTGGCAAAAGCGTTGAGCGCAAGCGATTGGCCCGAGGCGAGCTGAGTGACTTCAAGATCGAATGTCCCTTGCGGGTTCGCCCCTGTCAAAATGCTGGCTGTGGCAACGGCGGGATTGGCAAGATTGGCTTGCGGGGCAAGATCGCCGGTGCGCACGCGTTCGCCCATGGCGCTCGCTAATTCGGAGATTTGATTGCGCAGCAAGGTCGCTGTTTCAATCTGTGTTTCAAGCTCGAGCGTGCTTTCGTTCAAGCGGTCGGTTTGAACCGCGAAGCGCGCCTCTGAAAGGTCAAGCGCGAGCTGCGCCATGTCGATCCCGCTGCCTGCGCCAAGCCGCGTGATAATGCTGGAGGTGGTAGAAGTTTCCATGCTTGCAAGAACGACCATGGCGGCCTCTTATTAAGCATCTGCTGGCGCATTATTTTGCCGCTCTCAGCCCGGTTTTCCCTCTGCATCAAAGCGCAAGGCGACCGGTACTGCGACATTGGGGCGGGGCGGGTGTTCGCCGCGCTGAAGCGAATAGACAAAAGCCACCAGCGCAGCGATTGCGACATAGAGCTCGCCGCGAATGACCTGGTTCTCGCGCGTGGTGAAATAGACCGAACGGGCGAGAGCGGGATATTCGAGCACGGGCACCGAAAATTCCGCCGCGAGTTCACGCATCGCCAGCGCTTTTTCGCCGGTCCCTTTGGCCAGCACAATCGGCGCCGGGGCAAGCGCGGGATCATAGGTCAAGGCAACCGCGAAATGGGCCGGATTGGTGAGGATAAACTGGGCGTCTTGAACCGCCTTGCTAACCCCGCCGCGCGCCATTTCACGTTGGCGCTGCTTGCGCGCGGCGCGCAGTTCAGGCGAACCATCGGTCTGTTTGGTCTCATCGCGCACCTCCTGATAGGTCATCTTGAGCCGGCCTATCCGGCGCAGAAACTGTACGGGCCAATCAATCAGAGCGATCAGCATCAGCCCCAAAACCAGCAAGACCATCAAGGTCACCGAGGCATCCCAGCCCGCTTGCAATTGTCCGGCCAATTCGCCCCGGCCAAGGCTTAGTAAATGCGGCAAAGCACTGAGCGCCCAGCCATAAGCGATCCCGCCAAGCAGCAGCACCTTTAACAGGCCTTTGCCAAGCTCGATCAGCCCTTGCGCACCAAACATGCGTTTCAGCCCCGAGGCAGGGTTGAGCCGCGAGGCCTTTGGTTTCGCATTGGCGGCAACAAAGCGGCCATCACCCAGCACCAATTGGGCCGCCATGGTGGCGACAATGACGGTCAGGCCGAGGAAAAATATCGGCGGCAAAAGATGTTCCAAAAGCGGCATCAAAATGAGGCCAGGGGTGAAGCCTTCCAGCGCATGGACATCGAAAGAAAAGGCCGCTCTTGCCAATTGTTTGACAGTTTCAATGAGGTCCGGCCCAGCAAGCAATAGCCAGCCCCCACCCGACAGAACCGCCGCAGCGGTAGCGACTTCCTTGGACCTTAGCGTATCGCCCTTTTTGACCGCATCGGCTTTGCGTTTGGGGGTCGGGTCAAAACTCTTTTCGCCGGAGGTTTGATTGCTCATGGCGCGGCAATCATCGCGGCGGCGGCCTCAAGGCTGAGGCTGGTCAGGCTGCTCATCTGTTCAGTGATGATCGGCAAGCCGGCGATCAGTGCAGCAAGGCCCGCCAAGACCCCGGCAGGCAGGCCAAGTGCGAACAGGTTAAGCGCTGGGGCAGAGCGGCTGAGGATGCCGGTCACGGTTTGCACCAGCAGCAAAATCAGAACAATCGGCAAGGCAATCGCGGCGGCGGCGGCAAAGGCAGCTCCGCCAAAATCGACGATCTGCTTGCTTAGCCCTGCGCTCAGCAAGCCGCTGCCCGGGGGAAGCAATCGGTAACTTTCAATGATCAGTTCAAACCACACCAAATGCGCGCCCAAACTGAGGAAAATGAAGATCAGAAGCAGGCTGAAAAACTGGCCAATGGCGCCCGATTGCGCGCCGCTCGCCGGGTCAATGGCGGTCGCCATCGCTAGCCCCATCGTGCCGGCAATTTGTTCAGCCGCCAAGATCGGCACGAAAAATGCGACTTGCAGGATAAAGCCCAAAGCAAAGCCGATGACCGCTTCTTGCAAGAGGATCAGGCCGCCCTCGATGCTGTTTAGATCAGGGACGGCGGGCAAGGGCACCCATTGGCTGATGAAAACCGCCAATGCGACTCCGAAAAAGGCGCGCAGTTGCGGCGGCACGCTGATTGCACCGAACAAGGGCGCGGCCAGCATCGCGGCACCTGCGCGCAAGGAGAGAAACAGGATCTCGCCCAATTGCGCCTCAAAAGTGCCCAAGGCGAGCATCGCAGCGTTCACTGGGCAATGTTTCCGATTTGCAAAAAGATTGTGTCGAGAAAATCGGTCAGAATGATCATCATCGACCCGCCCATCAGCACGAGAACCGCGGCCACCACGGCCAGCTTGGGCACGAAGGTCAATGTTTGTTCGTTCACCGATGTAGCAGCCTGGATCAGACCGATCACCAGGCCGATGACCAAGGCGGCGATCAGGATCGGCCCGGCAATCAGCGCGGTGGTCCACAGCATCTGATCGATCAGAGCCAGCAGGGAGGCTTCATCATTCATCAGCCAAGGCTTTCGCTGGAAGAAGAGAAAGGACAGTCATCATCCGAGGCTAGCGGGCGAAACTCATCGCCAGCGATCCCATCAAGAGCGCCCAGCCATCGACCAGCACAAACAAGAGCAATTTGAACGGCAAAGAGACAATCGTGGGCGAGAGCATCATCATGCCAAGGCTCATCAAAACGCTTGCCACCACCAGATCGATCACCAGAAACGGCAGGAAAAGCATAAAGCCGATCTGGAATGCGGTTTGCAATTCACTGGTCACAAAGGCCGGCAGAAGAATGGACAGCGGCACGTCTGCTTGGTTGTCGAACGGACCGGCCTCGGCAATATCGGCAAACATGGCGAGATTGGTCTCGCGGGTTTGCGCCATCATGAATGCGCGAAATTGCTCGCCTGCGACCGCGATGGCCTCCTCGCCCGACATGGCATCGGCTGCATAGGGGACAATGGCATTGGTGTTCACCGCGTTCAATGTCGGTGCCATGATGAAAAACGAAAGGAACAGCGCCAGTCCGATCAGCACTTGATTGGGCGGACTTTGCTGAAGACCAAGGGCCTGCCGCAGGATCGACAAAACGATCAGGATGCGGGTGAAGCTGGTCATCATCAGAACAATCGCCGGCAATAGGGTCAGCAGCCCCATAAGCAGCAGCAATTGCAGCGATAGCGACATCGGCGGATCGGTCTCGCCGGTTCCGGTGTCGCCGGCGCTGTTCATGGCCCGCTCAAACGCATCGGTAAGGCCCGGCGCCGCGGCGATGGCCCTCCCTGTTTCGGTGGCTGCCTCGGCGGCTGGTTCGGCGGCTTGAGCCAAGGCAGCCTCAGGCATGGCAAGGCAAAGGCATGCCATGGCAACAGCTACTCCAATCGAGAGCCGCAGTTTCATTGGGCTTTCGGCGCGCAAATATCGCCGCCTAGAGGTGAAAAAAGAGGCAAACATTAGGCTGGCCGCCGGGTTTGCGCGGCGCCAGCTTTGGCCGCTGGTTCAGGGGTGTTTGGCTCGCTCTCGGCCTCGTGCGGGCGGGTGATCTCAGCAAGGCGTGTGAGCCCTTGGCGCGAACAGCCCAGCAGTACCTCTGTGCCGCGATAGTCGATCACCGCGACTTTCAGGCCGGGCCCCAGAAAGCAGGTTTCGACCAAGCGGACAGCGCGCCCATCATCGGCTGAGCCGGACAAACGGGTTTGCATATGTTTGGTGAGCTTGAGACTGCCCCAGATCAGCAGCGCGAGCAGGGGTAGCAAGATCAGCAGCTTGGCAACATACCACAGCATCACACGTCCAATCCGGCTGTCGCCTCGGCGGCTGGGTTTTCTGGTGCTGCATCAGGCGCCGCTGCCGGTTTGTTTGGCGCGGCAGGTGGCTCTGCGGGCTTCTCGGATTGCGGCGTCTCCAGCGGCTCTGTGGCAAGAGGCGCAGTTTGAGCAGGCGCGCCCGCCTCAATGGGCGCATTGTCCTGCCCGGCAAGTTCAACAATCCGCAGCCCAAAGCGATTATCGATAGCGACCACTTCCGCTTTCGCAATCAGCCGGCCATTGACCAAAACATCAAGCAGTTCATCGGTTAACCGGTCAAGCGCGACCACGCTTTCCTCGCCCAGCGACATGACTTTGCGCAGCGGCATTCGAGTGCGGCCTAATTCGACGCTAACGTCGACGCTGACATCGCCCAGAAGATTAAGGTTTTGAGGTGCATAGGTCATTGTTTCATGGTCCTAGAAATTGGGGTCGCTGAGAGAGGGTTTCGCCCCTCAGATGGCCGGTTCGCCCAGCTGGTGAATGCGCAAGGCAATTTTGTTGTCGAGCGTGCCGATGCTGGCTGAGCCGAGTGTCTTTTCACCGATGTAAAGGTTGACATTGCGAGGCGCGGCGATGGGTATGGTTTGCCCAGGTGACAGCACGCTTAGCTTGCTCAGCGGCATGCGCAGCCTTGCCAGAATGGCGACCAGTTCCATCGGCACATCAGCGCAAATTCCGCCGTTCATGTGGCCAGTTTTATGGTCCGGCATCTGGCCGGGTGTAGGACCGGCCGCATCCGTCTCAGGCGTGTTATTACCATCGCTGCTTGATCCTTTGGTGGTTCCGCCTCCGGCCAAGACACCGCGCAGATCACCCTCCAGCATTGACAGGGTGAAAGTCCAGGGATCGGCGTCTTCTTGCGTCACCGTCATCGACCAGCTCAGACAGGGGCTGGAGCGCGTAAAGGGCGCGAGCCGCGCCAGTTTCATGTGCCCCTCAATTGCGGGCTTGAGGCTCGTCTCGCCATCGGGATCGCCGCTCAGCAGGGGTTCAAGGCTGCTCGCGATCTTGCGGACAATGCGTTCGGCGGCGAGCATGGTGGAACGCGGCACGCTTTGCGCCTCGGTATCGGCTGTTTTGCCGTCGCCGCCGAAAATGCGGTCGGTTATGGAAAGAGCGGTTGCACAATCAAAACTGACCAGACAGCGCGGCATGCCCGGCCAATCGATCCGGTAATGGACATGGCCCTCACGCAAGGCCTGCATCAGCGCAGCAGCTGGCCGAACGGCCGGTTCAGAGGCGCTGAGGACAGGTGCCCGCCCGCCCAGAACGCTTTGCAAATTGCGCGGCAATTGGGCGGAATATTCGGCGATAAAATCGGCCAGTTCGGCGGCGGATTTGGCCTCGATCTCAGCGGCTTGCTGATCGGCGTCCGCGGCTTCTTCAGCTCCCTCGCCTTGCAAGTCAGTGGGCACATCAGGGGCTGAGCCTTGCGACACACCCGCACGGCTCAGCAATTGCGAGCAATGGACCGCCAAAGGGCGCGCGCCTACGAGATCGCGGATCGGTTTCATTGGACGAGGAAGGTCTTGAAGTGAACGCGGTCAACGCCGCCGAAGCCCTCTTGTTCGACAAGGACCCGGTTGATCGCTTGAGTGAGGCGCTGGTTAAGCGCTTCCTTGCCCTCGATAGAGAAGGCATCCTCGCTCGGGGTGGATGCCAATTCGACCAGTACGGCGGAGCGCAAGGCCAGCTCATGCCGGGTCAGCCATTGCAGGATGCGTCCATCATGGCTGGTCGACACCGCAAGGCTCAATTGGACAATGCCGCTTGACCCCTTGAGATTGGAGGTGAAAGGCTCCTGAAAACTGAAATATGTCGTGCGAAATTCGCTGCCGCCTTCGCCGTAGACGATTTCACCGCCTTCCTCGCCTTTTTCGGCGGGCGGTGCATAGGGGTCCTCCTCGCCCTTAGCGACAGGTTTGGGCACGTCCGGCCCTGCTTCCTCTTGCTCGCCAATCAGGCCGGAGGCAAAGGCGCCATAAGCGCCGCCCGCGCCGGCCCCGATCAATGCGAGACCGATCACCAGCTTCTTGACCATTCCGCCTTTTGGCTTTTCTTCTTCGCCTTCAGCTTTTTCATTCTTCGCCATGATTGTCAGATTTCCTCAAAAATTGAGCGGTCTGGGTGTTAGACCATCAGATTGGTGGTGCCGGGCGCAGGGGCTGATCCGGCGGTGGAGACGCTGGCGGCCAGGCTTTGATCAATGCGCGGATCAACACCGGCTTCACGCTCGCTTGACCCGCCATCTGGGGCGGTTTCATCGAGGCTTGAAATGGGCTGACTGGCTTCTTGATCGCGCTCTTCAGCAAGCCCGCGCTGCTGACCCAAACCTGACTCGTTTGAATTGCCATTTGAATTGCTATTGGGGTTAGCGCTTTGATCATTCATGCGCCCACCCGATTGGCTATCGCTTGCATAAGTCGCCAATTTCTCAAGGTTCGCTTGCTGGCTGGCCAAGGCGGTTTGGGCGGCCGGCGCAAAGCCGGGGTCACGGCTCGACATTGTTGCGCGCAAATCCCCCTCGCGGCGTTCAAGACCGACCGAAATCGTGCCAAACTCATCATGCCGAATGTTCATATCGCCGCGCGCGGTCCGGCTGTTGCTGCGGATGTCCGAGAGATTGTCAATCAGTGTCTCAAGCTGGCGGCCAAGCGCGGTTTCGCTGGCGGCTGGGCCTGCTGCAAACCCGGCGGTGGAGGAGGGCAAGACTGCTGGGGCTGCTGCTGGTGGGGCACCAGAGGCGGAAGCTGATCCGGCCTGTGTCATGCCGCTGGTCGATGCGGACGCATTGCTGGCCTCAGCTGCCACCGCCGCGCCGCTGCGATCGCCGCCCGGCATTTGGGTTTGCACCTGAGATGAGGAAAGAGATGGGGATGGGCCGTTTGACGCGGTGTCAGATGCCGGTCTTCCTTCTTTCGCCATGCGCTTGGTCGCATCTGTCTGGGCGCTTGGCTCGCCCTCGAAGTCCGTCTCGCTCGGCTCGGGGGGGTTGTGCGGCTTGGTCAATGCATTTTCAGACCCGGGGCCGGTTTGCGTGCTTGTCACGATTGGCAGGTGCGTCTGGGCTGATAACCGGGCGGCGTCAGCGCCCCCTTGGCCCTCGGCGCTCAACGACTGAGGCGATGCGAGAGAGGCGCTGTGTGTCGCAGCGGCGGTACCATGCAAAGGTGCCTGCGGTGCGACTTGCGTTTCAGCGCCTTCAGCAGCGCCGCTTGGCATTGCGCTGATGCGGGCCGCTGTCTCAGTGACTTCTTCGATTGTGTCTGCTGGCATATCGCCGCTTCGCTGGCTGCGAGCGATCTGAGGCGGCAAAACCTTGCCGCTATCCGGCATTGTCTTGCCGCCGGTTTGAGCGGTTTGGAAAAGCGGATGAGCAGCGCGCTCTAGCTCCAGCCGGGCGGGCGCGGAGGCTTTGGCCGAGCCGTTCTCATCGGTGCGAGGATAAGCACCGCTCTTGGCCAATGGCTCGGGTCTTGGATGGGGTCTTGGATCGGTGCCACGCTCTTGGCGGATGGCCTCGCCCACGCGGGCAATTGGCAAGCGTTCCTCGCGCGGGGCAATGCGATCCGCATTGGCTGATCTTTGCGCAGGAATGGCTTCTTGCAAACGCATGGTAAGCGCCAAGTCAGGGGGCGCGAACCCGGCACGCTGCGCGCTGTCAGAGGGCGGTTCTACCTGCAACGCCGCATCCAGACCCTCGCTCATATCCTGCGGCAGGGGGCCGAATTTGTGCTTTGCCATTTCGACATCGAAATTGGCGTTCAGCGCGTGCAATTGCGCAGGAGCGGCTGCATCAGCGGCGCTGTTCGCCGCCGTGTCTGCTGTCCTGTCTCTGGTGATATAGACCAAAGCAGGGCCCTGCGTTTTGCCCAGCAGAGCGGTGTTGGCAATTGGTGCCGAAGCCTCACCCGAATGGGCTCTGGGGCCAGACAGAATGCTGGGTATTGCGGTCACTGAGGCGTCTCCTTTGTAGAGCCGATTGACGGAGCGGCGCGCTCCTTATCGCTCTGCTGATGTTGGGATTGATGGCTCTGCAAAGCCTGTGCCAAAAACGGGGCGTAGGCGGAGGCTTCCTCGGGCAATGGCGGCTGGTGCTCATTGGCGAGATTGCCCTTTGGCCTCAGCGCTGAGGCCGGAGCCGACCGCTCGGCCTGTTGGCGCGCGACAAGCCGGGTCTGATCGGCCATTTTCTGCGCAACATTGTCGAGCCTTTGCTGCGCTTGAAGCAGGCTTTGGCTGGCGCTTTCGGCGCTGTGAGAGGCGGCCTTGGCCATATCGTGTGCCGATCGCGCAACGCAGTTCATTTGCGCTGTGAAGCGCGACAAATGAGTCAGTTCAGCCCCTAAGCGAGGCCTATTTT
>CAZDHB010000041.1:0-2640 GCA_964505255.1 uncultured Porphyrobacter sp.
CTCGCAGCTTGCGGACAAGTCCGCGCTGCTGCGGGCGGGCAGTCGCCCTTGCGGCGCGTGCGCACCGTTTAACGTGCCAGCCTTTAACCTAATCCCGCGTATCCTTAGCCGCAGCATCCAATATGCCGTTCACAAATTTGGCCTCTCGTTCATCAAAAAAGGCCTTCGCAACATCGACATATTCGCTGATCGCGGCGCCCGCTGGGACATCCGGGCGAGCGAGCAATTCATAGGTTCCGGCTCTCAGAACCTGTAGCATGGTCTTGTCGAGCCGCGCCAAAGTCCAACCATCGGCCAGCCGATCAGTAAGCAGAACGTCGATCTCTTCCTTGCGGGCATCAACCCCGCTTACCAAATCGTCGAAAAACTCGGTCTCGGCCTCGGCAAATGCGGCTTCGTCAATTTCCTGTCCCAGCCGGTATTGATGAAATTCATCCAGCAGCTTGGCGAGCGGGGTGCCTTCCATCTCTTGTTGATAGAGCGCTTGCACAGCGGCGAGCCGCGCGGCGGAGCGTGATTGGGAACGCGGCGCGGTGTTCATTTGGTGTTTCCTTGTTTGTCGAGCCGCATGGCGATTGAACGCGCGTGAGCGGGCAAGCCTTCGGCTTCGGCCAGCCGCACCGCCGCCGGACCAATAGCGGCCAGCGCGGCATCATTTGCGCCGATAAAGCTGGTCCGTTTCATAAAGTCGAGCACAGAAAGCCCGCTCGAAAATCGGGCGCGGCGACCGGTTGGCAAAACGTGATTGGGTCCGGCAATGTAATCGCCCACTGCCTCTGGCGTGCTGCGCCCCAAAAACACGCTGCCAGCATGGCGGATCTGGCCAAACATAGCCTCCGGATCGTCAACCGCCAGTTCGACATGTTCAGCGGCCAGCGCATCGGCAAGGGCAGGGGCCTCGTTCAAACTGTCCGCGATGATAAATAATGCGTGATCGTCCCAGCTACGCTGCGCTGTCTTGGCCGTATCCAATTGCTCCAATTGCTGCTCGGCCGCGGCGCCTACCGCCTCGGCAAAGGGCGCATCATCGGTGATCAGGATCGATTGACTGGAGGGGTCATGCTCTGCCTGACTAAGCAGGTCTGCTGCAATCCAATGCGGATTGTTTTGGCTGTCAGCAATCACCAGAATCTCGCTCGGGCCTGCGACCATATCGATCCCGACCACGCCGTATAATTGGCGTTTTGCCTCTGCCACCCAAGCGTTGCCGGGGCCGGTTACAACATCGACCCGGCCAATGCGCTGCGTTCCATAAGCCAAGGCCGCAACGGCCTGCGCGCCGCCAATGCGCCAAATCTCGTCAACCCCAGCAATATGGGCCGCGGCCAGCACCAGCGGGTTGACCGCGCCATCAGGGGTCGGCGTAGTGACAACCAGCCGTTCCACCCCTGCGGTTTTGGCCGGGATGGCGTTCATCAGCAGCGAGGATGGATAGGCAGCCCGTCCGCCGGGCACATAAAGACCGGCAGCCTCGACCGCGCTCCAGCGTGAACCCAGCCGCATGCCAATCGCATCGGTGGTGTCGCGTGCCGCTGGCAATTGCCCTTCGTGAAAGGTTCGTATGCGGCTTGCGGCCAATTCCAACGCCTCGCGCAAATCCGCATCAATCGCGTCATAGGCAGCGGCGCATGTCTCGGCTGAAACTTGCCAATCGCTATCATGATCCAGCCGGTGGGAATCAAATTTTGCAGTCAGCTCTTCCAAGGCATCATCGCCGCGGGTTTTGACCTCGCGCAGAATTGCCGTCACATCGCCGGCCACATCGCTGCCGCTCTCGCGCCGGTCTTCGACCGCTTTGGCAAATGCCTCGGCAAAGCCAGCCTCACTGGTGCGTAAAATCTGCATCAGCTGCCTTTTCGCGTGGCGGCATCGGCGCGGAAGGCCTCGACCAATTGGGCCACGCGCGGATCGGTTTTGAGCGCTGTGCGATTGACGATCAGACGCGCGGAGATATCCATGATGCGGTCTGTTTCGGTCAAGCCGTTTTGAGCCAGAGTGCGCCCTGTTGATACCAGATCGACGATCCGGCCAGCCAAACCGAGCGAGGGGGCAATTTCCATCGCTCCGTTCAATTTGACGCATTCGGCCTGAATACCGCGCGCCTCGAAATGGCGACGCGTGATGCCGGGATATTTGGTGGCCACACGCAAATGGCTGGCCCGGTTATCGCTGGAGGCGTCATCGGGTTCGGCCACTGACAGGCGGCAATGCCCGATGTCCAAATCAACCGGGGCATAAAGTTCTGGATAGCCGAATTCCTCGATCACATCAGAACCGACAATGCCCAATTGCGCCGCGCCATGGGCAACAAAGGTCGCCACATCGAAAGCGCGCACGCGGATGAGGCGCATATCTTCCCTCTGGCACGCGAACATCAGTGACCGGTTCGCCTTGTCGTGAAAGCCATCTTCGGGCACCACATCGGCACGCGCCATGACGGGCAGGGCTTCGTCGAGAATACGTCCCTTGGGAACGGCAAAGGTAAGCAAGGCGGGCATGGCGATCAGGCAAATAGGAGGTAAGGCCGCAAAGGGCAATCATCATGACCGGTTCACGCGATAATAAAAATGCAGCGATTGAAAGCACCGATTTGCCGGGCGGCTTCGCTTGGCAAGCCGATCATGCCGAGAAGGGCGGCGC
>CAZDHB010000041.1:2740-11655 GCA_964505255.1 uncultured Porphyrobacter sp.
CAGCGCATGCGCGCATGGACCGGCTCGCCGATCAAGGATGCCTTACCGCTCAGGCTTGCGGGCGGATTGCACCATTTGGTCTTGACGGGCATCGATACGCGTTTGGCCGAGGTATACGCCGAGCGGGTCACCGATCAGGGCGCAGTTGATCAATTGGTCGCTGATCTTGTGACGCGCTTTGACGAGCAGCTTTTGCCGTGGCTTGATGGGCCGCCGCAGACCAATGAAGCGGGCCGATCCGCCAGCATTATGGCAGGACTTGCGTGGCTGTGCGAGCGGGTCCCGGCGCGTTTTGAAATGCTCGAACTGGGCGCAAGTGCGGGCATCAACACAATGATGGAGCGGTATTTCTTTCGCCTTGGCGAGGCCGAATTTGGTCCGCCAACCAGTCCAATGCAGATCGCGCCGGAATGGCTCGGCGCACCCCTTGCGCCCGCCTCACCCGAAATTGCCTCGATCAGAGGCTGTGATGTTGCGCCGATAGACCTGCTGGATGAGGCATCTGCTTTGCGCCTCAAAAGCTATGTCTGGCCAGAGGCTGCGCACCGGCTTGGAAGGATTGATGCAGCGGTTAAGCTGGCCGGGGAAAGCCCGCCGGATGTGCGCGCTGAGGATGCCGCCCGTTTTACCCTCGATGCCTTGGACCGGCCGCAAGCCTCGGGGCTCACGCGGGTGCTGTTCCACTCGATTGTCTGGCAATATATCCCCGAGGTTCAGCAACAAAGGATTGAGGACGCCATGGCCAAAGCTGGCTCCGCGGCGAGCGCTCAGGCGCCGCTGGTCTGGCTAATGCTGGAGACCAATCGGGAAACATTCAAACATGAATTGACGGCGCAGATTTGGGATGGTTCGGATCGGGGGAACGCGGCGCAAGTGCACTTGCTGGCCGAGGCTCATCCGCACGGGGCATGGATCAATTGGTTGGTCTAAAGCTTACCTAGCGTTCGAGGAACTGCGCCATCGCCGCGTTCACCGCATCGCTCGCACCCCATGTGACAAAATGCGAGGCATCGGGGATTTCGGCCAGAGTGAAATCGTCGATCAGCTGATCCATGCCTTGCAAATTTTCCGGCGGTAAGGCCAGATCATCCATGCCCCATATGACAAGGGTGGGAATGGTGAGACGCGGCACTTCAGGCGCGGCGAAATCACTCGGCAACGCAAATGGTTCGTCCATCGCGGGCACTTGCAAGGGCGTTGCGCGGTACCAATTGAGCATCGCAAGGGCCGCTTCGGGATTTTCCCAATCCGCCAGCAACAGCGCGCGTTCCTCCGGTTCCATCGCGCCGGTTTCTTGCCAGTCGGTGACCTCTTTAAGGAACGGGCCAAGGCCATGTTTGGCGATCATGGGGTCATATGAGCTATCGCGGAAGCTGCGCATATATTGGCTGCTTTCGCGCTGGTGCCGATTGGTCCAGAGCAATTTTGGGAAGATTGCGGGATGGGGCGCATTGGCAATGATCGCGCGGGTGGTTTTGCCCATGGCTTGCCCGGCTAAGGCAACGCCCCATGCTATCGCGCCGCCCCAATCATGACCGACAATGGTAAATTGCTCTACCCCCAGCGCCTCGGCCAGTAAGAACACATCGCCGATCAATTGATCGGGTTGATAATTGTCTTTGCCCGGTGGTTTGGACGATCCGCGATAGCCGCGTTGATCTGGCGCGATGCAGCGAAAATCCTCGCAAAAATGCGCCAGTTGATGACGCCAAGTCCGGTGGTTCTCAGGAAAGCCATGAAGGAATATCAGCGCCGGGGCATCGCGCGGACCCATGTCGCACACATCGAGCTCTATACCATTGGCCAGCGCAATGCGTGATTGCGGCAGGTCGATCATGTATCGCCTTCCAGCTTGTCCATATATCCGCTGGCGACCATCGCCGCCACTTGATCCAGCAAAGCGTCCGGGGTGCGGCGCATTTCGCCCATCTGTTCTTCCATGCCGCGCGCGACGATGATCTCGCGCGTGCCTTTTGCCATGGCCTCGATCATGGTTTCTGCCGCCTCATCGGCGGGTATGCCCTCGTCGATGGCCTTGTCGCTGCGGCCCCTTTCCGAGCCATCCGCCATGAGCGCGTTGCGCGACACATTGGTGGCGACTGACCCGGGGTAAATGGTGTGCACATCGACCCCGTTGATCGAGAGTTCCGCCCTTAACGCGTCGGCATAGCCTGCCAGCCCGAATTTCGCCGCAGAGTAAGCCGTGCGCATCGGCACACCGACTTTACCTGCGATTGACGATATAAAGGCGAGTTTGCCGTTGCCGCGCTCGGCCATATGGCCAATCAGACTTTGGCTAAAAGCGATCTGCGATGTGAGATCGATATCGATGATGTCGCGGTAAACCTGCATATCGGTTTTGAGCGCGCGGCTGCGCTGGCTGATGCCGGCATTGGCGACTGCCAGATCGACCCCGCCGGATTGCCACGCGATGGCTTGGGCGGCCGCATCGGCAAGTGCGCCCGCATCGCGCACGTCAAATGGCACAATCAGGGTTGCTGCCTCGCACTCCTTGGCCACTCCCGAAAGGCGCTCTTCGTCTCGGCCTGACAAAATCACCTTCGCCCCGCGCTTGGATAGCGAGCGGGCGAGCGCTGCGCCAATGCCGCTGCTGGCACCGGTAATCCAGGCGGTTTTACTGTCGAAACTCATCGGCGTTTTCCTCTCTTACTGGTGATCCTGCGGATGGGCCGCGGGTCACGCCCCCCTTCTTCAAATTGTCGGCGCACCAAAATATCCGGCGCGCCCTCAATCCTCGAACAGGCTTTCCTGCCTTAGTTTCAGTCCGGCTGTAAAGAGCGGGGTCGGGGTCTTTTGGAATACCCCTGGGGTCATATTGGTAAAGCGCTTGAACTCGCGCGTGACATGCGACTGATCATAATACCGCAGCGCCGCGAGATCGCGCTCCGAAGGCGTCGAAAACCCGCGCATTGCGGTCGCCAAATCGAGAAACCGGCTGCGGCGCAAAACAGCCTTTGGGGTTAGGCCGAAACAGGCCTTTGTCCGGCGCGCCATCTGCCGAGGGGACAAGCCAATAAGGTCAGCCGCATCATTGACAAGGATGGTGGAATTAACGCGGGCGATACGCTCGAACTGGGCCATTTTCAGATCCGGCTCGGGTGAGCCAACGGTTGAGACCCGCTTAAGGATGAGCCGCTCCATAGCGGCGATCTTCCCCCGATCATCGCTCGCATTGGATACGGCCTCGAGCATTTCTGCCGCCTTCATCCGAGGCATGTCTTCCATCGCCGTTATCGAATCGGTGAATACGTCATGCGGCCGATAGGCGAGGCACTGCCAACCGCTTGGCCTAATCGCGAACCCGGCCAGCGAGAAGCCGCCTTTCACGCGCACTTTCAAAGGCGTGCTGTTGGAGCCGAACAGCATAATCCGGCTGGGCTGAGACCATTCGCCCGGCGCCACCTCTCCTGACCAGTCACCCTTGAGCAGACAGCGCACAAAACCGGTCTCCGCGAGGACAAAATCATCAATGATGCTGGTGTCCGGCAGTTCGGCGTCAAACACATAAAAGCGCCTGATGTAAGGGCGCAGCCGTTCCGAAGGCTTGTATGAGCGAGTGTGCATTATTGCATCGCTTAAGCGTGAATTGTCCGGTTGGCTTCACACATCTGCACGTCTTGTTCCCCTCTCATAAAAAACTCGCAGCAGCGCCCATTACTGAGGTACGCTTGCTTTGATCGCGAGGGCATGCACGCGGTCTCCTGGAATGTCACCCAAAGATTTTATCACTGCCCTTTGCCGCTCCAAACGTGACATTGGCGCAAAAACGCTCGCTTCGATGATGACTGTAAAATGGGATTCGCCGCTGCCATCATCGCCTGTATGGCCGCTGTGCGAAGAACTGTCATTGATCACCTCAAGCCGGGTCGGCGAGAAGGCCGCTTGCAAAAGTTCCTCGATTTCTGCTTGCACGCCGCTTGCAACTTCTGAGCCCATGGGGTCTGTCTCCTCGTCTGATCATACACGCCAGATAACGTCCGCCGCGCTGATAATCTATTTGTCTTGAATGGCGACCGCGCATTTGCATAAAGCGGAAACGCGTCCCATTCTAGAGGTCTCATGCCCCGAACAACATTCCATGGCCGTGTAGAAGGTGCAGCGCGTATGTGCGAACATCCCACATGCCAGAAGGCGGGTGAGTTTCGCGCGCCGGGCAGGGGCGGACATAGCTTCGATGGTCCGGGTGTCTGGCGGTGGTTTTGCCTCGATCATGTGCGCGAGTTTAACGCGGGCTACAATTGGTTCGAGGGCATGAGTGCGGAGGAAATACTCGACGCGCAAGGGCCCGCAGCAGGCTGGCGCACCGAAAGCCCGGCGTTTAATCCGGGGGCGGCTGATGGCATGCCGCGCTGGTCCGATTTTGATGATCCGCTTGATGCAATTTCTGCCCGCGCAGCAGGCATCAAGAGCCGTGCCCAGCGTCAGGGCGAGGCGGCGATGGATGGCCGTTTTACCGCAGCCGAGGTCAGCGCTTTGGAAGTTTTGGGCCTCAACCTCGAGGTCAGCAGGTCTGGCCTTCGCAAACGGTATTCAGAGATGGTTCGGCGCTATCATCCTGATCGCAATGGCGGTGACCGCCAGTTTGAGGCAAGGCTCAACAAGGTGGTCGAGGCCTATCAGCTGCTTAAGAAAAGCGCCGCGTTAAAGCCGAACGGATAAATCGCTCAAAAACCGCGCTTATGCGGTTATTTGCCAGCCGCCGCTTTGCCAGCTGCTGCTTTGATCGCTGCTTCGTCGATTTTCAGCGCCGCTTGATAAGCTTCGCGCGCGGTGCAGCGCTCGACATAAGCGCGAAATGCAGGCCGATCCTCGACCGAGCCAAACCTCAGCCCCCATATAAATTGGCTGCCGACATAGGTATCTGCCATGGTGAAGCGCGCGCCGCAGACAAAATCATGCGCTTTGAACCAGTCCTCCAAAGCGTTCAGCGTCAATTCGAGCGAGCCAAATCCGGCCATCCCTTGCTTGCCTTCTGCCACTTCCCAGCCCATCGCTTTGGCAATGATGGCTTGCTCCAAAGGCCCGGCTGCAAAGAAAAGCCAGCGGAAATAGGCGGCTTTTTCCTCGGGCCGAGGCAACAATGGCTTCTCTGGATGGGTTTCAGCAAGGTAGTGATTGATCGCGGCAGCTTCGCAAATGACATGATCCTCGCCATCAAGATGGTGAACAAGCGTCGGCACCTTGTTCATCGGGTTATACTCGGCAAGGCTCTTTGGCCGCTCTTCCCAATTCGAAAATTCAATTGCCTGATAATCGGCATCGGCCTCGTGAAGGGCCCAGCGTGAAATCTGTCCGCGGCTCATCGGATTGGTGAAAAAGGTGAATTCTGGCATCTATTTCGCTCCGTTAGAGGGGCTCGTGTCCTGAGAGGGCGGTGAGGCGGTGTTCTGCTTAAACGCCCAGCGCAAGGTTTTGCCCATGCCCCAAGTCGCCGCGCGCGCGGGCAGGGCGGCAAGACGGGGGCGCTCCAGACCCAGCATCGGACGGGCATAGCTTGGCAGCAAGGCGGCTGCCTCTGCCCCGATCAGCGCCTGTGCGCCGGGCGGGGCGCCTTTCGGCCTTTGCGACATCACCCAATGGGCAATTTCTTTGGCGTCTTTGCTGGTTCGTAAATCGCCGCGCAAATCGGCCAAGATCCCGGCGGCCTCGGCGCGCGTTTCCGGCACCGGATCGGCGCCCAAAGCACGCGCGATCACCGCGAATTGCGCATAATATTCGTCTTGTTCGGCAATCGGCATATCGGGGCGTACGTGGCGCAAATAGGCAGCGAGGAAACTATCGGCCTCAACCGCATGGACCCACGCCAGCACGCGCGGGTCAGTTGCCGAGTAAGGCGAACCATCGGGCAATGTGCCTTTGATCTGCTGGTGAATGCGATTGACGCGTTCAATTGCTTCATGCGCTTTGTCGCGGTGACCGAAAGTGGTCACGGCGATAAAACGCGCAGTGCGGCGCAAGCGGCCATGGGCGTCGCGGCGGAAATCGGAATGATCAAGCACCCCTTGCAAGGCATGGGGATGCAACATTTGCAGCAAAAGCGAGCGGACCCCGCCAACCATCATCCCCACGACATCGGCATGAACCATGCGGATCGGGGAATCGCGCTCGAACAAGGCGTCCTCAGACGGCGGCACGGGTTCTTGCCCGCTTTGCCGGTCATTGAAGACATCGCGGATATTGCCGACGATCTTTTCGCGCAAAAACTCTGATGGCTTGCGGGGCATAGCACTTGCCTAAATCACCGAGGCCCCCTTGGCGAGGGGCATTTGTCCCTGCGCGCAGCAGAGTTGACGCATGGGCCGCTTATTCTCCGGCGGTCTCCACAAAAATAACAGGGCTTCATGCCAATAGATGATTGCGGGCCGCAGTCCGCCCCGCTAACCCGCATGGTGATATGAATGAAATGACTGACAAGACTTTCGACGCCGGCGACAAAACAGTGCTCTCAGCGCCAGACACCGAGGTGGATGTGCGCAAGGTGTTCGGCATTGATATCGACTGGAAAGTGCCTGCCTTTTCCAAACCGGATGAGCGTACGCCTGATCTCGATGAAAGCTATGTGTTCGATCCGGATACGACTTTGGCGATTCTGGCCGGGTTTGCGCATGACCGCCGGGTCATGGTGCAGGGGTATCACGGCACAGGTAAATCAACCCATATCGAACAGGTCGCGGCGCGCCTCAACTGGCCTTGTATCCGGATCAATCTCGATGCCCATATCAGCCGGATCGATCTGGTCGGACGCGATGCGATTGTGCTGCGCGATGGTTTGCAAGTTACCGAATTTCGCGAAGGCCTTTTGCCTTGGGCTTTGCAGCATCCGGTGGCGCTTGTGTTTGATGAGTATGACGCGGGCCGCCCCGATGTGATGTTCGTCATTCAGCGGGTGCTGGAGCAGCAAGGCAAGCTGACCTTGCTGGACCAGAACCGCGTTATTCGCCCTGATCCGCATTTCCGCTTGTTCGCGACTGCCAATACGGTGGGTTTGGGCGATACCAGCGGGCTGTATCATGGCACTCAGGCGATTAACCAAGGTCAGATGGACCGCTGGAATATCGTGGTGGGCCTCAATTATCTGCCAGCCGAAACCGAGCAAAATATCGTCGCCGCGAAAAACCCGGACACCGATCCTGCGGTTCTGGCCGATATGATCAAAGTGGCCGATCTTTCACGCTCTGGCTTTATTAATGGTGATATTTCGACCGTGATGAGCCCGCGGACAGTGATCACTTGGGCGCAGAATTATGCGATCTTCAAGGATATCGGCTTTTCATTCCGTCTGTCCTTCCTCAACAAATGTGACGAGGAGGAACGGATGCTGGTTGCTGAATATTACCAGCGCGTCTTTGGCGAGGATTTGCCTGAAAGCGTTGTCAGCAAGGGCTGATCCAATCTCCCTTTAAATCATCCCTTTAAATCATCCCTGGGCAGGGGTCATGACAAAGAAGAAGCGCATATGAAAAAGCGCGAGTGATGCTCCAATGCACCGCCCGCGCTTTTCATATTTCGCGATAACCTTCCAAGAAGGTCATCCGATCTCGTCTCAGCTTACGAGTAAGATACCCGCATTCTGGCGGTTTGAGCAGCGTTCTTGCGCATGCCCGCGCCGATCAAGCCAAAGCCGAGGATCATCATCAGCCATGTGCCAGGCTCCGGAACGGCGCCCGTCGCAGCTTTGAAATCGAGCGACCAACCGTTAAGTGTGCCGAGGTCGGCGCCCGCATTGTCAGAAATCAGCAGCGTCCAAGTTCCCGCCGTGTTCGCGCCAGCAAAAGCTGACAGCGGGTTGGCCGAATTGTAAATACCAGGAGCAATCAAACCGGTGCCGGTTGTTTCGCTGATCTGACCGCTTCCCAAATCACTGAAGGTGTAAACACCGTCGAGGTTGTCGCTATTGCCGAACGTGCCTGCTGGGACACCCGGACGGTCAAGCAAGGTGACGGTTGTCGAACCATTCGACAGAGTGAAAACCAAGTCACCCACATAGGTGTGCGTAATGTCGAGGCTCACGGTCAGCGACTGAATGATCGCGTTGGCGGTAACGACGATATCGCTCGTTGCGGTCGTGTTATCCTCGATCGCGAAACCAGCGCCGGTTTCGACAATGGTTGATGCCGAAGCAGGAACCGCGAGCGCGGAAACCAATGCCGCTGCTGTAAGTTTGGTGAGAGCGTTCATATTCGTGCTTTCTATGTTGAGCGCTGGCGACCTAAATAAGTAGCGCGGGTCCATCATGGTTATTGTTTCACTAATTCACTTGCTCTTTGCCCCGGATAATAAGAGCGCGCAGCAGTTTTTCCGGTCCTTTCCCATTTTGGGACAAATTGCTGTTCTCCATACGAAAACAACAGCAAGGATTAAATCTTTAGGCTTGCGAAGTATCCAGCAATGGCGGTTTAAAACATCGCACGGCGCGCGTCTCACTTTGGGGCGCTGGGTGACTGAGGGGCCGACAATATGCTTAACGCGATTGCCCTTGCCGATTTCTGCGCCAAAAGAGATGGCACATCGCGGCTCTGCTTTTTTAGCGCAGATCAGCAGCGTGCCTTCGGCGGGAACGTATCCCATCCCGCTCTTGGGGCATCGACGCAGATTTGCAGAAGCTGAGGCACGGCCGCGCTGGTCTTCTTTGATAATGCCTTTAGACGGGCGGTCCTTTCCCCTTTGGGCCGCTCGTCTTCTGGCGTGCCAATGAACGAGTTTTGCGCAAACTCCTTTGCTTTTGCTGTATTGTTTGCTTAATACAGTATTTCATGTCCTTTCTTTCCCGTATCTTCCGGCGCGATGCCCGCTCTGCTGACCGAGCAGAGACGCGCTTTGACAGGAACGATTTTGAGGATGCTGATGCGCCTGCGCACCGCGGGTTTTACTCGCTGCATGACGATGATGATTAT
>CAZDHB010000041.1:11755-24637 GCA_964505255.1 uncultured Porphyrobacter sp.
CAAAGCCCGCGCTATGACGATTGGGACGAGCGGCTAAACCGGCTCGACGAGCATTATCACGGCGAGGGTTACCGCGCGCCAACGCGGTGGTGGCAGCCAAGCCATTGGCGCGGACGCGGTAAACTTTGGTGGGCCGGGCGCGCTCTCTTGTTTGTCTTAGCCCTCACCATTTTATTGATTGCATGGCTGGCCTTTACGGCACCGCTGAACAAGTCGCTGGAGCCGATTGCCGCGCCGCAAATTACTTTGCTGGCCTCTGACGGGACGCCGATTGCGCGTAATGGTGCGATCACAGAAGAGCCGGTTGAGATCGGCAATTTGCCGCCGCATGTCGCCGAGGCCTTCATGGCCATAGAAGACCGGCGGTTTTATACCCATTGGGGTGTCGATCCGCGCGGGCTTGGCCGGGCGGTCTGGGCACGGGCCACTGGCGGTCCGATGCAGGGCGGTTCGACCATTACTCAGCAATTGGCCAAATTCACCTTCCTGACGCCCGAGCAGACCCTGACCCGCAAGGCGCGCGAAATGCTGATCGCGTTTTGGCTTGAGGGGTGGCTGACCAAGGACGAGATTCTCGAGCGGTATCTCTCCAATGCCTATTTCGGGGACAATGTGTACGGCCTGCGCGCTGCCAGCATGCATTTCTTTTATCGCAAGCCTGAAAATCTGACGCTGGAACAATCGGCCATGCTTGCGGGGCTCGTGCAGGCGCCCTCGCGCCTCAATCCGGTGAAGCATTATGGGCGCGCGGAAAAGCGCATGCAGATGGTCGTCAATGCGATGGTTGCGGCGGGATATCTGACTGAGAGGGAAGCCGATGCCGTGCGTCCGCCCGCGCTCGATGTTCGGCTGAAAAGCGATCTGCCCACAGGCACCTATTTTGCCGATTGGGCGTTGCCGCAGGCGCGTGCGCGCACAGAGACAGGCTATGCTCAGCATGTTTTGACCACCACGCTTGATGCCCGGCTTCAGGGGCTGGCGCGCAAAGTGGTGAGCAGCAGCAATCTGGGCGAGGCGCAAATTGCGCTGGTCGCCATGCGTTACAATGGCGATGTGGTGGCGATGGTTGGCGGGCGCAATTATGCCCAAAGCCCGTTTAACCGCGTCTCGCAGGCTCAGCGGCAGCCCGGCTCCACGATCAAGACTTTGGTTTATCTGACGGCGCTGCGCGAGGGGTGGTCGCCTGATGATACGATAGACAACACCGAGATTACTGAGGGCAGTTATCGTCCGCGCAATGCCGGGGGCAAATATTCCGAGAGCATAAGCTTGCGCGATGCCCTGGCACAATCCAGCAATGTGGCGACCTTGCGCTTGTTCGGCGCCGTCGGCGGGGACAAGACGATCGCAACCGCGCGTGATTTCGGGATCAGGGCCGATTTTCCCAAAGGCGATCCCAGCCTCGCCTTGGGCACGGTTTCGATGGACCTGCTGGAGCTGACCGCAGCCTATGCCGGGATCGCGGGCAATGCATTTCCTGTCACGCCAAGCGCCTTTGCCAAGGAGGAGCTTGGTTGGTGGGAAAGCCTGTGGTCTGGCCCGTCGCGTCTTTCGGGCAGCACGCATGAGGATATTGAGGACATGCTGCGCCATGCGGTTAACGCCGGGACAGGCAGGGCGGCGATGCTGGCTGGCCCCAATTACGGCAAAACCGGCACGACGCAGAATAACCGCGATGCCTTGTTTGTCGGCTATGCTGGCGGGTTAGTGGTCGGCGTTTGGATCGGCAATGATGACAACAGCCCGCTTGACGGGATTACAGGCGGCGGCTTGCCCGCGCGCATCTGGCGCAGCTTTATGACCGGCGCTTTGGCCAATGGGCAAGCCGGCAAAGCACCGCCTCAGCCGCGTGCCACAGAGCAAAACGATCCGGGAGGACCTGTTGAACCGCTGGATGTGCCGGATCTGGAGGATATTCCGATCAATGACAATTCGCGCATCCAAATTCGCGATGGCGAGGTGATTTTGAGCACCGAGATCGAGGGCGTGCCGCTTGACATAAGCCTTGATGAAGACGGTGTGCGGGTCGATACAGAGGGTCTGTGATTACCGCTGCTGGCTGGTCTAAATCAGCGTGTTTACTCGGAAACCAGCATGATGTTCATCACCGCGGCCGCGATTGGTTTGTCGCGGTCATCCTGCCACGCCTCCACGCTGACATTGGCGGTGCGGCGTCCCAATTTGACGATCCGCGCGCTGGAATAGCATTTTTGCAAAGCGCCTGCGCGCAGGAATTGCACCGTGAAATTGATCGGTTTCAAAGTGACGTTTTGATCGGCTAGCCTTGCCCTGACCACGGCATAGCTGGCCGTTTCCAGCACGCCGGAAATGGCCCCGCCATGAAGCGCGCCGGGCCGGCCCGATAGCCGCTCGTTATAATCAGCGCTAAGGACCGGTGTTTCGCCTTCCCAATGGCTGAAGGCGATCCCCAGTGACTTCGCATAAGGGGTTAGCAGAAGGTCTTGTGCGATTTTGCTCATGCGGCCCCTGACGCCGGTTTCTCGGCCTTGGCGCGGGCCTTATTGCCAACAGCAATGCGCATAAAGACGGCTTGGAATTGTGCCAAAGTATCCTTGGGGTCTCCGTCATGCGCATAGCCGCGCACGAAGGCCGCTGAGCGCGTCATCCGGTAACAGCGTGCATGGCCGATGACATTGGTTTTGGGCTTTGCAGGGCGGGTGTAATCAACCCGCAGATCGAGCGTTGCGAAGGGCACGAACGCCTTCTGCTTGGTCCAAATTGCCAAACCGCTGCTCATGTCAAGCAGGCTGATTATGGGGCCAGAGGCGAGCACATCGCCGCCCGATTTGCCAATTTCGTCACCCACCAGATCGGGGCGCCAAGGCAAGGTCAATTCGACCCAGTCATCCCCATGGCCGAGATATTCCAAACCAAGCCAGCCATTATGCGCGACCGAATTCAGCATCGGCGCGAATGAGGCGGGGTCAAAATTGTCCGGATCAATCATAACAGACCCCGCATTTGCCCCTGCCAAGGAGGCATTACAATGATTTAATTTCACACTACGCATAAATACGGACAGTTTCCGTCTCGGCGCTTCGACCATTCGGCACGGCGCAGATGCAAACGGAGACAGAACTGATGGAATTGCCCAAAATTGATCTCGACAGCTTACCCAGCCACGACACAGCTGCAGGCTTGTTCGGAAGCCTTTCGGATGTTGCCAGCAGCGCCACTGACGACCGCGTGGTGGCCATCATGGTCTATGTTTACGAAACCTTGCCTCCGGCAATGCCAGTTTAAGGGATCGGGTCGGTGCGAATAGATCCGGTTTTAGGCGAATTGCGGAGCGACCCAAATCCGCAATTTCTTGCTCAAAGAGCCGTTGAACAGGCCCGCGATGCCTGGTTCGCCCGACCCGATATCGCTGCAATTCTGGAGGATTTGAGCGCTTATGGGGCAGGGCAGACCCTCGTCTCTTGCACCGCGCTCGAAACACTGATGGCCTCGCCTAACAAGGCAAAGGCCGTGGTTGCGGCACTGATGCACTCCATGGGAACTGTGCTGCGCGAATACCCGATCGCGCAAATTCCCTTTCGGCATCAATTTCAAGGCGGGACCAGTGTGCTCCAGCTCGCCGAGACTGGGCGCGCCTCGCTCAGTCTACTGACCTATCAAGACATGCCCGAAGCGGCCGCAGAGCCGACCAAATCCTTGTGTTTTTCGGGCGGCGAACGCCATGAAATCTACCTCGCTGGCAAGGCACAGGTCGAAACATATGAAGTGGTCCATGAGGACCAACAGGGCGCGGACCTCGATTGGTCAAAAGTCACCGTCCAAGCAGGCGATTTGCTTGATTTTGTCGGTGCAAATGTGACGCGGCTGGTCCGCAATGTGGCGGGCCGTTTGGTTGTTTTGAGGTTAGGGCGAAGCCCTGCCAATCCCCTGCCTGCACGCGAGTTTTCGATCCCTGAGGGACGCTTGCTGCACCGCGCCAGCGGTGACCGCAAAGAGAGTCAGGAAGAAATGGCGATGGCGCTTTTGTGCCGGATGCAGCGGACCGACGTAGTCCCTGCGCTGGAAAAGGTCGCGTTTGATGGCAGCGGACATTTGCGCTGGGAAGCGCTGCGCTCGGTGCTGGCGCTCGATACGGGGCGCGGATTTAACGCGCTTCAGCAGATTGCCTGTGACGAGCGCGATCCGCTCAGCCCGGCGGCTGGTGCATTGCGGGCGCAATTGCTCGAAAGCTATCCGCAGCTTCAACATTTGGCGCAAAGGACGGGCAATGCCGCAGCTCATTGAATGCAAGGATGAGCGGGTCATCTCGCTTAAGCAGGCCATCGCCGAGATCGGGCCAAGCGGCGTTGATATGAGCGATCCGGATGATGTCGCACGCGGTGCCTTGACCCTCAGGCGGCTCAACAACAATCGAACGTTTCTTGGCGACATATTGGTTGAGCAATTGACCCAGCGCCACCGGCAGATCGGGCCGCAATCGGCCTATGGACCGCAAGCGATTGTGCTGTCTGAGCTGAAAGGCGGCAGCTTTCTGAGGGCTAATATCTGGCCATCAGCCAAGGATGCGTGCTTCCAAGCGAGCGGGGCTAAGAGCTTTGTTTATGGGACCGCGCATGATCACAATTTCAGCTTTCTGACCGCTGGCTATTTCGGGCCGGGTTATGCCAGCGACTATTACGAATATGATTACAGCTCGGTGGCGGGTTATGTCGGAGAGCAGCCGGGGCTGAAATTTACGGGCCGCAGCACTTTATCAGAACACAAAATGATGCTCTACCGGGCGCATAAGGACATCCATTCGCAAATCCCGCCCGAAAGCATGTCGGTCTCGCTCAACATTATGCATATTGATCCCGCGCAAGGGTGGTTTGATCAATATGGCTTTGATTTAAGCTCTGGCGAGATCACTGGCCTGCTCAACCCCACATCGACCGAGTGCTTTTTGCGCTGCGCAGTGGGGCTGGGCGGCGAGGAAGCGATCGATTTGGCGGATCATTTCGGCAAACATCACCCCAGTGACCGGATTCGCTTGGCGAGTTTCGAGGCGCGCGCCACGCTGGCAATTGGGGCGGCGGCTGATGGCTTATGGGCTGAGGCAGAGAGCAGCGGTAGCCGCTTGGTCGCAGAAGAGGCCAAGAAAAAGCGGCAGGCGCTAGCCGCGGTCTAAAAAAGCCCAAAATTCCCAAAAAACAGGTCAAAAGCAGGGAACATCCGTGACCCTGTTCTGGCCGTTTGCTTGGCACAGTCTGTTATAGAATACCGCCCGCGAGCCGATCGATCACACCTTGCAAAATGACCGCGGCGGCTTGTGCGTCAATTTGCTCGGCGCGTTTGGCCCGGCTGAGATCGCTCTCGATCATGGCGGCCTCGGCGCTTTGTGTGGACCAGCGCTCGTCCCAGAGCAATATCGGCAAGTCCAAATGCTGTTCCAGATTGCGGGCATAAGCGCGTGAGGACTGGGCCCGTGGCCCCTCGCTGCCATCCATGTTGCGCGGCAAGCCGAGGACCAATCCGCAGATCGAGCGGCTTTCCGCCTCGGCCTTGATCGCGCCGACATCTTTGGAAAACTTGCTGCGTTTTAAGGTGGTTGCCGGTGTTGCAAAACGCCAGCCAGCATCACACGTCGCCAGCCCGATGGTCTTCGTCCCCAGATCGAGCGCCATCAATGCCCCGCCGCTTTCCGGCAAGGCCTTGGCAAAATCAGATGCGTCATCGGTGATCATAAGAAGGCAGTCATGGATCAAATGAGTGGCGGCGCGCCGCGGGCTAGCGCGCTGCGCCAGAAGCCTCGTCAAAGGCCGTGACCCGCACAACCACATCGGCCTGAAGATTGGCCCAGAAGAGCGGAATATCGTAAACGTGAAAATTGTTTCCGGGCAAAACGGCGTCACCCATTTGCGGCGGATCCCCGATCAGCAACAAACCATCCTGATTGCACCGGGCAGGCACAGCGCCCGCGACCAATCTGGCGCTGGACAAGGAACCGTCCGGGACCAAAGTGCCCAGATTTGCGCTTCGCTCTGCCTCTGAATTTGTGCTCCCCGTCAGCGGATTGACGCAAAGGATGGGTCCTTCACCGCGCGGCCTGCCGGTCAGGCTCTCGCTTTGGGAAAAACGGCCCAGCACCATCGATGTGTCAAACGGTTCGGCAAAGCTCGACCATGTGACAATGCAGGCGGATTGATCGGCTGAGGCGCAGGCCTCAAACGGCAGGGCTGGCAAGTCGTCCGCGACCGAAATGGGCCAGCCGATTGGGTATGCGGCGGCGATCCGAGCCTCGGTCGGTGTGCCCGCAATCTCTTCCTGCATCAGACGCAGCAGATGCAAGGATCCTTGCGAATGGCCAGCAATCACAATCGGCTGATCGGCTGGGATGCTTTCGATGAAATAGGCAAAGGCCTCGCGCACGTCGCGGTAAGCGGCGTCAATGGCAAGCTGCCCCTCGGGCTTGTCAGTCAGGAAAGCGCCTGCGACTGCCTGCCGGTAACGCGGAGCCCATATTTCTTCGGCGCGGTTAAAGGCGCTTGCCATGCCGCGCAAAAAGAGCCGCGCGCGCTCGCTTGCCTCTGTATCGTCAAGCGGTGCGTTCCACTGGGCTTCCTCGGTTATGGCGAGGGGGATATAGCTGGTGGGGTGGACGAAGAAAACGGCGAAATCGGGTACATTTTGCAAATCCGATGCACTGGCGGCGGCGGACCGTGTCGCGGCGCTTTCTCCGGCATCGAGGCTTGGCACTTGTTCGCCCAGCGAGCGTTCGGCGGCCGGCGTGTCAGGGGTCGCCTCACGGTTAGCGATATCCTCGGGTGGCTGCGTAATGGCGGGTTGATAGCGTGCCGGGTCACTGGTCCCAATGCCGGGGCGCGAAAACCACATGGCCGGGTCCTGATAGGCGTTGTCGTCGAGCGCGCTCTGTTCGACAAATTCGCCGCGCGGGACCAAAGCGATTTCGGTCGCCTCGCGAGACCATATCGCCAGTGCAATAACCGCCGCGAGGCTAAGGACAGTTATGAAAGCGATGATGTAAAGAAATTTGCGCGCCATTATTCCGCTCCTTTCAATGCCAGCCCGGTTACAAATTTGACGATGCCCGATCGGCCAATCGTTTTGCAGCCGTGCCTGCCTTCGCCCCTATCCAAGTGTAAAAACGAGTCCAAATGTACAAACGAGTCCAAATGCACCAACGAGCGCTTGGTCGCCGAAACTTGGCTCTCTGCTTTACTCCGCCTCGATCTCATCAAGCGGCGGGCGCAGCGTTCTCCAAGCTCTGCTGCCACGCAGCGATGTAAACCAGCTGATCGGGTTCCAACTGGTCGTTCCATCCAGCGAGAAAGTGATGAACTCGGCCCGTCCGCCGATATTTTCCAGCGGGATCGCGCCGCCCAGACCCTGAGCCGCAATCGAGGCGCGGCTGTCGGCGGAATGGTCGCGGTTATCGCCCATCACAAATACATGATCGGCAGGGATAGTCACCGGGTCGAGATTATCGAGCGATTGGTCCTTATGATCGATCACCAGATAGCTTGCGCCATTCGGCAGGGTTTCGCGCAAGACCGGCATTTCGCACACCCGCTTGCCGTCCTCGGTGACCTTGCGCATGGCGGGATACTCCCGGTCGCTGCAAGGCGAATTGAGATCAATTGGCACCTCGATCGCCGGTTCGACCGCTTGCTTAACCGGTTCGCCGTTCAGGATAATCTGACCATTTCGCACCGCGATGGTATCGCCCGGCAAGGCGACGACGCGTTTGATGTAATCCTCATCGCGCTGAGGGTGAACGGGGATGACAATATCGCCATATTCGGGCGTATCTGCCCAAATCCGCCAATCCCCGCGCGGCGCAAGATGAAAACTGATCGAAGACCAATTCCAGCCATAGGGATATTTGCTCACGACCAGTCGGTCGCCTTTCAGCAGGCTGGGCATCATCGATTCAGAAGGAATGTAGAAGGGTTTGGCAATGAAGCTGTGGAAGGCGACCACCGCAAGCAGCATGAGCGCCAGCCCGCGAACCTCCGCGAACCAATTGATCGGTTCATTTTCTTTGGCAGATGATGTGTTTGTGGTCACAGAAATCTCGGCGTCAAAATGATCGGGCGTTAATGTTGTGAAGCCCGCTATGCTTCAATGGCTTGCTCGTCAATGAATTCTCGGCAAACGGCGCAAGGTCCCCCAATTCGAAATTTGGCGCAATTCACGGCGCGGCATAGGCCTCGATAATCACAAATGCCTGCGCCCAAGGATGGTCATCGGTCAGGGTTAAATGGATCCGTGCCTCGTGGCCAGCAGGGGTCATATGCGCCAGCCGCTGCGCAGCGCCGCCCGCCAGCGCCAAGGTCGGCGCGCCTGACGGTGCGTTGATGACGCCGATGTCTTTCATAAATACCCCTTGGCGAAAACCGGTGCCAACGGCTTTCGAAAAAGCCTCTTTAGCAGCAAAGCGCTTGGCATAGGTTCCGGCTATGGTGAAAGGACGGCGGCGCGCCTTGGCCCGCTCTACCTCGGTAAAAACACGCATTTCAAACCGCTCGCCAAAACGGTCAAGCGAGCCTTGTATTCGCTCGATATTGCACAGATCAGAGCCAAGGCCGATAATCATATCAGCGTCTCGGAAACGAAGACGAGGTAGATGGTGCCCGCAAGTATCGCTGCGGTGATTGCATAAGCGGCCAGCGGCATGCCTTTGCGCCATACAATGATGGAAAGCCCAAGGCATAGGGTTACAACCACGAGCGGTCCGAAAGTGGAGGCTAAGTCTGCAAAAGGAATGGCGCTTGAGCGGTAAACTTCGGTGCCGAACATCAGCCCCAGCAGGGCCGCCGCGCCCGATAACAGCAAGGCTGGCGCATAACAGGCAATCATGATCAGCAAGGGCCAGACAGGTCGCGGTTGATTGTTCATAAGCGCGCGGACTTTACCGCACCTCATCCATCAGGTCGCGCATTTTCTTAACCGCTTCCTCCAGTCCGACAAAGACCGCCTCGCCGACCAGATAATGACCGATATTAAGCTCGGCAATTTGCGGGATAGCGGCAATCGGTTGGACGTTCTCATAGGTCAGCCCATGACCCGCATGCGGCTCAATCCCGTTTTTGGCTGCCAGCGCTGCCATATCAGAGACGCGCTTGACCTCGGCCGAAACGCGGTCCTGATCGCCGTCGAGAAAGGCATGCGCATATTCGCCTGTGTGAAATTCCACGACTGGCGCGCCCAGCCTGATGGCGGCATCCAATTGCCTTTCAGATGCTTCGATGAACAGGCTGACGCGGATGCCTGCCTCTGACAAACGCGTGACCATGGGTGCCAGATGATTGTCGAGACCAGCCGCATCCAGACCGCCTTCGGTCGTGCGCTCCTCGCGGCTTTCCGGCACAATGCAAGCGGCATGCGGACGGTGCCTAAGGGCGATTTCCAGCATCTCCTCGGTCGCAGCCATTTCCAGATTGAGCGGCAAGTCTGTCGCTGCTTGAATGCGGGCGAGGTCATCATCGCGGATATGTCTGCGATCTTCGCGCAAGTGAGCGGTGATGCCATCGCCGCCGACCCGGGCGACGATTTCGGCCGCGCGCACCGGGTCCGGATGATCGCCGCCGCGCGCATTGCGGATGGTGGCCACGTGATCAATGTTCACGCCCAGTCGCAAACGGCACGTGGATGGCAAGACCGTAGTCATTACGCGCTGCGACTGCCGGGCTTGGTGACAGGAATGCTGGCGAGGTCCGCTGGAAGATCATCCTCGGCATAGCTGGGAAAGGATAGCCCAACCAGCGGGAAGAACGGCACGCCGAGGTCGGCCTCGCCATTGGAGCGATCAACCAGGCTGACTTCTGCGATTACTTCGCCGCCTTCCTTTGCAACCGCGGCAATTGCCTCGCGGCTGGAGAGGCCGGTGGTGACCACATCTTCCACCATCAGCACTTTTGCGCCCTTTTCTAGCGCAAATCCGCGCCGCAGATGGAACGTGCCCTCTGGCCTCTCAAGGAATACCGCGTCTTTTTGCAAAGCGCGGCCCATCTCGTGCCCGATAATGAGCCCGCCCATCGCCGGGCTAACAACTACGTCGATTTCGGACCTAATTTCGCGGGGGATTTTCTGCGCCAATGCGACAGCCAGCCGGGCCGCACGATCCGGGTTCATCAAAACCCGCGCGCATTGCAGATAATGCCCACTATGCAATCCGGAGGAAAGCTTGAAATGCCCTTCTAACAAGGCGGCGCAAGCGCGGAATTCAGAGAGAATTTCTTCGTCAGTCATGGCACCCCTCAAAGCGGCTCGCGCAGCTTTGTGCAAGTCACTTATCGACAATATTCTGCAAGGGGTGATTGATTAGCTGTCAAAAAGAGTTGCGATTTTTTCCAGCGCCACCGCTTGAGGGTTCGCCCAAGCCTGTTATAGGGCACTTCGAAATACCCCAAATCCGTCGGTTTTTTCCGGCGCGGGCTGGGTGAATGAAGGTTATTGGACATTGCAGGCGTTTTTCCTGCATCCGAACGAGAGACAGCAGAGTATTTATGAGCATGTCGATTTTGAACACCCGCCTTATCAGCCAGAGTAGAAAAGAAGAGGGCCGTTTGGCGCTTGGCGTGATCGCGCTGTTGATGGCGGCCGTGATGGCTTTGGTCCCGGCGCCTGTGTTAGCGCAAGATGTGTCAGCGCAAGATGTGGCTGAGGCGCCGATTGATGCGGTAACAGTGGACGGCGGCGAGGCTGCGGCAGATGCAGGGGCTGCAGAGGCTCCGGCTGCAGAGGCAGCACCGACCGGGTCATATGTCCCGATGAAGCCAACCGCGGGCAAGGGCATGCCGGTCGAACGCGGCATCGGGTTCCAGACTCAATATTCCGACGACGGCCAATATGCGCTGTGGATGCATAACAGCATTCTGATGCCGGTAATCACGATTATCAGCCTGTTCGTTCTGGCGCTGCTGCTCTGGGTGGTTGCGCGCTATCGCCGGTCCGCCAATCCTGAGCCTTCGAAGACGACGCATAACACCTTTATCGAGGTGGTTTGGACGGTTGTACCGGCGCTCATTCTTGTGGGGATTGCGTTCCCGTCGCTGACCCTGCTGGCGAAACAATATAAATCGCCGCCCGAAGAAGCGGTCACGGTGAAGGCGATCGGATACCAATGGTATTGGGGGTATGAATATCCTGACCACGGGATCAGCGAATTCGTCTCAAATATGTTGCCCGCTGAAGAAGCCATTGCGCGCGGCGAGCCGGAGCAGTTGGCGGTGGATAACCGGATGGTTGTACCTGCGGGTGTTCCCTTGCGGATCCAAACTACGGCGGCTGATGTGATTCACGCTTTTGCAGTGCCGAGCTTGTGGTTCAAAATCGACGCAGTGCCGGGCCGTTTGAACGAGCGTCTGCTGACCATTAACGAGCCGGGCGTTTATTACGGACAATGCAGCGAGCTGTGCGGCGCTCGGCACGGCTATATGCCGATCACTGTTGAGGCTTTGCCGATGGACCAATGGAAAGTCTGGGTGGCAGAGCAAGGCGGAACCATGCCTGGCGAGGCAGAGGTTGCTGAAGCCCCGGCAGAAGAGACAGCAGATACGTCAAGCGACGGCGAGCAAGCAGCAAGCGAAGCCTGATCGGCTGCGAAAGCTGCAATCAATTTGGATTGAAACGACCGCCTGATATTCCTCGGGCAAACAGAATAAAGAGATACTCACAATGGCTACCACAGCTGACCAGTTTCAGGCTCACGCGGATGACCACGAGACCCATGCAGATCACAAGCCGGGCTTTTTCGCGCGTTGGTTTATGTCGACCAACCACAAGGACATCGGCACGCTTTATCTGATTTTCGCGATCATCGCAGGCATCATCGGCGGGGCGATTTCGGGTATCATGCGGATGGAGCTGGCGGCTCCGGGGCTGCAATATCTGGGCTGGTGGGTCGAATTTTTGGGCGGTACGGCCAGTTTCGATGCCAATGTGCATATGTGGAATGTGTTCATCACGGCTCATGGCCTGATCATGGTTTTCTTCATGGTCATGCCTGCCATGATTGGCGGCTTTGGTAACTGGTTCGTGCCGCTGATGATCGGTGCGCCGGATATGGCCTTCCCGCGAATGAACAATATCTCTTTCTGGCTGACTGTGGTCGGTTTCCTCAGCCTCTTGTTCTCGATGTTTGTGCCCGGCGGCACAGGGCAGGGCGCAGGCGTCGGCTGGACGGTTTATGCACCGCTCTCGACAACCGGCTCAACCGGTCCGGCGGTCGATTTTGCGATCTTCTCTTTGCACCTTGCGGGCGCTGGCTCGATCCTTGGCGCGACGAACTTCATCACCACCATTTTCAATATGCGCGCGCCGGGTATGACCCTGCATAAAATGCCGCTGTTCGTATGGTCGGTTCTGGTCACTGCGTTCCTGCTGCTGCTGGCTCTGCCAGTCTTGGCGGCTGCGATTACCATGCTGCTGACGGACCGGAATTTCGGCACGACCTTCTTTGATCCCGCTGGCGGCGGCGATCCGGTCCTGTATCAGCATTTGTTCTGGTTCTTCGGTCACCCCGAGGTTTACATCATGATCCTGCCGGGCTTCGGCATGATTTCACAGATTGTGGCGACTTTCAGCCGCAAGCCAGTGTTTGGCTATCTCGGCATGGCTTACGCGATGGTTGCGATCGGTGTGGTTGGCTTCATCGTGTGGGCGCACCACATGTACACCGTTGGTCTTGACGTGAATACGAAGATGTATTTCACCGCGGCGACAATGGTGATTGCGGTGCCGACGGGCGTCAAAATCTTCAGCTGGATTGCAACGATGTGGGGCGGCAGCCTCGAGTTTAAATCGCCGCTGGTGTGGGCGATGGGCTTCATCTTCTTGTTCACCGTTGGCGGTGTGACGGGCGTGGTTTTGGCCAATGGCGGCATCGACGACAATCTGCAT
>CAZDHB010000042.1:0-24615 GCA_964505255.1 uncultured Porphyrobacter sp.
ATTCCTCGGTCAGGCGTTCCGCGAAATAGAGCGGGGAGGGGCGGCCCACATAATGTTCCAGCAGATCATCAAACTCTGCCTGAAACGCTGGGTCAGCCTGAGCCGCGCGGTATTCTTTCTCCAGATCGAGGATCAGCGGCATCAGCGTTTCGGCGACATACCGCCCGCCAAACGCGCCAAAATGGCCGCGGTCATCGGGCTGATTCATGAAGGAATTGGGTGCTGCGTCATTCATTGTTTCGGTGCCTTAATTGCCGCGCACCGCGTGGCAAAAGGCGCGGATCAAGTCCACCGATTTTACACCGGGCGCAATTTCCACGCCCGACGAGGCATCCACCAAAGGCGCATGGGTCGCAGCGATTGCCTCGGCAACATTATCAGGCGTTAACCCGCCCGCCAGCGCCCAATCCATGTAAGGTTCCCAGCCATCCAGAATATCCCATTGAAAGGCCACGCCATTGCCGCCGGGCAAAGCCTTCGCCGGGGCATCAAACAGCAGCCGGTCACATTTGCCGATATATTTGCGGCTGCGGTCCAGCGTTGCCTTTTCACGCAGACCCAAGGCGCGCCACGTCTCTACCTCGACCGATTTCCTGACCAATTCGATCCATTCAGGCGTCTCGCCGCCGTGAAATTGAATGACATCGGGCTTCACCGCATCATAAGCGCGGGCCAATTCCTCCGGCTGAAGCGCGACTGTCACCAGTACCAGCTTGACCTCTGCGGGAACACGCATGCGCAATTTGGCCGCTTCCTCGAGGCTGAGGTGGCGCGGGCTTTTCTCGTAATGGATAAAGCCGATATGAGTCGCGCCGCCTTCTACCGCAGCGTCGATAGTGTCAGGCGTCGAAAGCCCGCAAATCTTGATCTGGGTCTGTGGCATAATTGCGTTTCCCCGCCCTTCGCGGTTTACAAGGTGGCCTCAATCGCGCGGGCGGCCATCGCCGGATCATCCGCTTTGCTGATCGGGCGTCCAATCACCAGCACGCTCGCCCCGTCATCGCGGGCCTTGCGCGGGGTCACAACCCGTTTCTGATCACCGACTGAGCTGCCTGCGGGCCTCAGACCCGGCACAACGAAATAGCCGCTTTTCCATTGTTTGTGCACGCTGGCGACTTCCTTGCCAGAGCAGACCAACCCATCGAGGCCCGACGCCTCGGCCAATTCCGCCAGACGCATGACCTGATCATGCGCGTTACCCGCGATGCCAGTGCTGGCAAGATCGCTGTCGTCAAGGCTGGTCAGCATTGAGACGGCGACGACCTTGGTGTTCTCTCCTGCGGCTGCCTTTGCGTCTTCCATCATGGCCCGTCCGCCGCTGGCATGGATGGTGACAATCGCGGGTTCCAAAACATGGATCGCTTGCATTGCGCCTGCGACAGTATTGGGAATATCGTGCAATTTGAGATCGAGAAATATCGGCAGACCTATCTGCGCGATTTCATGGACACCGTGATGACCATGCGCGCAAAAGAACTCCAGCCCCAGTTTCACCCCGCCGATATGGGATTTGACCTTGTTGAGCAAAGCCTTGGCATCATCGATTTGTGGGACATCCAGCGCAAGATAGACAGGATTGCTCACCAGTTTAGTCTTTCAACGATCCGGTCGCAGCAGGGGCGAGATCCGCCGCATCGTCCGGCTTGGCATATTCCGGTGTGGACGGCGCTGGCCGATTGGCGGCATTGGTCCGCGCCGCGTTTTCAAGTGCAACGATACGCCGATTTAGGCGCCATTTGGTGCCGCGGTGGATCATCCATGCCGGAACAAGGCCGATCAGGAAGGAAATAATGACGATTGCCGGCAGCTTTGTTTCGACGATCATGTTCTCCCACAATTTGACCTCAACCGACGTCCAATTGAACGCGGTAAAGACCAGCAGGGCGACCAGCATCAAAACCCAAAACAGCATTCGAATGATTTGCATGGGTCTCCCTCCCGCAAGAACACATGACCGGCCAATTCGGCTATTTCAGCCCGGCCATCTTCGCTCCGCCAATGCTAGGCTGAGACCAGCCTTTCGTCCAGCCGTATTTACTTTGCCAACCGGTGCGCGGCCAGGTTTTTAGCGGCCGAATACCCGTTCGAAAATATGATCAACATTCTTGAAGTGATATTCCAGATCGAATTTCTCTTCCAACTCAGCCACGGACAAGGCTTTGGTGACCTCTTCGTCTTGTTTGAGCAGGTCGAGCAGGGTCAGCTTGCCGTCTGATTCCCAAACCTTCATCGCATTGCGCTGAACCAGCCGGTAAGCGTCTTCCCGGCTGACCCCGGCCTGCGTAAGCGCCAGCAGCACTCGCTGAGAATGAATGAGGCCGCCCATCCGGTCCATGTTTGCTTGCATGCGGTCTGGATAGACAAGCAGCTTTTCAACCACCCCGGTCAGCCGTGCGAGTGCGAAATCCAGCGTGATCGTCGCATCGGGGCCGATAAACCGCTCGACCGAGGAGTGCGAGATATCCCGCTCGTGCCAGAGCGCGACATTCTCCAGCGCAGGCATGGCATAGCTGCGGATCATGCGGGCTTGGCCGGTCAGATTCTCGGTGAGAATGGGGTTGCGTTTATGCGGCATTGCGGAGGACCCCTTTTGCCCGGGCGCAAAATATTCCTCGGCCTCCAGCACTTCGGTGCGTTGCAAATGGCGGATTTCCACCGCCAGACGCTCAATCGAACCGGCGATGACGGCCAAAACCGAGAAGAACATGGCGTGCCGGTCGCGCGGGATGACCTGCGTTGAAACCGGCTCAATCGAGAGGCCGAGCTTGGCTGCCACATGTTCTTCCACGCTAGGGTCGATATTGGCAAAAGTCCCGACGGCGCCCGAAATGGCGCAGGTCGCGATTTCCTCGCGTGCGGCCAAAAGGCGCGTTTTGCACCGGTCAAATTCGGCATAGGCTTGAGCGAGTTTCAATCCGAACGTCACCGGTTCTGCATGGATCCCGTGGCTGCGCCCGATGGTCGGTGTAAACTTGTGTTCTTCTGCGCGGGTTTTGATCGCGCCAAGCAAGGCATCCATATCCTCCAGCAGCAAATCGCTGGCCTGCATCAATTGCACCGCCAAAGTCGTATCAAGCACGTCAGAGCTGGTCATGCCCTGATGCATAAACCGCGCCTCTTCCCCGACATTATCCGCGACCCAGGTGAGGAATGCGATGACATCATGCTTGGTCACCGCCTCGATTGCGTCAATCGCCTCGACATCGATTTTCGGGTTTGTCGCCCACCAATCCCACAGCGCTTTGGCAGCGCTAGGCGGGACAACGCCAAGCTCGCCCAATTTCTCTGTCGCATGCGCCTCGATCTCGAACCAGATGCGGTATTTCGCCTCCGGTTCCCAAATGGCAGACATTGCAGGGCGGGCGTAACGAGGGACCATTGTTTAAGGCTCCGGGAAGGCAAGTTTGGGTTGATCAAGGGGTACTGCGGCGCGGCTAGGACGCGGCTGGCCAAAAGACAAGCTTGGCCGTGAGTTTTGCCACCGTTTACGCGCCGGCAAACATGAGCTCCCAATTGCTCAAGGTGACCCATTTTGATGTGAAGTCCCAAATGTTTGACGAAAAGACTTGCTACTTGACCAAACAATTGGTTCACTTTGTTTCACAAATTCGACGCCGAACTTTTTTTTGACAAGAGAGCCGCTCAATAATGACATTTCGTTTTCTTACCGTTTTGGTCGCGACTTCCCTGCATGTTTCTGCGAGCGCTGGTGAGGAAATTGTCTTCAAAGAAGTGCCCGAATGGGTGGCCGAGGCTGATTTCGATGCGGCGCGCGCAGCGGGCGAAAAGATTGTCCTTTATGACCGGCAAGTCCGTTTCAACGATTCGGTAGTCTACACCTATTCCGACAATGCGTGGGAAATGCGCAGCCAAGAGGACGTGCAGAATTTTGGCACTCTCAGGCGCGAATGGCTGCCGGATAAAGGCGACCTGATTGTTCACCGGGTGTCGATCTGGCGCAATGGGCAAGAGATCGACGTGATCGAAGGCGGCGGCGAATTTGATGTGATCCGCCGCGAAGAAGGGCTGGAGCAGCGCTTGCTCGACGGGGTGCTGACCGCTGTGATGGCGGTGCCGGGCTTGGCGGTTGGCGATGTCTTGCGCATCACCACAACCAATACGGTGCGCGATCAGGCTTTGAATGGCGAGATGCAAGCGAGCGAGGGCATGTATAGCAGGCCGGCTAAACTTGGTTTTGGCCGGATCCGGATGAGCTATCCCAAATCGCTTGATGCACGCTGGCGTTCAATCGGGCAGGCGCCAGAGCCGAAGAAAACCTCGCGCGGGGGGTTCAATTATCTCGAGATCGAGATGCCGATTGCCGCGCCGAAAGAAATGCCGAATGATGCGCCCGGACGTTTCCAGACATATCCCCTGATCCAACTGACGAGTTACCGCGACTGGGCCCATTTGGCGCGAAGCAAAGCGCCGCTCTATTCGACCGATGGATGGGCCGATGAAGGCACTGATATCGCCGCAGAGGTGGCGCGCATTATGGCCGCGGCGGGCGGCGACTTAGAGCGGGCGGCATTGGCCTTGCAGACGGTTCAGGATGATGTGAGCTATCTGCTCGACGGGCTCGATGGCGGGAATTATTTGCCGCAGTCGCCCAAGGACACATGGGCGCTGAGATATGGGGATTGCAAAGCGAAAACCTTGCTGCTCCTCACCATGCTGCACGCAATGGATATTGAGGCAGTGCCCGTGCTGGTTCACACCGAATCCGGGGATGTGGCGCAGATTGCTCAGGCGCAGCCCAGTGTTTTCAATCATGTTGTGGTCATGGCCACGATCAATGGCGAGGAGTTTTGGCTGGATGGCACGGCCGCCGGTGCACGCATGAGCAGCATTCATGAAGTGCCGGATTTCCGTTTCGGACTACCCTTGGATGAAGCGACTGAGGGTCTGATTAAATTGACCCCGCGGTTCGCCAAAAAGCCGGATCGGAAAACAACCATCACTTATGACCTGTCCGGCGGAGCGGATTTGCCCGTCTCTTACACCGCGACAATTGTTAAGCACGGCATAAACGCCGCGTCTTGGCGCAAATATACCGAGGAAACCGACGAGCGCGCGCATCTGATGGCCATCAACCGCGAGGTTGCCGACGTGATCGGCCAATCCGTCACTTATGATGGCGCGTTTTCTTACGACGATGAAACCGGCCAAGCCGTTTTGACCGCCAAAGGCTTTTTGGAAAGCTGGTTTCAGCAGCGGCGCGATCAAGGCTCGATCGCGATACCGGGCGAGACGATCGATTGGGGCTTCAACCCTAAACGCGCGCGCAGCACATGGCGCGAGATACCGTTTTCGCGCGGCGGACCCTATTGGACGGAGCATGATGTTACGTTCATTCTGCCACAAGACGGGGCTAATATCCGGGTCAGCGGCGAGGAAAATGTCGATGCGATGATCGCCGGTATCGAAATGAAGCGCCAGATCAGCCGCGGCGAGGGTATGCTGAGGATGGTCGATAGCTACCGTTACCTCCCTTCAGAATTGGACAGCGAGGCCATTCGGCAAGGTCGCCGCGACATGCGCCGGCACAGCAGCAACGAACCGAAGATCACCTTCGAACAGCCGCTGCGCTATTGGCACTTGTCAGATAGTGAGATCACCGAGAATATGTCCGGGCCGATCGCTGGATTTGCGAATTTTTCGGACATTTTCGGCGATGATGAACCGACCGTGGCAGCGTCTCTCGATCTGGCGATTGCGATGTTCAAGACTGTGGCGCGCGATTACGAAGGCGCGCTCGTGATGATCGATAGCGCCAATGAAAAAAGTGAAACCTCAGAGGCGCTTTTGACTCGGGCTGAAATCCTCGACAAGCTGCGCCGTTATGATGATGCGCTCAAAGATGCCGAAAAGGCCTATTTTCTCGATGGCTCGCAAAAATCGGCCTCGGTCTATGCAGAGTTTTTGTTCAAGAATGACCGCGCCGAAGATGCGATGCTGGTGCTCGACGAACTTGGATTGACGGGCGATGAGGCGCGCGGAGTTACGCGGGCTTGGGCGCAATATTCCGGCGGAGCGGGCCAATTGGACGATGGCTGGCAGAGGCTGGAAGATGCCTTGTTTGACCGCCCGGAAGATGCCAGCCTGCTGAACGCGCAATGCTGGATGATGGGCACATGGGAATATCGCATGGATCAGGCGCTCGAGGTGTGCGACAATGCCGTCAAATGGGGCGGATACCGCGCCGGTTACCTCGACAGCCGCGCCTTGGTGAAATACCGGCAGGGTGATCTGGACGGCGCGATGGAGGACTTGAACGCGGCGCTCAAAAAATCACCGGAAACTGATCACAGTCTCTATTTGCGCGGGATTATCCGGCTTGAACGCGGTGATCGCGGCGGGCGTGAGGATATCCTTCATGCCCTTCGCATCACTCCCTCGCTTCAAGATGAGATGACCCGCTACGGTGTGACGGTGCCGAGTTAAGACGCGTTCCGCGCCTAAATCAGGCCTTTCGCTTTTAAAGAGACGTGGTGGCCGGGCCGCCCGACGATCACGTGATCGTGAACGGTAATTCCCATATGCTGACCGGCATCGGCAATCCGATTGGTGATCGCAATATCCGCGCGGCTGGGTTCGGGATTCCCGCTCGGGTGATTATGCACGAGAATGAGCGCGCTAGCCCCAATGTCGAGCGCTTTGCGGATGATTTCGCGCGGGTGGACCGCGGCCTCGTCGATTGAGCCTTCGCTGGCCAGATGATCGAGGATCAGCCTGTTTTCGGTGTTGAGATACAAGACCCGAACCCGCTCGTGATTAAGCTCGCCCATGTCCAGCGTCAGATAATCGAGCAGCGCTTGCCAACTGCTCAGCACTGGGCGGTTTTCAATGGCCCCGCGCGCCATCCTGCGCGCAGCAACCGAAACGCTCTTGATCGCCGCTGCACCAGCATCCCCCAAACCGGTGACTTGTTTTAAAGCGGCGGCATCGGCGTTGAGAACCGCGCTGAAAGAGCCAAATTTGGCGATCAGAGCCTTTGCCAAAGGCTTGGTATCGCCGCGACGGTTGGCCGCAAACAGCAAAAATTCGAGCAATTCGTAATCAGCCAGCGCGTCTCCGCCGCCCGTCATCAATCGCTCGCGCAATCGCGCGCGGTGCCCGGCTGGGCCGGGCTGAGGTGCCCGCGCGGCGTCGATTTGATCCTTGGCTTCAGCTTTGGGCAAGCTCGCACTCCTCAGCGTGGAAACTGACAAGACAACGCATTGCCTTCACAGCGGAGGTCGCGCAAGTGTGTAGGTGTGATGGGCAGCGCTCAAAATCAGACTGAATCTGCAGAAGATTGGCCCGATGCAGGTGCCGATGAAGGTCCCGATGCAGCTTCGGGTTCTTCAGCCAGCAGGTTAGCAGGCAGGTTTGGGGCCAAATTCTGGGTCCTGATTACGGTGATCGGATTGATCGCGGCCATGTTCCTTGCCGCATGGCTGGCCCGCGAAGACATTGCCGACAGTTTCATCGCAGACGAACTTGCCGCAAACAATTTGCCCGCAACATATGAGATCGAAAGCATCGGCTCGCGCAAGCAGGTTTTTACCGATGTTGTCATTGGCGATCCCGCCGCGCCGGATTTCACTGCAGAGCGGGTTGTGGCCGAGGTTGAATACAGTTTTGGCGCCCCGCAAATCAGCGCGCTGACGCTTACCCAGCCTCGGATTTTTGCCTCAGTCCGCGATGGCGAGGCCAGTTTTGGCTCGCTTGACCCGCTGATCTTTTCCGGCACTGACGAGCCAGTTTCCTTGCCCGATATCGAGCTTGCGCTTGAGGACGGGCGGGCGTTGGTCGAGACGGATTTTGGTGCCATCGGGGTCAAGCTTGATGGTGAGGGCAATGTTAGCACCGGCTGGGAAGGGGTGCTTGCGGCCAGCACGCCGGGCCTTGCCGCCGGTTCGTGCCGCGGTGAGGCGGTCTCGCTTTACGGTACGCTCAACACCTTGGCCGGAAAGCCCAGCTTTGCCGGGCCTGTGCGGGCCCGTTCACTGTCTTGCGAGGGATTGCCCGATTTGGTTCAGGCCTTTGCCGCGCAGGTCGAGCTGAGCAGCGATGAGGCATTTTCGCAGTTGCGGGCAGAGGCTGATCTCAGCACAGGTCCGGCCCGATATCTGGATTACCTTGCCGCAGGGATCGGCGGGAAGCTGCGTGTATCATACCGGGCAGAGACATTGGACCTTGACCATGTTCTGACCTTGCGCGGAGCCCGCACGCCGCAAATCCAGTTCGGTCAATTGAAACTTGATGGCAATTTGCGCAGCCGCGAGAATTTCACCGAGGTTGAGGCGCGCAGCGAGATACGCGGCCAATCCTTGCGATTGGGCGGGGCGACACGATCGGCGCTGGACAATGCAAAGGGAGCGGGGGCGGACAGCTTGGCCGGACCTTTGCTGCAAAAGATGACCGCTGCATTCGACCGGGCCTTGCCGAGCAGCGTGCTCGAGGCGCGCCTGACCGCCCGCAAGTCGGGTTCTGATACTTTGATCGACATTCCCAGTGCCGCGGTGCGTGCACCAAATGGGGCGCGGCTGATTGCGCTTTCAAGGGCGGATGTGAAGCTGGGGGCAAACGGCTTTGAAGGCTTCACCGGTAATATTGCATCAGCCGGTGCGGATTTGCCGCGTATCACTGGCCGCATGGCGAGCGGCTCTGACGGCACATCGCGCTTTCGCTTGACGATGGAGCCTTACACGGCGGGCGAAAGCGTGCTTGCCATGCCGGAAATGACGATTGTCCAAGGCGCGCGTGGGGCTTTGTTTTTTGACGGCAGGCTAGAGGCAGGCGGACCCTTGGCCGACAATGCCTTTGTGTCGGGATTGCGATTGCCGGTTAGCGGTGAATATCGGCCATCGGGCGCGCTTCGGCTGTGGGATGAATGCATCGAGATTTCATGGGACCAGCTTCAATTGGGGGCGCTTGCTGTTGACCCGCAAGCCTTGCCGATTTGCCCGGGCGCGAGCGGTTCCATTGTTGCTCTATCGCAAAGCGGAGCGGTGCAAGTCGCCGCAGCCGCGCCGCAATTGCGCCTCTCTGGACAAATGGAGGGGACCCCGCTCAGCCTTGCTGCCAGCGCAGTCGGCTTAAGCGCTGGCGGCGATCTGGCCGCGCGCGACGTCCTGTTCCGCATGGGCGAGAGAGGCGCGGTTGGTTTGGAGGCGGACGGTTTTGAAGCCAGCGAGAGCAGCGCTGAGCGGCCGGTCGGCCTGGCCCTGGATTCCGTCACAGCGCGCCTCGGCGGTGCGTTCAGCGGCGTGTTAAGCGGCGTCTTCTCAGGCACATTTGCCGGGGCCCGGGTGGATGTGCAGGACTTGCCGTTCGAGCTCGGTGAAATTGGCGGAAACTGGCGCTATGCCAATGATGTTTTCGCATTGGACGAGGCGAGCGTCAGGGTGAGTGATACGGCGCCTGAAGAGCGGTTCAATCCGGTTGTTTTGCAAGGCGGCAATCTGACCTTTGCAGACGGCAATATTCTCGGGAGCGGATTTGTCCATGAACCGGTGAGCGAGCGGGTCCTTGCTGAGATTGCTGTGTCGCATAACCTCGCCGAGGCGCAGGGCTTTGCCGACATTACTGTGCCCGGGCTGAGGTTTGACGAGGGTTTGCAGCCGGTTGACTTAACCCAATTTGCGCTGGGGGTGATCGCCAATGCTGAAGGCGTTGTAACAGGGGCCGGGCGGATCGACTGGCGCGGAGAAAACCTTTCGAGCTATGGCCAGTTCTCCAGCGAGAATTTTGATTTCGCAGCAGCGTTTGGTCCTGTCAAAGGGGTTAGCGGGACGATTGTGTTTACCGATCTGGTGAACCTCACCACAGCTCCTGCTCAACGCCTCAAAATCGCCTCTATTAATCCAGGGATCGAGGTCATGGACGGAGAGCTGGAGTTCTCCCTCAGCGATGGCCAATTGCTGAGCGTGAATGGCGGCCAGTGGCCCTTCATGGGCGGGCAATTGCTGCTGCGGCCGACTGTGCTCAATTTCGCGGTAGAGGAAGAGCGGCGATATACGTTTGAAATGGCCGGGCTGGACGCGGGTACTTTCATCAACACTTTGGAGCTTTCAAACCTCAGCGCATCGGGCAAGTTTGATGGAACCATACCGATTGTCTTCGACGAGGAGGGTAATGGCCGGATTGAGGGAGGCCTCTTGGCCTCGCGCGCGCCGGGCGGGAATGTCTCTTACGTCGGCGAGCTGACATATGAAGATATGGGCGCCATTACCAATTTTGCCTTCGATGCGCTGCGCAGCCTCGATTACAAGCAAATGAACATCGGTATGGAGGGGCCGCTCGTTGGTGAGATTGTGACCAGAGTGCGGTTCGACGGTGTGACACAAGGCAAGGGCGCCAAAAGCAATATTATCACCCGCCAGCTAAGCCAGTTGCCGTTGCAATTCAGAGTGAATGTGCGGGCGCAGTTTTACGAGCTGCTGAGCGGACTTAAGCTGCTCTATGATCCGGTCGCGCTCAACAATTTAGAAGCCGTGCGCGAGGCAACCGATCAGGCTGCCCGGCAATTGCAAGAAAAGCGGGGCGAGGGTGCGGTCCCTGCTGGCGACGAAATAGGCAATGAATTCAATATTCAGGAACAGGAAAGCGAGGATCTGCCATGAGCAGGCAAGAAACAATGTTGGGCGTGCATTCGAAGTCCCTATATCGGCCTTTGATGGCGCTGGTCATCGCAAGCGCCGCGGCAGGATGTGTGACGGTGAATGCCCCGGAAGAGCCGATTGTGATCGAGTTGAACCTCAATATCACGCAAGAGGTGATCGTTCGGCTGGCCGAGGATGCGAACAACACGATTGAAGAGAACGCGGATATTTTTTGACGCGGTAAAATGGCCTATCTGGCAGCCCATCCGGACGAGGGTTTAGTTCACCGGAAGGCTCGCCAAGACCAAAGGACAAGAATGAAGGTGCTATGATGAACGGTTTTGCGAAAATCATGATTGCTGGTGCGGCCGCGGCCATGGCGGCTGGCGGAATTGTCGCGCCGGCGTCTGCTCAGCGGTCACCTGAATATGCTGCAGCGCGGGCCAACGGACAGGTTGGCGAGCGGGTGGACGGTTATCTCGGCATAGTCGGGCAAGAAACCCCTGCATTGCGGCGCATTGTCGATGACATCAATATCAAACGCCGCGCCGTCTATTCTGAGCGTGCACAGGCAGCGGGTGCCACGATTGAGCAATATGCGATCGCAAGCGGATGCCAGTTGATTGCCAAGACCAAGCCCGGCGAAAAATATCAGGCGCCCGATGGCACGTGGCAAACCCGCGGTGCGGGCGAACCCATTCGCGATAGCCGCTGCGCGTAATCCTTGAAAAAAACGCCCTCTAGCGGGCTCGATACCGGACGTAACGCGGTGATCGCGTTGGCGCTTTGACGGCAACAGCGCGTGCGAAATGCGCAAGGGTCGATGGATGAGCCCCGGCATGCCGCCCTGTGGCAGGCGGTAACGGGCCCCGATGGCGTCTTTGGGCGCCAAAATGAATTGCTAAGCGCGGTTCACAAACCTCCCTCATATGTTGACTTGCAAATCGCCGCTTACTAAGGGGTGCGCGCCCTTGGCGGGCATGTCTGTGCCCGTGTCGTGCGTCCCAACAACAGGAGCACAGCATGAGTGACGATAAACCCGCCCTGGAGCCCATCGCTGAGGATGCGCGCATTGATGCGCTTGAGGAACGGCTAAGCGCCGCTCAAGAGCGCGAAGATGAACGCACTCAGCCGCAAATCGAAGGGGTCGATGCGTCATCACGTACCGGCAACCGGGTATTGGCGGATTTGCTCGGTGGGCTGATAGGGGGGACGGTCATCGGCTGGACCATTGATTGGTTCGCCGGAACGTCGCCCTGGGGTCTGTTGATCGGACTGTTCCTTGGAATAGTCGTGGCCTTCAGGAACATTTTTCGCATTGCGAGCCAGCCGGTAGACAGTTCGGGCAACGAACACACCGACTAAGGTTCGAGGATTTAGGAACGGGGAATAGCCGAAGTGGCAGCCGAACAGGCCAAAGTCGACCCGATGAAGCAATTCGCGATTGAACCGCTTGCCGGTACGCAGAATTGGGAAATCGCAGGGTTCAACATCGCGTTCACCAATTCCGCTTTGTGGATGGCGATTACCACGCTTGTTTTGCTGGTGTTCGTCGCTGGCGGAATGAAACGCGAGCTGGTTCCTGGCCGCTGGCAAATGATGGTGGAATTCTTCACCGGCTTTATTGACGATATGCTGGAGGCAAACATCGGCAAAGAGGGGCGCAAATATGTGCCCTATATCTTCTCGCTGTTCATGTTCATCCTGTTCGCTAACCTGCTTGGTCTGTTGCCGCTGGGTCTTGTCGGCGTGCATCCCTTTACCTTCACAAGCCATTTCACCATCACCGGCGTTTTGGCTGTGCTCAGCTTTGCGATCGTGCTGATTGTGGGTTTCTGGAAGCATGGCTTCCATTTCTTCAGCCTGTTTGTGCCCCATGGTACCCCGCTTTGGCTGATGTGGCTGATCCCAGTTATCGAGCTGATCTCGTTCATGGTCCGTCCCTTCAGCCTTGCGCTGCGTTTATTCGTTGCGATGATGGCAGGACACGTGCTTTTGAAAGTGCTTGCCAGCTTTGTAATCGACAGCGGCAATGCAGGCGCAGTCTTTGCTGGATTTATCGGTCTACCCAGCCTCATTCTGATGGTCGCCATCAGCGCGCTGGAAATTCTGGTGGCTGGCATTCAAGCCTATGTTTTCGCTCTTCTCACGTCGCTCTACATCAATGACGCTGAGAACCTTCACTAAAGTTTTTCATTCAAAAACAAGTTTGTACGATAAGGAGTTAGTATAATGGACGCAGAAGCAGCAAAGCTCGTTGGAGCGGGTCTCGCAGCTATCGGTGCCGGCATGGCCGCCATCGGCGTTGGTAACGTATTTGGATCGTTCCTCGAAAGCGCGCTGCGCAATCCGGGTGCGGCTGATGGTCAGCAAGGCCGTTTGTTCATTGGCTTTGCGGCTGCTGAGCTGCTTGGTCTGCTCGCCTTTGTTGTGGCGATGATCCTGATCTTTGTTGACGTCTAATTGTGCTTGAAAGCGGTGCGTGTCCTTGGGCAACCCGCTTTCCCGCCGTTGTTTAGACCTAACGCAATCATTCCGATCCAGCCGGAGCCTTATCGATGCCTCAGATAGCTCAACTCGCTGAAACCTATTCCAGTCAGATCTTCTGGCTGTTGGTGTTCTTCGGGTTCACCTTTTTCGTTGTCGGGCGCGGCATGGTGCCCAAGGTGATGGACACGGTTGCATTGCGCGACAAGCAAATCACGGACGATCTCGCAGCAGCAAGAGCGGCCCGTGATGCGGCTGATGAGCAGGAGGAATCCTGGCGTCAGCGTGAAAATGCCAATCGGGCCAAGGCGCAGGCGGTTATTGCCGATGCCAAGGCTGAGGCGGCGGCGAAGTCGGAGAAAAAGATTTCGGCGGCGCAAAAACGGCTCGATACGAAGCTGGCTGAGGCACAGGTTCAAATCGAAGCTGCGCGGACTAAGGCCATGAAAGACGTCGAAGGCGTTGCGGCTGAGGCGGCTCAGGATATCGTCGCCAAGATCGGCGGCGCGAAAGTGACTAAGGCTGTGGCTGCGAAAGCCGTGAAGGAGGCTTTGAATGGCTAATCCAGTGGCCAATTCGCTGGCTATCCTCGCATCAGAAGCGGGCAAGCCTGCCGGACCTCAGTTGTGGGGTCTTGAACCGTATCAATGGGTCTCGATTTCGATGGCCGTGCTGATCGCGATCTTCATCTGGAAGAAGGTCCCGCAAATGATCACCGGCGGTCTTGATAACAAGATTGCCGAGATTAAAACTCAGCTCGATGAGGCGAAAGCGCTTCGCACCGAGGCAGAGACGCTGCGGGACGAATATGCCACCAAAATCGCCGGTGCAGAGCAAGACGCAACCGCGATGCTCGAAGGCGCAAGCCAGGAAGCGGATGCGATCCTTGCGAAAGCAGAGGCCGACAGCAAGGCAATGGTCGCGCGCCGCAAGCAAATGGCCGAAGACAAGATCGCCGCTGCTGAACGTGATGCGATCGAAGATGTGCGCAACCGTGCTGCCGCTGCCGCTGCCAGCGCTAGCGGTGCATTGATTGCCGCGAAACATGACGCGAAAGCGGACAAAACGCTCGCAGACGAGATCATCGCTAACCTTTGAGCGATGCGCTCATGGCTCAATAATCACCTTGCCGAGGATTTCGCCGCGTTCCATCGCCTCGAACCCCTCGCGCCATTGATCCAGCGGCAGCGTTCGGTCGATATGCGGTGTTATCGTCCCAGCCACCGCTAAGGCGTCAATTTCGCTCATGATCCGTTTTGCGCGATCCGGAAAGCGGCGACAATATTCGCCCGCGCGCACCCCAACCACCGAGAAACCCTTGATGAGCGGGATGTTGACCGCAATCTGGGGTATCCTGCCCGCGACAAATCCGACCACCAGCAATTTCCCGCCGAAAGTGACGCAGCGCGTGCTTTCATCAAATATATCGCCGCCAACCGGATCATAGACCAGATCGCACAACCTGCCTTCGGTCAGTTCGCTGACGGTCTCTCGAAACCGGCCCTGATTGGAAATCACGTGATCGGCGCTCGAGACGGCCTTCAAGGCTTCCAGCTTGCTATCGCTATGGCTGGCCGCGATGACCCGAGCGCCCAGCGCCTTAGCAAGATCGCACGCGGCAAGCCCAACGCCGCCGCTCGCGCCATGGACCAGTATGGTCTGCCCGGCTTTGATCTGCCCCAATTCGGCCAGCGCGACATAGGCTGTTTGATAGGCCGCGCCCATCGCCGCTGCTGATTTGAGCGAAATGGCATCGGGTACGCGGCGCAGGCTGGTGCTGGGAACAGAGGCAAATTCTGCCATAGCGCCGGTTTTTGCGCCGCCTACAACCCGCTCACCTGCCGCAAAGCCGCTATTCCCATCCGCTTCGACCACTTCGCCTGCCAATTCCATGCCAGCGACAAAGGGCGGTTCGGGTTTGAATTGATACTCGCCCCGCGTCATCAACAAGTCGGGGTAATTGAGCGATGCGGCATGGATTTTGACCAGAACCTCGCCCTCGCAGCGTTCCGGCATGGGCAAGTCGAGCAATTCCGCGCCTGACAAGTCAGGGCTGAGGCTGGTTACCTGAAGCGCTCTCATGGGCCTGCAAAACCCACTGCAAGGGGCTTAGAAATTGTCTTTTCCCGCGCGGATCGCCGCGAAAGTCTCCGCCGGGGTGTCACCGCCCCATTTGGCCTGCAGGCTCGCTTCGTCGGCTCGCAGAAACGGATTGGTCTCCAGCTCTCTCGCTAGCTGAGTTGGAACGGTTGGCTTGCCTTGGGCGCGGACCTCGCCAATCTCTTCAACATAGGCCGATAGCGCGGCGTTTTCCGGGTCGGCATGTTTGGCGAATTTCGCATTGGCCTCAGTATATTCATGCGCGCAGTACAGCATAGTATCCGCCGGAAGCGCTTTAATTCGGGAAAGACTATCCCAGAATTGCTTCGGCTCGCCTTCAAACATACGCCCGCAGCCAAGCGCAAAGACACTATCGCCGACGAACGCTACGCCGGCCTCGGGCAAATGATACGCGATATGGCCATTGGTGTGGCCTGAGACATCGATCACATCGGCGCGGTATTTGCCCAGCGTGACGCTGTCGCCATGGCTCAGCACATGATCGATTTTGGCGATCTTCTCCACTTCCTCAGGGGCATGCACCGATGCGCCGCTGGCTTCGACGATTTCAGCATTGCCGCCAGCGTGATCCGGGTGCCAATGGGTGTTCCAGATATGCGTGATGGTCCAGCCCTTGGCCTTAGCCTCAGCCAAATAGACTTTGGCATCGGGGGTATCGATCGCGGCGGTTTGTCCGCTTTCAGGATCATGCAAGAGAAAGCCGTAATTGTCGTCGAGACACGGGAATTGGTGAATCTCTAAAGTCATATCAGCCTTTTCTCCCTCTCGGCCAAAAGCTCGCTGCGAATTGGCGGCTTAGTCAGATGCTTTGGGTGTAAGGGATAGTTCGCCAATAGAAAAGGCCCGCCAACTTTCGCTGGCAGGCCTTCCTTTAAGCATTGATTGGGGAAGCAGGCTTATTCGTCGCCTTTTTTCAAAGCCTCGCCAAGAATGTCGCCCAGCGATGCACCGGAATCGGATGAACCGAACTGTTCCACTGCCTCTTTCTCTTCGGCGATTTGACGCGCCTTGATCGAGAAGTTTGGTTTCTTGGAACGGTCAAAACCGGTGACCATAGCGTCAAGTTTCGAGCCGGTCTGGAAGCGATCAGGACGTTGCTCGTCACGGTCACGGCCAAGGTCGCTGCGCTTGATGAAGCCGGTTGCACCGTCTTCGCCAACCTGAACCTCAAGCCCGCCTTCGCGCACTTCGAGGACAGTCACAGTGACGGTCTCGCCGCGGCGCAGGCCGCTGGTGTTGGTCGCGCCATCGGCTGATGGTGCGCCTTTTTCCAACTGCTTGATACCAAGGCTGATGCGTTCCTTGTCGGTATCGACATCGAGCACGATCGCCTCGACTTCTTCGCCCTTGCGGTGAAGCGCCAGCGCATCTTCGCCTGAAATGCCCCAAGCAATGTCGGACATGTGAACCATGCCGTCGACATCCCCGTCGAGGCCGATAAACAGACCAAATTCGGTCGCATTTTTGACTTCGCCGGTGACTTTCGCGCCAACCGGGAATTTCTCGGCAAACTCTTCCCATGGATTGCCCTGAGCCTGCTTGAGACCCAAGGAAATGCGGCGCTTGTCGGAATCAACCTCAAGCACCAGAACTTCGACTTCCTGGCTGGTCGAGACGATTTTGCCAGGGTGAACGTTCTTCTTGGTCCAGCTCATCTCAGACACGTGGACGAGGCCCTCGATGCCAGCCTCGATCTCAACAAAGGCACCATATTCGGTGATGTTGGTCACGGTGCCGGTCAGTTTCGCGCCAATCGGGTATTTCGCGGCAACACCGTCCCATGGATCGCTCTCAAGCTGCTTCATGCCGAGGCTGATGCGCTGAGTTTCCTGATTGATACGGACGATCTGAACCGTCACGCTCTGGCCGATTTCGATCAGCTCGCTCGGGTGATTGACGCGCTTGTAGCTCATGTCGGTGACATGCAGCAGGCCGTCGATCCCGCCGAGATCGACGAAAGCACCATAATCGGTGATGTTCTTCACAACGCCTTCGATAACCTGACCCTCGGCCAGCTTGTCGATCAGCTCGCTGCGCTGTTCTGCGCGGGTTTCTTCCAAAACGGCGCGGCGCGAGACAACGATATTGCCGCGGCGGCGATCCATTTTGAGGATCTGGAAAGGCTGCGGCATATCCATCAGCGGCGTCACATCGCGCACCGGACGGATATCGACCTGACTGCCGGGCAGGAAGGCGACGGCGCCGTCAAGGTCGACCGTAAAGCCGCCTTTGACGCGGCCAAAGATGCGGCCATCGACGCGCTTGCCTTCGCCAAATTCGTTTTCCAGCTTGTCCCACGCGGCCTCGCGGCGGGCGCGGTCGCGGCTGAGCATCGCTTCGCCGTCTGCGTTTTCGACGCGGTCAACGAAAACCTCTACCTCGTCACCAACAGCGGGCGCGGCTTCGTTTTCGGAGCGCATGAATTCTTTGATATCGATTCGGCCTTCGCTTTTGAGGCCCACATCAATCATCGCCATGCCGTTTTCGACGGATGTTACAGTGCCTTTGACAACGCGGCCTTCGAAACCGCCATTGTCTGCACCGCCAAGTTGTTCGTTAAGAAGCGCTTCGAAATCGTCGCGCGTAGGGTTGGCTGAGGATGCCATAAACCAAAAGGTCCTTATTTACATTTGCTTCCGGCCACCGGTTTTTCCGGAGGTCTTTCACCGCCGCGAGTGCACCATTGCAAACGCCTTGCGGGCCAAGAGGGCCGACTATCACCGCGCCAACCGAATGCTGACACGCAGGTCTGCTGGGGATTGCCATGCGAGCAAGTCGCGGGCAGCCCAAGCCGACGAGCGCGCGCCTAGGCCAAGGGCCCCCAAATTGCAAGGAATATGATGCAAGGGAATATGCGCCTTAGCTGCGGCGGTTAGCCAGCGCCTGCTCGGCAATCGCGATCGCCTCGGCAATGGCTTCTTCCCGGCCGAAACTGGTGGTGTCGAATACGAATGCATCGCTCGCCGGAATAAGCGGGGCATCGGCGCGGTTCATGTCACGCGCATCGCGGCGCGCCAGATCGGCCTCTATTTCAGCGAGCGTCGCGCTTTCCCCGCGTTTTTGCATTTCCTCGTGTCGGCGCGCTGCGCGGGCCTCTACCGAGGCGGTGACAAACAGCTTCACATCCGCCTCAGGCACGATCACCGTGCCAATATCGCGCCCGTCAAGGACCGCGCCGCCCGGCTGCTGGGCAAAGGCGCGTTGCCTCTCGAACAGGGCTTGGCGCACGTCAGGATGAACAGATACCCGGCTTGCCAAGCTGCCAGAGCCTTCCGAGCGCAAAATATCATCCGCCAGCAATTCTTCCGGGAATGCGCAAGCAGCCAGAGCGTCGGCCGGATTGTCCGCGTCGCCGCCATTGATGGTGAGTTGGCGGCCCACAGCGCGGTAAAGCAATCCAGTGTCGAGATGCGGCAAGCCAAAATGCAGCGCCAGCTGTTTTGACAAAGTGCCTTTCCCGCTGGCGGTGGGGCCATCGACAGCAATAATCATGCGGCCGCCTCGCTCAGCAAGTCCATGAAGCCGGGAAAGCTGGTGGAGATGGGCGACACATCATCCAAGGTGACACCGTGTTCGCTCGCCAATCCGGCAATCGCCATGCTCATCGCGATCCGGTGATCAAGCTTGGTGGCAATCGCTTCCTCACCAGATCCGGGTAGCGCTCTACCCCCTGTGCCAATGATCGTCAGCCCGTCCTCATGCTCCTGAACCTCAGCGCCCGCCAGTTTGAGCGCCTCAGCCATAGCAGACAGCCGGTCGCTTTCCTTTACGCGCAATTCCTCAAGGCCGCTGGTAAGAGTTGTGCCCTGCGCCAGCGCAGCTGCGACGAATAGCACGGGAAATTCGTCAATCATGGCAGGGGCGAGGGCGGGATCAACCTCAATGCCTTTGAGTTGTGAATGGCGCACGCGCAAGTCGGCCACTGGTTCTCCGCCGATTTCACGGGCGTTTAATTCCTCGATCGATCCGCCCATTTTGCGCAAAACGGTGACAATGCCAGAGCGGGTTTCATTGAGGCCGACATTTGCGATCACCAGATCGCTGCCGGGTGTGATCAAGGCCGCGGCGATAAAGAACGCGGCCGAAGATGGGTCGCCTGGAACTTCTATTGCGCATGGAGAGAAATCGGCCGGCCCGGTGATAGCAATATGCCGCTCACCCTCGACCAGGGTGGTTTCAACCGCAACTCCAAAGCCCTTCAGCATCCTCTCGGTGTGGTCGCGCGTTGGCACAGGCTCGATCACAGTGGTTGTGCCGGGCGTGTTGAGCGCAGCGAGGAGAACCGCGCTTTTGACCTGCGCGCTGGCAACCGGCAGCCGGTAAGTGATCGGCACAGCAGGCTGCGCGCCCCGCATCATCAGCGGCAATGTGCCGCCCGGTGAAGGGGTAAATTGCGCGGCCATCTGTTCGAGCGGGACAATCACCCGGTTCATTGGCCGCGAGGACAAGCTCGCATCGCCGGTAAAATTGGCCGTAATCGCGTGGCCAGCGATCAGTCCCATCAGCAGCCTTGTCGAGGTGCCGGAATTGCCCATGTCGAGCGCGGCCTCAGGCTCAAGCAAGCCGCCAACGCCGACGCCATTGACGATGTAAGTGCCGTCTTCCTCGCGCTGGATGTGCGCGCCCATTTGCCGCATGGCCTGCGCTGTCGCCAAAACATCTTCGCCTTCCAGCAGCCCGGTTATGCGCGTCTCGCCAACCGCCAATGCGCCGAACATGATGGCGCGGTGGCTGATCGATTTGTCACCGGGAACACGGATTTTCCCTGTTAAAGCTCCAGCGGGAAGAAAACGGTGAGCAGGCAGAGCGAGGGTTCCTTTGGTCTTCGCGGGCGTTCGTAACGCAGCATTCGTAACGCGGCATAGGGCAGGGGTGATATGCAGCAGGTCTTTGACACCGCTCCCTCGTTCTGGCAAGGCGCGCCGCGCATCAAAGCTTGCGGGTGCGAAAAACAGCGGCTCCTTTTGGTCTGCGCTTGAGAAAATCAAGTAAAGGCTATGCTGGGGCAAGCTGGGAAGCAGCACGATTTGAGCGAAGCTTGACGTTACTTTAGAAGAGATATTGCTGGGCCGCTTGCGGCGCACGCCAATTGAAGGATTACTCATGGTCAAACCGGAATGGGGCACAAAGCGGACGTGTCCGAAATGCGGCACACGCTTTTACGATCTGACAAAGGCTGAACCTGTCACTTGCATTGAATGCGGTGAGGAATGGTTCCCAGAGCCTGTGCTCAAGTCGAAACAGCCAATCCCGTTCGAAGAAGCCGACGCCAAGGATGGCAAGGGCGAAGCCGATAGCGATTTGGCGGATGATGATTTGGAAAACATCGACGAGGGCGAGGATTCGCCTGATAATGAAGTCGACCTTGGCGGTGACGATGATCTTGGCGTTTCCAAAGGCAAGGGCGACGACGAGCAGGAAGACACCTAAGTTTAGGCTTGCACAAAACCGAGCGCGGGCATAAATGCGCGCGTTCAAAGATGGGTTTGCTATCAAATCCGTCGGACATGAATGTTCGGGGCCTTAGCTCAGCTGGGAGAGCGCAACACTGGCAGTGTTGAGGTCAGCGGTTCGATCCCGCTAGGCTCCACCATTCATAGGGATAGATTGCTATCCAGCCATCACCTCGAGAGGGGCTTTGGATTTCATAGGGGCAATGCCCCGCGCTGGCCGACGAGGTTTCGTCCGCCGGCGTTTTTTGCGTATCCGTGGGTTTGGCCCGCTTTAAAGGGAGAAGAAGACGATGTTTGACAATTTGTCCGACCGCCTTGGCGGCGTCTTTGACAAGCTTAAGGGGCGGAAACAAGCGTTTCCAGCAAAAGTGGGAACCGGTTTTGCGGTTCGGAAACGCGCGGAAAAAACACCGCAATCTATGAGGAATAGGGCCCATGTTTGACAATTTGTCCGACCGCCTTGGCGGCGTCTTTGACAAACTCAAGGGTCGCGGCGCTCTTACCGAGCAGGATGTCCGCGATGCCATGCGCGAGGTCCGCATCGCCTTGCTCGAAGCCGATGTTGCCCTGCCGGTCGTGCGCCGGTTCGTCGATGCGGTTACCGAGAAAGCGATCGGATCAGAAGTTCTGAAATCGGTCACACCCGGCCAGCAAGTCGTCAAAATCGTCAATGACGAACTGGTGGAAATGCTTGGCGGGGAAGAGGACGGCGACAATCAGCGCGGTTTGATCCTCGAGGCGAAACCGCCAGTCGTGATTATGATGGTTGGCCTGCAAGGCTCGGGTAAGACGACCACCACGGCCAAGCTCGGCAAGCTCTTGAAAGAGAAAAACGGCAAGAAGGCGATGATGGCCTCGCTCGACGTGAACCGTCCGGCGGCGCAAGAGCAATTGGCCGTTCTGGGCGAGCAGGTTGAAGTTGCGACTCTGCCGATAGTTGATGGCCAGCAACCGGTGGATATTGCGCGCCGGGCGATGGAGGCGGCAAAATTGCAGGCCTGTGATGTGCTCTTGCTGGATACGGCGGGCCGGCTGCATGTTGATGAAGCGCTGATGGCCGAGATGAAGGCGGTTGCGGGCGTCTCTGCCCCGACTGAGGTGCTTTTGGTGGTGGACAGCCTGACCGGTCAGGATGCGGTCAATGTCGCCAAGAGCTTTACCGATGAGGTGCCGCTGACCGGGGTCGTCTTGACCCGGATGGACGGCGATGCACGCGGCGGCGCGGCGCTATCGATGCGTCATGTGACCGGCAAACCGATCAAATTTGCGGGTACTGGCGAGAAACTCGACGCGATCGAGGCGTTTGATCCCAAGCGGGTCGCGGGCCGGATACTCGGCATGGGCGACGTCGTCAGCCTGGTCGAAAAAGCGGCCGAGACCATTAAAGAGGAAGACGCCGAGGCGCTCGCCAAGAAAATGGCGAAAGGGCAGTTCGACCTTAATGATCTGCGGATGCAATTGCAGCAGATGCAGAACATGGGCGGGCTGGGCATGCTGGCTGGCATGATGCCGGGCATGAAAAAGGCCAAGGCGGCACTCGCGGCATCAGACATGGATGACAAGGTTTTGGTCCATATGGATGCAATCATCGGCTCTATGACGCCAAAAGAGCGGGCCAATCCCAAACTTTTAAACGCAAAGCGCAAACGGCGTGTGGCAGCAGGCAGCGGAACGCAGGTTCCCGAAGTCAACAAGGTGCTGAAAATGCATCAGGAAATGTCCCGCGCAATGAAGCAGATCAAGAAAATGGGCGGCCTCAAAGGCCTTGCGTCGATGTTTGGCGGCGGCGGAATGGGAGGCGGCGGCCTTCCGGGCATGGGCGGCGGCGGCATGCCGGGCCTGCCTGGCGGCATGGGGGGCGGGTCAAAAGGGCCAGGTGTTGACCCATCAACCCTGCCGCCTGATCTACAGGATTTATTGAATAAAAAGTGATTTTACAGATACTTGAATTGGAAAGGTAAGAAATTATGGCAATTGCACTCAGGCTTTCACGTGGCGGCGCGAAAAAGCGTCCCTATTACCGGATTGTGGCAGCAGACAGCCGCAAACCGCGCGATGGCCGCTATCTTGAGCAAATCGGCGTTTACAACCCATTGCTCGCCAAGGATGACGAGAAGCGCGTTCAGCTGAACGAAGATCGCATTCGCTACTGGCTCGGCGTTGGCGCGCAGCCTTCGGACCGTGTGCTGCGTTTCCTCGATGCAGCGGGCATTATGGAGCGCAAGGCGCGCAACAACCCCAATAAGGCGAAGCCGGGCGAAAAAGCGACTGAGCGGGCTGAAGAGAAGGCTGAAAAAGCTGCAGCCGCAAAAGAAGCGGAAGAAGAAGCGAAAAAGGCTCCTGCTGAAGAGGCTCCTGCTGAAGAGGCTGCAACCGAAGAAGCGGCGCCTGCTGAAGAAGTTGCAACCGAGGATGCGGCACCTGCTGAAGAAGTTGCAACCGAGGAAGCGGCACCTGCTGAAGAGGCTGCGACCGAAGAGGCACCTGCTGAAGAAGCACCTGCTGAAGAAGCGGCACCCGAAGACGCCGAAGGCGACAAGGCCGAGTAAGCCTTCTTGGCCCTTAGCCCCCATGCAGCGCCCAGTACGGTGGAACTCGCCGCCGTTACCGGCGCGCATGGGGTCACGGGCGAAGTGCGTCTGAAACTCCTCGGCGATGGGCTGGACGCGCTCAAAGCGCATAAAAGCTTCAATGATGGCGCGCTTACGCTCAGCAAAGTCCGGTCTGACAATAAGGGCGGCGCGATTGCCCGCTTTGCCGAGGTTATTGACCGCAACGCTGCCGAAGCCTTGCGCGGAACCGTCTTGAGCGTCGTTCAGACAGAATTGCCGCCGCTTGAAGATGGCGAATATTACTTCACCGACCTCATCGATCTCAAAGTGGTGACTGACAAGGGCGACGCGGTGGGCACCGTCATCGCGGTCGAGAACTTCGGCGCAAGCGATATTATCGAAATCGCTAAAGATCCTGTGCCTGCCAAGGGCATGGCGACATTTATGGTACCGATCACCAAGGATGCCGTGATCGAGTGGGACGCAGAGCGGCTAGTGATCGCTGACGCTTTTTGGGATAGGTAGGGCGCATGTCTGTGCCTTCAAACATCCTGCCAGTCGCGATTGTCCAAGCGGCGCCTGTCCCGCTCGACTTTGCGGGCGGGATTGAAAAGGCCGTTCGGCTCGCCAAGCAAGCGATTGATGGCGGCGCGCGTTTCGTTGCTTTCGGAGAGACGTTTCTGGGCGGCTATCCGCTGTGGCTCGATGAGGCTCCCGGCGCGGCGCTATGGGATCATCCCGGGACTAAGGCGCTTCATGCGATCATGCTGGAAAACGCGGTTGTCTCAGGTGATGAGCGTTTGCTGCCCTTGCAGGAGCTGTGCGATGAGAGCGACGCGTGTATCTCCATCGGCGCTCATGAGCGGGTGCGGCAAAGCCTCTACAACAATCAATTGCTGTTTCGATCCGGCGAGGCTCCGCTCGATCATCGCAAGCTGGTGCCAACGCACGGCGAGCGGCTGATCTGGATGCGCGGCGATGGCTCGACCTTGGGTGTGCATCAAGCGCCTTGGGGTAGGGCGGGCAACCTCATTTGCTGGGAGCATTGGATGCCGCTGGCGCGCGCCGCGATGCACAATCTGGGTGAGGCGGTGCATGTCGCCGCTTGGCCGACCGTGCGAGAGGAATATGCGATTGCGTCAAGGCATTATGCGATGGAGGGGCGCTGTTTTGTGCTGGCGGCAGGGCTGGTGCAGACCAAAGATGATTTGTTTGATGGGCTGGAGCGCGTGGGTGGGAACTCGGACGCGCTGGAGCTGATCAACGCCATCGAGGGCGAGCAGCTTAACAGCGGTGGCTCAATGATCATTGCGCCCGATGCGCGGGTGCTGGCACAGGCTGGAGAAGCCGAAGAGATTTTGCACGCTGAGCTGGATTTGTCAGAGATCGGCGGCGGGCTTGCGAGCCTCGATA
>CAZDHB010000043.1:0-23188 GCA_964505255.1 uncultured Porphyrobacter sp.
GCTTTCACAATCTTGCCGGGCGCTGCTGGCGGCTCACCCTTGGGCAAAGCGTCGACATGTTCCATGCCCGATGTGACTTGGCCCCAGACGGTGTATTGGCCGTCCAGAAATTCGGTATCCCCAAAGCAAATGAAGAACTGGCTGTTCGCGCTGTCTGGAACCTGTGTACGGGCCATAGAGCAGGTGCCGCGAACATGCGGTTCTGCGTTAAATTCGGCTTTCAGATCAGGTTTGTCGCTGCCGCCCATGCCTGTGCCATTGGGACAGCCGCCCTGCGCCATAAATCCGTCGATCACGCGGTGAAAAATAATCCCGTCGTAAAAGCCTTCGCCGACCAATTCGGTAATCCGCGCGACATGGCCGGGTGCCAGATCGGGGCGCATCTTGATCACGACATCGCCGCTTTCAAGCGTCAGGGTAAGGGTATCGGCCATTGTGCAAAATCTCCATTTGTAAACTCGCGCCCCATATAATGGCTATTCGGGATAAGTCACGCAGCTTAGCCGGGCAAAGCGCCATGCAGCCTTGCAATTGGCCCGCGCCTGCCTAGACCAAGGCGCATGGCTGATGATCCGCTGATCGACAATGAAGGCACTGTGCTGACCGATACGCCGCATGACGCGGCGGAGGAAAGCGTACGCCCGGACGACCGGATCGATGACGAGCGCTACGACGAGGAAAATACGCTGAAGGCCGGTTATGTCAGCCGCGTTGGCGCCGCGCTGGATGCGGGCCAAATAGCGCAGGTTTACGAACTGGTCGAACCGCTCCACCCGGCAGATGTGGCCGATCTGATTGAATTGTTCGAGGGCGAACAACGCTCAGGCTTGGTCACCGCGATCAATGACCTGATGAGCAGTGACGTTGTCGCAGAGCTCAATGACTTTGTGCGCGAAGACATGATGGAGGCGCTGGAGCCAGAGGCCGTTGCCACCATTGCCGAACAGCTCGAAACCGATGACGCGGTTCAGCTCATCGAAGATTTGGACGAGGAGGACCAGCAAGCGATCATCGCCGAGCTGGAGCCTGAGACCCAAGTCGCGGTCGAGAGCGCCTTATCCTATCCCGAAGAAACCGCTGGCCGTTTGATGAGCCGCGATTTTGTCGCCGTGCCCGAGCATTATACGGTCGGGGCGCTGATCGATATGCTGCGCGATCAGACCGGCATCAGCAATGAATTTTATGAAGTGTTTATCGTTGACGAGCGGCATCATCCGGTCGGCACTTGCCAGCTTTCTTGGATATTGCGCAGCCCGCGCAGCATTGCCTTAACCGATGTAATGAAACGCGACCAAACGCTCATCCCGGTTGCGCTCGATCAGGAAGAAGTCGCGCTGATGTTTCAGAAATACGGCCTCATCAGCGCCGCCGTGGTCGACGAGAGCGAGCGGCTGGTCGGTCAGATGACCGCCGATGATGTCGTGCATATTATCTCAGAAGAAGCAGGCGAGGACGCGCTTTTGATGAGCGGCGCGGGCGAAGGCGATATTAACGAGCCGATCCGCGATGCCTTTTCTGCCCGTGTGCGCTGGCTGATTGCCAATCTTGGGACGGCCTTGGTCGGCAGCCTGATTATCGCCGCCTTTGGGGCAGCGATCGAAAAACTGGTCGCGCTCGCCGTGCTGATGCCGATTGTCGCAAGCATCGGCGGCAATGCCGGTACGCAGACCATGGCGGTCACGGTGCGGGCGATTGCTATGAACCAGCTCACCCGGTCCAACACGGGCCGCATCTTGTGGCGTGAATTGCGCGTTGCGGTGCTCAACGGCGCGGTCATTGCGGCTTTAATCGGTGTCGCCACTGCAGCGATTTTTACGCCCATGCTGGGTCTGGTGATCGCCGCTGCGATGGTGATCAATATCATCACAGCAGGGCTTGCAGGGGTGCTGGTGCCGGTCGGGTTTGACAGGCTGAAACAGGACCCGGCGGTAGCCAGCAGTGTGTTCGTGACCATGATCACCGATTCGATGGGCTTTTTCGCCTTCTTGGGTTTGGCGGTTGCCAGCGGCGTGACAGGATAAGGGGTCTTCATGGCAAAGAGACGCAGAAAAAAATCCGCTACGCCTGATCCTGAGGGCAGGCCGCTCAACATGACCAAAATCGCGTTTGGCGCGAAAAGCTGGGACGATCTGGCCGGTTGGTATGAGAACCGCCGCGAGATCAAGCTGACGACCCGCAATCGGCCAACGCGCCACGAGGAAATGATTGGCGGATCGCTGTTCTGGATCCTAAATCACTCGCTGGTCGCGCGCTCGCCCATTTTGGGTTTTAGCGAGACCGAGGATGGGCGCTGGTATATCGAGCTGGAGCCGGTGCTGATCCGTGTCCATCAACAGCGCAAGCGCGCGCACCAAGGCTGGCGCTATCTCGCCCCCGATAATACGCCTGCGGATCTGGCCGAGGGCGAGGAAGTGGGCGATGTTTTGCCGGGTAAGCTCGCCGGCAAGCTGGAGCGTTTAGGGCTGATCTAAGGCCGGCATGATCGAAGTCTGGCCCGCATCAATAAAAGAGGCTCGGCTGAACCGAAGTCACTTTTGCGCAAGCTTCGCCAGAAAATTCCGGACATCATAATCGGGATCATTGGTGTCATCGAAAGCATGGCCGAGATAGGCCGCACGCAGCGCATCCATACGCTCGTCAATCCGCGCAAGATTTGACAAATGGCTGACCACAAAGCGTTGCCGTTTAAGGATCTGCGGGACAATAACTCCGGCATATTGATCGACCGGCATGCCATTGGACATCATCCGCGCATTGCCCAGCCCGGTGAACACCCAGCCCGGCACAATCAAACCGGTTTTGACGTGGGCCGGGAAATCCTCTGCCATACTCTCCGTCAAACCCAGCACGGCATGTTTTGCCGCGATATAAGCAGCGGTTTGCGGCACCGCGCAAAAGAAGCTGTTCTCGCTGCCAGTGTTGTAAATTGCCGCCTCGCGGGATTGATCTGCCATCCGTTTGCCAAAGGCCTGACAGCCGTGCCACACGCCCCAGAAATTGACGTCAAAATGCGCCCGCGCCGCATCAGTATCGGCCTCCCAAATGCGGCCATGAACGCCCGATTGCCCGGCATTGTTGACGAGCAAATCGACATGGCCAAACGCGGCATAAGCGGCCTCGGCAAGAGCGCTCACCTGCGCTGCGTCCGACACGTCGCAAGCCTGTGCAATGCCGCCCATTTCGGCAGCCGCCTTATCCAATGGCGCGCCTGGCAGATCGGCCAACATCACCTTTGTACCGCGTGTGCTCAGCTCTTTTGCCAGCGCACGGCCAATGCCGCTTGCACCGCCCGTAATAACCGCGGTTTCAGGAAGCCAATCGGCCATAGTCTACTCCGCTGGTGTTGCAGGAATGCGCGCCGCGACCCGCCTCAGGGCATTGGCATAGACCTCAGGCTCCTGCGCGCCGGGGATCAGCAACCGCCCCTCGACCAACATCGCCGGTACGCCCGTCACATTCATGTCATAGGCCGCTTGCTGTTCGGCCCGCACTTTCTCGGCATAAAAATCGCTGCGCAAGGCAATCTCGGCCTCTTCGCGCGTGATGCCCACTTCATCGGCAATCGCGATCAACACCTCTTCGTCGCCGATCGCGCGGCGATGATTGAAATGGGCCTCGAACAGCGCAAGTTTCAGCTCGGTTTGCTTGGCCGCGCCTTTCGCCTCCAAAGTCCAGACCAGCAATTTATGCGCCGCCGCGGTGTTCCACATCATCGCTGGCGGAATATCATCCTTGCCGCCCGTGTATTCCAGCGTCACCCCAGCATTTTGTGCCGCCGCCTGCATGGTTCCCTGGACCGATTTTGCATCATCCCGGCTCCGGCCATATTTGCGCGCGAGATGCGCGGCGCGGTCCTCGCCCTCGTTTGGCATATCAGGGTTCAGTTGAAAGGCGTGCCAACGGATGTCCGCATCAAGCTCGCCTGACAATAGCTCCAGCCCCTTTTGCAATTGCCCCCATCCCACCAGACACCATGGGCACATCACATCCGACCAGATGTCGATAGTAAGGGTGCGCGGTGCGTCGGTTGCGGTGTTCATCGGGGCGGCTCCTATTGCTTAGTCCACCAAGTCAGTAAGTGATGCGCGATAGCTTGCGGTGCGGGGCAATTCATCGGCGCCTCAGGGTCGCCCGCCAGCGCCGCGTTAATCTCGGCTCTGGTAAACCAGCGCGCATCGGCCAATTCGGTTTCATCAAGGGTAATGGCCTCATCATCGGCCATCGCATGACAGCCGATCATCAATTGCGAGGGAAATGGCCATGGCTGGCTCGCGATATAGCGCACATCGCGCGCCGTGATGCCCGATTCCTCAAGCACTTCGCGGGCGACCGCCTCTTCAATACTTTCCCCCGGCTCAACAAAGCCCGCCAGCGCCGAATACGTGCGTTCCGGCCAGCCCTTGCCGCGGCCCAGCATCAGCTTGTCATTGCTTTCCACCAACATGATCGTGACCGGATCAGTGCGCGGGAAATGCTGCGTCCCGCACGCCTCGCAATTGCGCTGCCAGCCGCCCTTGGTGATCTTTGTTGGGCCGCCGCAGGCTGCGCAAAACCGGTGCCGGGCATGCCAATCGGTCACGCTGCGGGCACCGCCGTAAAGCGCCAAATCCTCTGGGCTGAGCATCGCCATAGCTTGCCAAAGCGCAGGGTTAGCCATGCGCGGCGCGGCGTCACCGGCACTCGGCACAGCGGCGAAACACGGTTTTGGCTGACCCTCACCCGTTCGATCAAGCCCGAGGAAGACCAAATCGGCATCCTCTGGCGCATCTGCCAAAGTTCCCCACGCCAGCGCGCCCGCATCATCCATTTGCGGCATCAACCCATCAAGCAGCAGAAACCGCGCACGAAAATTCATCAACGCGCCCAATGCCTCAGGATCGTTTCTGATATTGTCCGCCCGGTCCAGCGGCGAGCCGGTGAAGGCCAAAGCCGCCATCAGGCTGCGTCCCTTTTGCCTTTTAGATCCTTCTCGAAAGCGGCCAAAAACTCGCTGCGCATCGGATAGGCCTCGGTCGGCATATATTGCGTAAACAAAGCCGCCCTCAGCTGATTGTTAAAGTCGACGCTGGCGATCGTACCAGCCGCCCCGCCCCAGCCAAATGTGCCGCGCACAGACCGTCCGCCTGCGCCAAAGCCTTGGCCAGCGACCCAGCTGTTCGATGTATCGACGCCATCGGGCAAGATATTCGACACGCCAACACTGACCGCTTCTTCGCTCATGACTTGCGTGTCATCGAGCGTGCCCTTGCCCAGCAACATGCGCTGGAACCGGTCATAATCCTTAGGCGAGGAAACCAATCCGCCTCCCCCCGATGGGATCGATGGGGGATCAAGATAGATCGAGCTGCGTCCCGGATCGATCGGGATCGGGAAACCGCCAGCAATGCCGTAATTATCAGTCAGGCGGCCAATTTCACTTTTCGGAACGGTGAAGTAAGTGCTTTCCATGCCGCAAGGATCAAACAGGCGGGTTTGCAGGAATGCCTCGAAGCTCATGCCTGATGCCACCTCGATTACGCGGCCAAGCAGATCGATACTGGCTGAGTAAATCCATTTGGAGCCGGGCTGCGCCACCAAGGGCAAGGTCGCCAAGCGGTCTGCAAATTCTTCCAGCGAAGGCGCAGGGGTGACTTGCGGGAAACCGGGTATCGGCAAACGGCTCACCCGTCCGCCGGTCAAACCGTTTTCGACAAAGCCTTGCAACAAGGGGCCTTTGCTGATGATCAGATAGCCAATCCCCGCCGTATGAGTGAGCAGGTGGCGGATGGTGATCGCTTGCTCGGCTGCGACTGTGTCATCCAGCGCGCCTTCCGGATTTTGCAAAACCCGCATGTCGGCAAAGGCCGGCAGGATATCAGCGAGCGGCGTATCAAGGGTGAAATGCCCATCCTCGATACACATCATGATCGCCATGCCGGTGATCGGTTTGGTCATGGAATAAATGCGAAAAAGCGAGTTTTCATCAACCTCAACATTCGAGTTAAAGCCCAGGGTTCCCCCGCCGACTGTATGTGCATGATCCTCCTGCCGCCAGCCCAACGTCACCAGCAAATTGGCGACTTTGCGGCTGTCGAGATAGCTTTTGGCAAGCCGGTCCACATTCGGCCAGCTTGATCCAACATCATGCGCCAGCAAGGACCGGCCAAAGGGATGGACCGAGGCTAGCCCACCCGCGGCGAGCAAGGCGCTGGCGCGGAACAGCGAGCGGCGCGAAATCGGCGCGGCGGCCCCTTCGATGAGAGGTCCGGCGGCACTGGAAAAGCCGTTTTCGGAGCCGGCTATCGGCCCATAAAGATCAGGAGATTGAAATTCACGAAAATTCATAATGCGTCCTTGTTGCAATCCTACTTGCGCCTTTTATTCGGCGCGGGGGTTAGCATTCTGACTGTGAACACTCGATTGCAGATTAAAACTGTTGATTGCAACCTATGAGTGCAACACATCGAGCAAGATATGAGGGGCCCTTAGCAGACGCGCCTTGTTCATTTTCGCCCTCACACCTCTTGAAAAACCGCGCTGTGTTACCCATATAAGTCACATGCTAAACATCATTTCCATCCTATTCGGATTGCTTTCGCTGGTGCTGGTCATTCCGGCAACCATCCCCTTGCTTGGCTGGGCCAATTGGATCGCTTTGCCGCTGATCGTAATCGGCATTATCCTTGGGCAAATCTCCTCGAAAGATGGCGGGCGCAATCTGTGTCTGATCATTCTTCTGATCGCGGCCGTGCGCCTCAGCCTTGGCGGCGGCGTCCTGTAACGCGCAAATTGCCGCTTAGCGCGATGCGATAACGCGCGCAGCAGCCTTGGCGAACAAGGTGGGCAGGCCCGCTTCTTCCAGCCGATCAATCGGCCACCATTGCCCGTTACCCAAAACGGCCTTTGGATCGTTTGTTGGCGGGTTATCGGGCAAAACGCTAGCAAACAGGCTCAGCGTCAAGCGCGCATGCGTAAAGACATGGGTGACCGCGCCGCAGTCTCGCCAATCAGCCTCAAATGGCGGCTCTTGCGAACCATCCTCGCGCGCGCTCCAGCCATCATCAGGCAAGCCGCGCATCCCGCCCAGCATGCCCTTGCCCTCGCGCCTGACCAGCCAAACCTTGCCCGATTGTTCAATCCAATAGGCCTGCCCGGTGCGCTCGGGCTTAGGCTTTTTGGGCGGCTTGATAGGCAGACGCGCGGGATCACCGGACTGTTTCGCGCAGCAATGATCCGATAGCGGACAAATCAGGCATTTCGGATCGCGCGCAGTGCAAATGCTTGACCCCAGATCCATCATGCCTTGCGCAAAATCACCGCTGCGCTCATCCGGCGTGATGCGCTCCATCGCCTCGCGAATGGGTTTGCGCGCGCCGGGCAAAGGGCTCTCAATCCGAAAGAGGCGCGCGGCGACCCGCTCGACATTGGCGTCGATCACCACCGCCCTTCGGCCAAATGCAATCGCGGCAACCGCGGCCGCGGTATAACTGCCAAGGCCGGGCAAGGCGCGCAGCTCTTCTTCGGTCTCAGGAAAAGCGCCAAGTTCGGCCACTTCGCGGGCGCAGCGCACCAGATTGCGCGCTCTGGAATAATAGCCAAGCCCCGCCCATGCAGCCATCACGTCCTCTTCCTCAGCCGCCGCCAAAGCCCTTACATCGCGCCATTTTTGCGTGAACTTGAGGAAATAGGGCTTCACCGCAGCAACGGTTGTTTGTTGCAGCATCACCTCAGACAACCAGACGTGATAGGGATCGGGCAAGACCTTGGTCCCCGGCGGCGCACGCCATGGCAAATCGCGTGCGTGGCGATCATACCAGCGCAGCAGAATGTCGCTGAGAAGAGTTTGGGAGATTGATGTCTTCATAGTGGCGCTTGTGAAGGCGCTATGCCATGACGGCAAGCAACATGGAACGCACCCCGCCCAAAGATTCTGGTAAAAAGCCCAAGACCAAGTCGGCACCTGCACCGGATGCAAAAACTGGGCCGAAAACCGGGACAAAAACGGGGGCAAAAACCAAAAACACCGTCAAAAAGCCCCGCATGTATGAGCGGCGGCGCGGCGGCGCGGCGAAACCCATTTCGGATTTGATGCCGCAAATCGGGCGCACCGCCTTTCGCCGGTTCGGCTTCGTGCAAAGTTCGGTTGTCTCGCGTTGGCCAGAAATTGTCGGCGACACCCATGCCAAGATTTGCAGCCCGCAAGCCATTCGTTTTCCGCCCGGCGAAAAGTCGGAAGGTATTCTGGAATTGGTGGTGGTGCCGGCCCATGCTCCGCTGATCCAGCATGTGATTCCAGAGATTATCGAGCGGGTGAACCGTTTCTTCGGTTACAGCGCTGTGGCCCGTGTCAAAATCCGGCAAGGCAAGGTTCAGCCACCAGAAACTAAGACGCAGGCGAAAGCGCCGCCGTCGCTCAAGCCGATCCCGATGGAATTGGGGGATAGCTTGCGCGATATCGGCGATCCGGAATTGCGCACCGTTTTGGAATCGCTGGCGCGCTCTTTCGGAGAGGACGAAGATGGGACAGGTTCTGGCGGCTCTGATCCAGGGGATTGACCGGCAGCCCTCCCGTTAGGGCCACATGACCAATCTGCGGGAATAATCTGGTGTTTTTGAAATTGCCCAAAACTCTAACCGCTTTTGCGGGTCTTGCATGTGCGCTCTTGGTGCAACCTTTTTCGGCGCAATCACAGACCCGGTCAGATGACGCCAGCGAGGACGCGCAAAACCTGCCCAAAAGCAGCTATGGCACTCTGGTCGAGCGGACCGATGGGGGACACCTCATTGGCAATCCCGAAGCAGACGTGAAATTGATTGAATTTGCCAGCTACACTTGCGGGCATTGCGCAAATTTTGCCCGGCAAGGCGAAGGCGCGATCAAGCTGGTTTATGTGCCCACCGGCAAGGTCAGTTTCGAAATCCGCCATTTGCTGCGCGATCCGGTCGATCTGACCGCGGCGATGATGGCCCAATGCGGCGATCCGGCAAAATTTCCGCGCAATCATGCCGAATTTATGTACCGGCAAAGCGAATGGATCGAAAAAGCCAGCAATGCCACTCAGGCGCAAATGGCCCGCTGGCAATTCGGCATGCCAAGCGCCAGACGCAGAGCCATCGCCAGCGATTTGGGCTTTTACGATTTGATGGACCGGCGCGGATATGACCGGGTCGAGCTCGACCGCTGTCTCAATGATGATGCAAAGGCCGAGAGCATGGCAAACCAAAGCGTCGCGGATATCCAAACATACAATTTGCGCGGCACGCCCAGCTTTGTCCTGAACGGTGAATTGCTAAGTCAGACGCATACATGGGCGGCCTTGCAACCCCTATTGGACGCCTTTTTCAAATAGGTCTCCCCATAGGTACCGAGAGGCAAAACAAGCGAAACGGCCCGCATTCAAAACAACTTGGCCTCATGCGCGCCGCACCGCAGGTCCCGATGCGCAATCCGGTGTCTAAAAGCCGGTGTATAAATTGGGGCAAATCCTGTTCAAAAATGGTTACTAGGCTTCTTCCTTGGTGTAGCCTGCGTTAGCTCTTTATCACCGGGCGCCGTTGTGCTTAGTCAAACAGGCACAAACACTGCCCGGCGTTTCTAGACGAAGCCCGGCTTATCTACACGAAGGATGACGAATTCATGCGCAAATCCGCGATTGCAATCTGGACCGCAATAGCCGCGCCCGCGATGCTGGCTCTGGCCGCATGCGACAGCGCCGAGGATGAGGCCGCTTCGCTGGAAGGTGAACCGATTGCCGAAATCCCTGCACCGGAAGGAACCGTCTGGACGGATCAAGCGCTCAAGACAGATTATGACGGCGTCTTGCTCGGCAATCCCGATGCTCCGATAAAGCTGGTTGAGTATGCCTCCCTAACGTGCCCGGCCTGCGCTGCTTTTGCGACCACCGGGGTCGAACCGCTCAAGGAATATGTCAATTCGGGCCGGGTCAGTTACGAATTGCGCAACCAGATACAGCGGCCGGATGATCTGGTGCTCGCGACCCTAGTTCGGTGCGGTCCTACAGAGAGCTTTCATCCGCTCTCGGATCAGGTTTTCGCCAATCAGTCCGAATTGGTGCAAGGCGTCATCAGCAATCAGGAAGTATTCGGTCAAGCCTTGCAATTGCCCGAAGCGGAGCGTTTCCCAGCCGCCGCAGCGGCCGCTGGCTTTTACGACTTTTTTGCCGCACGCGGCATTAGCGAGGATCAGGCCCGCACCTGTCTGGCCGATTTCCCGGCGATGGAAACGATTGCGAAGAATTCGGAAACCCAGTCCAAGGAATTCAATGTGACCGGCACCCCGACTTTCCTGCTGAACGGGCAAAAACTGGACGGAGTGCTCAATTGGGGCGGGCTGGAGCCGGTGCTGCAACGCGCAGGCGCCCGGTAAGCCGGCTGGACCTGCAGGACCTTATCGCTCATTTTTACCGATAGCTTCTCCTCATGCTGATCAAACGGCTCAAACTCAGCGGCTTTAAAAGCTTCGTAGAGCCGGCTGAACTGCGCATTGAACCGGGCCTCACCGGCGTGGTCGGCCCGAACGGTTGCGGAAAATCCAACCTGCTGGAAGCGATCCGCTGGGTGATGGGTGAAAATTCGCCCAAGAGCATGCGTTCGGGCGGGATGGAAGATGTTATCTTCGCCGGTACGGCCAGCCGCCCGCCCCGCGATTTTGCTGAGGTCGTGCTGCATGGGGCAACCGACCGCAACGACGAACTCGAAGTCATGCGCCGGATCGAACGCGGCGCGGGCAGCGCATACCGCGTCAATGGCAAGGATGTGCGGGCCAAGGACGTTTCGCTAACCTTTGCCGATGCGGCGACCGGCGCGCATTCACCTGCCTTGGTCAGCCAGGGCAAGATCGCTCAAGTTATCGCCGCCAAGCCGACCGAGCGACGGCAAATGCTCGAAGAAGCGGCGGGCATTTCCGGACTTCATGTCCGGCGGCGCGATGCCGAAAGCAAATTGCGCTCGACCGAGAAGAACCTTGCCCGGCTTGAAGATTTGATGGCTGGTCTGGACAGCCAGATGGCGTCTTTGCGAAGGCAAGCCAAGCAGGCCGAACGCTATGCCAAGCTGACCGATCAAATCCGCCATGCAGAAGCGCGGCTGGTCTTTGCCCGGTGGCGCGATGCGGCATCCGCAGCCGACGAAGCGAAAGCGGCAGCCAAACAAGCAGAAGAGAAAGTCGGCGAAGCCTCCGCAGCGGCAAAATCGGCTGAGACAGCGCAAAACGAAGCGGCCATCGCGCTCGGCTCTGCGCGCGAGGAATTGGCAGACCGGCGCGATGATGCGAGCGCGCATGGGCACCGGATGGCGGCGCTCACCAGCCAGCTTGAGGCGGCCGAACAGCGGCTGGCTGATCTTGATCGGCAAAAGGCGCGCTTGGAAGACGACCGCGGCGATGCGGACCGGATGACCCGCGATGCGGCCGAGGCCTTGGCAAACCTTGAACGGGAACTGGCCGCAGGTGAAAAGGCGTTGGCGGCGGACGATGCCGCACGGCCCGACAAGGAGCGCGCCCGCGACAAGGCGGATGCCCATTGCCGGTCTGTGGAGCTTGCTCTGGCCAAGGCCACGGCAGATCACGCCGGGGTGGAGGCGGAATGGCGGGTTGTCGAGGCGGAGATTGCGCAGGCGCGCGGCCAGCTGGAACGGATTGAAGCAGACGGCGCAAGAATTGCCGAGCAACGTGCCCAATTGAGCCATGCGCAAAGCGAAAGCCAGCATAACGCGGCCGAAAAGGCCGCTGAGGCCGCGAGCGAAGCGCGCAAAACTGCGCAATCGGCCAGCGAGGCTTTGCAAGCCCGCAAGAGCCAATTGCAAGCAGAGCGCGATGAGGCCGCGACCGCATTGGCAAACGCAAAGGCAGAACTTGCCGGGATAGAGCGTGAATACACCGGCCTGCTGCGCGACCGTGAAGCACGCGCCAAACAAGCTGAAAAACGCGCTGGCCGGCAGCAGGCAATCGACGGATTGCGCGCCAAATCCGGTTATGAGCGCGCTTTGGCAGCGGTCTTGGGCCGCGATGGCAAGGCATTGCTGGGCGCGCCGAAATCGGACGAGGAAGGCCGGTATTGGACGGGCGGTTCGGCCCCGCGCGCAGTGGCCGAAAACCTTGCCGCACAGGTCGAAAAATGTCCGGCTGAACTGGCTGCCCGCCTCGCGCTGGTGCATGTTGCCGAGCAGGATGACGGACGCGCGCTTCAGCCGGGCGAATGGCTTGTCACTATGGACGGGGCGCTGCGCCGCTGGGACGGTTTTGTCGCTCGCGGAGAAGGCGCATCAGAAGCTGCTCGCCTAGAGGCAGAGAACCGCTTTGCTACCCTCGATGGACAGATCAAGCCCCTGCGTGAAGGCGTCGCAGCGTCACAAGCGCTGCATGAAAAGACGAGCGCGGCGCTGCAAGACATTGGCCGCGATATTATTGCCGCCGACCGCGCCATTGCACAGGCCGTCGAAGACGAGCGCGAAGCCATGCGCCAAGTTGACCGGGCCGATGCGGAGCGCGAAAGGGTTGCGAACAGGCTGGCTGAATTGAGTGAGGCTGCCGAGGGGTTTGAAACGCGGCTGGAGGCTGCGCGCAGCGAATTGGAAACGGCTGAAGCCAAATACAAGGCCCTGCCCGACCCTGAAGCCGGGCGCGCTTCCTTGGATGCAGCGCAGGCCAAGAACGAGGCCGCGCGTGCTGCCTTGCAAGCCGCGACCGCTGATCTTGCTGCACATGACCAATCGCTGGCCGTTTTGCGCGAGCGGTGCATCGCCCAGCGCAGCGACATGGAAAGCTGGCAAAAACGATCCGGCGAGGCGGCGCAAAGGCTGTCTGACATGGCTCTGCGGTTTGACGAGATTGCCGAGGAACGCGCAATCGTCGCAGCCAAGCCGGAAGGGCTGCAAGAAGAGATCGAGCAAGGCGACACTGTACGCGCACGCCTGACCAGCGAATTGGAGGCAGCCGAGGCGAGCGTTGCCAGCGCTCAGGCTGCTGCCGACGCAGCCCAGCGCACCTTAAGCGAGGCCAATGAGACCTTGGCTCAGGCTCGCGAGGGCCGCGCAGGCCTGTCGGCAAGGGCCGAGAATCAAGAGACGCGCCGCGCAGAAATGGCGCGAATTGCGGGCGAACGGTTCCAATGTCCCCCGCCTATGCTTGCCGAGAAATTTGACTTTGCAGAAAGCGATATCAGTTCGGCAGAGCAGGAAAGTGAGGAAATGGACCGCCTCAATACCAGCCGCGAGCGTATCGGACCGGTTAATCTGGTTGCCGCGGAAGAGCTGGCCAAGCTGGAGGAAGATCACGGCTCCAGCGCGGCCGAGCAAGCCGAACTGGTCGAAGCGGTCAACCGGCTGCGCGGTTCAATCGGTAGCCTCAATCGCGAGGGCCGTGAAAGGTTGCGCGATGCCTTTGAGCAGGTCGACACGCATTTCCAGCGCTTGTTCACCAAATTGTTCGAAGGCGGGAAAGCGCATCTGGCGCTGATCGACAGCGACGATCCACTTGAGGCGGGTCTCGAAATTTTCGCCGAACCGCCGGGCAAACGTTTGCAATCGCTTTCGCTTCTATCTGGCGGAGAGCAAGCCCTGACGGCGATTGCTCTGATTTTCGGCCTTTTCCTGACCAATCCTGCGCCCATTTGCGTGCTGGACGAGGTCGATGCGCCGCTTGATGATGCCAATATCGACCGTTTTTGTGACCTGCTCGATTCGATGGTCCGGGACACCACCACTCGCTATCTCATCGTGACTCACAATGCGGTGACGATGAGCCGGATGCACCGCCTGTTCGGGGTGACAATGATCGAAAAGGGCGTCAGCCGTTTGGTCAGCGTGGATCTTGGCGAGGCAGAATTGTTAGCCGCTGAATAGCAGCCTCTAGCCAGACGAGCGCAAGCGGACCAATCTAGGCCCCTCGTGCACCAATCCTACCCGTTCAAAGCATCTGCGAGATTGGCCCGAATGGACTTTAATTTCGGGAGGATTTCACGCGCTGTATCAGGCGCATCTTTAGCCATTCCCTGCAAGGCACTGCTGGAGGATACGGCCGCATTACCGGCCCCTGCAGTATCGGCCTCATCACCATCTCTGAGCAAATTGCGTTCGCCGCGCAGCGCCATTTTGGCGCCTTTAAGCGTGTAGCCCTTGTCATTGACCAGATCATCAATCCGCTCAATCAGAGCAATATCGTCAGGACGGTAATAGCGGCGTCCGCCAGCACGTTTGAGCGGATTAAGGCTGGGGAATTGCTGCTCCCAATAGCGCAATACATGCGTCTTGATGCCCAAGGCCTTGGCGACTTCGCCAATTGTCCTAAGGGCGGTTTTGTCTTTTCCGTCTTCGAAATGCGCTGTCATAACAAAGGGTTTAGCAAAGCCTGTAGCAAATCGCAAAACTGCGCCAAACTTCCCCCAAGTGCCGGGAAAATTGCACCCTACCCCTTAGACACATCGGCTGTGATCAAGAGCGATCAGGCCGCACCCCCGGGCACAAGGTGCAATCAGCCTTTGGCAACACGCTCTTTAAGCTGTTGGCTGGCGCGGAATGTCAGGACACGGCGCGATGTAATCGGCACCTCTATCCCGGTCTTGGGATTGCGGCCCACCCGTTCGTTTTTATCGCGCAAGATGAAGCTGCCAAAGCCAGACACTTTGATATTCTCACCCTTGGTCAGCGCCTCTGTCATCTTGTCCAGAATGGCTTCGACCAATTCGTGTGACTCCGCTCTGCTAAAGCCAAGCTTGCGGTTTATCGTCTCGGCCAAGTCGGCACGAGTGAGCGTCCCAGCAGTTCGCATTGTAATTCCCCCTACAATGGTGCGACCCAAAGATGGGCGGTGTTAGACGGACAAATATTTATCGCAGATTTATCACAGCAAAAAAGCCCGATTTTCCGCCAATTTGGTGACTTTTTTTGCGCCAAGCGAGCGGTTCAAAGACGTGCAATCGCCGCGCCCCAGGTGAAACCGCCGCCCATGGCTTCAAAAACAACCAGATCGCCGGGCTTTATGCGGCCATCGCGAACCGCATGATCAAAGGCCAATGGCACAGACGCCGCAGAGGTATTGGCATGTTGATCGACGGTTACGATCACTTTCTCAGCTTCAATGCCCAGTTTTTTGGCGGTGGCATCGAGAATGCGTCCATTGGCCTGATGCGGGACCACCCAGTCGATATCCTCCGGCTGGAAACCTGCCTCGCCAATCACCTCGCGCAGAACATCTGCCAGATTGACCACAGCATGGCGAAAGACCTCGCGCCCCTTCATCCGCAATTTGCCGACTGTGCCCGTGGTCGAGGGGCCTCCATCGACATAAAGCAAATCCTTATGCGCGCCGTCGGCATGCAGCCTGCTTGCCAGAATGCCGCGCTGTATTCCGCCGCGATCTTCAGCCGCGAGCTCAGCATCGCTCGCCTCGAGCACGATTGCGCCTGCGCCGTCACCAAACAGCACACAAGTGGTGCGGTCTTCCCAGTCAAGGATCCGGCTGAAGGTTTCGGCGCCGATGACCAAGGCCCGTTTGGCGAGCCCTTTTGCGAGCATCGCATCGGCCGTAGTCATCGCATAGAGGAACCCGGAACAGACTGCCGCGACATCAAAAGCGATCCCGCCCCGGCACCCAAGCGCTGCTTGAACCTGAGTCGCGGTGGCCGGAAATGTGTGATCGGGCGTTGCGGTGGCCAGCACAATCAGATCGATATCGGACGGCTCCATCCCCGAAGCGCTGATCGCTTTGCGCGCAGCCTCGGTTGCAAGCGAGGAGGTTGTTTCGCCCTCACCCGCAATATAGCGCTGGCGAATGCCAGTACGCTCAACAATCCACTCGTCGCTGGTTTCCACTTCATCCGCCAGATCGGCATTGGTCACCAGCCGTTTCGGCAGAGCCGAGCCGGAGCCGCGCACCAAAGAGCGGATCACGAGTTTTTCGCCGTCAAACCGGGTTCGCTATCGCTAGCCCCGCCGGTGCTGGCTGCGCGGATGCTCTCTTCGCCAAACTCTCCCAAATCGCTGGCAATGCGGCTGGTGATGTTATCCTCAAGCAGGCGCGCTGCAACAATCACGGCATTGGCCACGCCCTTGGCACTTGCGCTGCCGTGGCTTTTGACCACCACACCGTTTAGCCCGAGGAAAACCGCGCCATTGTGATTGTTGGGATCAAGGTGATGCCGGAGCAATTCGGTGGCCGGGCGCGAAACCAGAAAGCCCACTTTTGAGCGAATCGAGGAGGTGAAGGCATTGCGCAGCAAATCGGTCACAAAGCGCGCGGTTCCCTCAATCGCTTTTAGCGCAATATTGCCGGAAAAACCGTCTGTGACCACCACATCGACATCGCCGCGGTTGATCTTATCGGCCTCGACAAAGCCTTCGAAATCCATTTCGAGCGCCTTGGCCTCGCGCAGCATGGCCGAAGCATCGCGCAGCTCGTCACTGCCTTTGATTTCTTCAGTACCAATATTCAGCAGCCGAACCCTGGGCCGCCGGCCATTGACGATCCGCGAATAGGCCGCACCCATAATGGCAAATTGCGTGAGGTTTCGGGCATTGCAATCACGGTTCGCCCCAAGGTCGAGCATGATCACATCCTCGTCCTCCAAAGTCGGCAGCAAAGCCGCCAAGGCGGGCCGGTCAATACCCGGCATGGTGCGCAAGGCCAGTTTACTCATGGCCATCAGCGCGCCAGTGTTGCCCGCGCTCACCGCAGCGCCCGCTTGACCTTGTTTCACCGCATTCACAGCGAGGCCCATGCTGGTCGTTTTGGCACGGCGAATGGCACGGCTCGGCAGTTCTTCCCCATCGACCACATCATCGCAGTGGAGAATTTCCGCTGCACTCGACATGCCCGGATGCGCTTCCAGCGCTTGCTCGATCTTGGCTCCGTCGCCGACGAGCAGGAATTTAAAGCTGTCGTGCTTGCGCCGGGCCAAAGCCGCCCCGGCAATCATCGTACGCACGCCTTCATCGCCGCCCATCGCATCAACAGCGATACGCGGGACACTCATAGCGATCTCCGATTAATTGGCGGGCGGTAGTAGGTTATAGACCTACGGCAACGACTTCGCGGCCGTTGTAATAGCCACAATGCGGGCACAAATTATGCGGTCTTTTCAACTCGCCGCAATTCGAACATTCATGGAATGCCTCTGTCTTGAGCGAGTGATGGGCCCGGCGATTGCCGCGGCGATGTGGCGATACTTTTCTCTTGGGGACAGCCATGCGGCACCTGTTCCTCAAACAAATTGGGTGTTTCGATTATCCGCTTAGGGGTTCCGAGCAAAGCGCACAAGGTTTTGTGCCCCCGTCAGCCGATTCCGTCACGGTGAAGCGCGGGCGTATAACGCAAAATTGATAACATGCAAGCGGTGAGATGCAGGGGCGCTGCTTGCTTAACTGCGGCGACGTGCTTAGCAGTGGATTTGTAAAGGGACGCGAACAGGATCCCAAGGGAAGGATATGACTATGGTTTTACCGGTTACCCTATGCGCCGCGGCTGCGGCAGGCATTCTTGCTTTGTGGCTTATGATGCGCTGCGGACAAGTAAGATTGTCCAAAACAATTCTCATGGGTGATGGCGGCGATGACATGATGGTCCGGCGCATGCGCGCGCATGCCAATTTCGCCGAGAACACGCCGTTTTTCCTCGTCCTGATCGGTCTTATTGAACTGGCAGGGAGAGGCGCTCCATGGCTGCCATTTGTCGCTGCCTTGTTCATCATTGGCCGCGTTTTGCATGCCTTCGGTATGGACGGCGGCTCGCTGGAGAAAGGCCGCATGATCGGTACAATCATCACAATGCTCTCGCATATTGGCCTTGCGGTGGTCGCGGTGCTGATCGCCATGGGTGTGATGTAGGCAGGTAAAGGCTCGCGCCCTTACAGATGCACTGCACTTACGAAAGCGCGTAATCGCTCACGAACTGGTTTGTCTTGCGCTCTTGCCCGAAAGTGCTGGTCGGTCCGTGCCCGGGTATAAAGGTGATATCCTCGCCCAGCGGCCAAAGCTTTTGGGTAATCGAATCAATCAAATCCTGATGATTGCCCATCGGAAAATCGGTGCGCCCGATTGACCCTTGGAACAGGACATCGCCGACAATGGCGAATTTGCTTGGCCCGTGCACGAACACCACATGACCGGGCGTATGGCCGGGACAATGTATGACATCGAGGACAAGCTCGCCAACGGTCACTGTGTCCCCGTCATCGAGCCAGCGATCCGGCTCGAACACTTGGCCATTGATACCGTATTTCTTGCCGTCATCATCCAGCCGCGAAATCCAGAACCGGTCTGCCTCATGCGGCCCCTCAATCGGGACGCCCAATTCCTTGGCCAATATCCCGCTTTCCCCGCAATGGTCGATATGGCCGTGAGTGATCAGAATTTTCTCAAGCGTAACGCCGGTTTTTTCGAGTGCCGCCTTCAATTTGCCCAGATCGCCGCCCGGATCGATCAACGCGCCTTTCATGGTCGCGGTGCACCAGATGAGCGAGCAATTTTGCTGCAAAGGGGTCACAGGCACAATTCCGGCCTGCATTGGCGGCTTTTTCTCAGCTGCGGTTTGATCGGCTTGTTCTGTCATGCGCAATGATGTGGCCTCAGGCGAAGGCAATTGCAAGAAGGCTCAGCATTGAACAGCTACCGGCCGCTTGCCTAGCGCAGAATGCTCTCGATTTTTTTGCCTCTCGCCAATTCATCGACCAATTTGTCCATCCAGCGTATTTTCTGATCGAGCGGGTCTTCGATGTCCTCAACACGAATGCCGCACACCAGCCCTTTGATCTGATCGGTGTTCGCATGCATTTGCGGCGCCGCGTCAAAAAACGCCTCTAGAGTACCCGCGCCGTCCTTTTGTTTCTGAAGCTGAGCGTCATCATAACCGGTCAGCCATTGGATAACCCGATCGAGATCAGCCCGGCTGCGCCCCTTCTTCTCGACCTTTGCCACATACATCGGATAAATCGCCCCGAACTCATATTCCCGCATTGCTTTACGCGCCATCAAACCCTCCCGCTTTTCCAGACTACGCGGCCGATAATTTCCACATCCGTCAAGGCCAAGTCAATGGGAGGATATGCGGAATTTGCGCTGACCAGTTTGATCCGATCCGCCCCGGCCAATTGGACCTGCTTCACATGCAAGGCATCGCCGATACGCACCACATGCACCCCTTCACCGGCGCGCTTATTCCGGTCTACGAAAATCTCATCCCCGCTGCGCAGCAAAGGCTCCATCGAATCGCCCTCGACCCGGATTGCGGAGAGGTCAGCCCCGCTCAAGCCCATCTCGCGCAGCCATCTGCCGGAGAATAAGAACTGATCATAGGAATTTTCCTGCACGTCAACTATTCCCGGACCCGCTGAGGCATCCAATGACAGTCTTGGCACAGCGGTATAGCCGCCGTCAGAGGCAGGGATAATCGCCGCAGCACCCTCCCCATCGATCAGCAAGCTCTCCTCGACCGCAAAGAATTGGGCCAGCTTGCGCCGGTCGCCCTCCTCCAGCTTTCTGGGGCTCCCCTTGCGGACAAATTGCTGCAAATACGTGGGGTTACGGCCCAACATAGACGACAGACTGGCCAGGCTGACACCTCCCTCATTGGCAAGCCGCATCAACTGCTTGCGGGCATCATTGCTCTCTTCTGCCATGTATTCCTCCGCGATATTCAGGAAAATTCCTATATCATAGTATTTTTCCTAGACAAGTAGGATTTTAACTAGAACATAACCAGAACATCGTATCACTACTTAAAGCGATTCGGCTGCGGAAGCGCTTTTACTTCAACACTCATAGGAGGGGTGTCATGTTAATTCGATCAATTGAGAAGTTTCTTCGTCAACATGAAATGCCTGCGACCAAATTTGGCCGTTTGGCAGCGCATGATCCGCGTTTTGTCTTGGATTTGCGCATGGGACGAGAGCCGCGGCCAAGTACAGAGGCTCGGATTACGCAGTTTATGAAACAATTCGAACAAGACAATTCGGCTCAAGCGGCAAAGGACGAGGCCCATGTTCATTGAAAACACACAGTTTGGCGCGGCATCACCCACCCGCCTGAATCCGCCGGTTAAGTCCATTGGCCAATCCATGAGCCAATCCGTCATCCGGTCCATCAAGGCTGCTCTTTTTGGGCAAAAGGCGGACATGAGCAGGCGCGAGCATCCCAGCGCCAGTGCCCCTGACTGCCTTGCCTTATCCTCGCATAATGCGCCGCTTGAGCTGAAAAGCGCGCCGCCGCCAGCCAAAACGCCTGACGGCGAGACGGCGGTCCAGCCGTCCAAACCGCGCCGCAAATACACCCGCCGCTCAGCCGGCGACCGGCTGACCGAGGCGCTCGCCCGCTTGAGCGAGCATCACGGACAAATCCTGCGGCATGATGAAAAGCCATGGGCCAGCATCACGTTTTCCGGCACGCGGCATAGCTATTCAATGCTGTTCGCTGGCGATGAAGCGGTAGAGGCCGGAGAGGTGTTCATCGCGCAATTGCCGGAACACGAGTTCACCATTGCTGGTCAATTGGTCGCCGATGCCAATATTGTCAGCGTTGAACAGCGGCTGACCCCTTCGCCCAGGATAACGCTCGAATGCGAAATCCTTCTCCTCAGAGAAAGCTAAGCGCTCGCTCCGGCGTTTTCGCGGCGTAACTCATCGCAAAGCATTTCTTTGTTCCGATCCGCTTGGCTAACTCGAGGCTCCGGCCAACTCGGCCGCAGATCGGTCTATTGAGGGGGTTTTACGATGAGCAATCGCGATCGCGCACGCCGCTTTTTCCGTCAAGCAATGGCGCTGGTTGGCGCTGGATTGCTGGCACTTGGTTTGGCCTCGCCCGCAGCCGCGCAATACAGTCGGGCTCCGGCTGATCAATCCGCACTGGACCGGTGGAGCAAGCGCAGCAACCTGACCAGAGCGATGGTGCGCAATGATCCCTCCAGTCCGGTCTGGCACAAGGGCAACACCGGGCCGAAATACAATGTCACAAGCCATCTTCAGGCTGTGCGCAATCTCGCGAAATACACAGGTACCGTCTTTGCAGGCGCGGTCACTATGGAACGCCTTGATCCCTGGACCCGCTTTGATGGCCGAGATGCGCGGATTGCACTTGCCCCCACACGGATCGGCGGCAAGCCGGGCACATTGTTCGCGCTGGTGGTGCAACCGCGCGGGTCAGATGGCTACGCGATCTGGGCGCTCGATATGCCCACCCAAACTTACCGCGAATGGGGCGGTGCTGTGCGCATGATGGCTTTGCGTGATGTGATCGATTCTGCGACCATCTTTCCGGCCGATATGCGCCGTCAGATTGCCCAGCAAACACACCGCGAACAGCTCGCCTTTTACGAGGCCGCTTTGGCAAAACTCTACACTCGCTTGTCAGCGAGATACGCCATGAGCCGCTCGCAACAAATTTTGCGGATGCAGGAACTCAATTACGACCTTTTGTTCGGCGGCGATATCAGTTCGCCATTTATCGCCGACTAAGCGGGTTCGCGCCTGCGTCTTTGACGCGGTTCAGCAATAAAGCTGCCCCATCAATAGCCGAGATCTAAGTCCATTTGCGGTCCAACCGGCTCGCCGTTCTTCCATCGCTCCAAATTGGCCAGAAAGCGATCAGCGCTGCGGACAAACATCTTGTCCTGTGCCCGGCCAGACAAGTGCATGGTGATCCGCGCATTGTCGAGCGTCCATAAGGGATGGTTCTCAGGCAAAGGCTCAGGCGTTGTCACATCAAGCAATGCTGCCTCGATCTGCTTTGTCTCAAGCGCATTCACGAGTGCTGGTTGATCGACCACCGCGCCGCGCGCGATATTGACCAGAACCGCTGTGCTTTTCATCGCGGCGAGTTCTGCCTCGCCAATCAATCCATTGGTCTCAGGCGTGGCGGGAACGGCCAGAATGATCCAGTCAAACTCTCCCAGCCTCGCGCGCCAAGCATCCGGCGCCAAAGCCCCGTCAGCGCCGCTGCGCCGAACCGGCACAACCTCCATATCGAATGCCTCCAGCCGGCTTTTGATGAGCGAGCCAATCGCCCCCAGCCCGAGCAAAAGCACCCTCTCGCCCGCCAATTCGCGTTTGCCGGGGCTATCGAGCAGCCATTCCTGCCGCTCTTCAGCCAGCATCACCTCGCGGTAACCCTTGGCCTGCACCAGCATCATCATCACGACATATTCGGCAATCGTCAGCGCGTTGATACCGGTTCCGTTGGTCACCGTCACGCCGCGCTGCTGCAGCACGTCAAATGGCAAGAAATCCAGACCTGCGTAAATCGAATTGAGCCATTTCAATTTGGTCGCCGCCTTGACTGTGGCGACCATCGCCTCTTGCTCATACATATCGAACCAGCCGATCTCCGCATCGGCAACGGCGTCCAGCGCATCTTCCTTGGTCATGAACCATTGAGGCTCAATCCAGTCGGGCAGGCGCGGTTCGAGCAGCGGGCGGATAAGTCCGGAAATGGCAGCTTTAGTCATATCAACCTTCTAGCTGCGAAATGCGGACCACGCCACATAGGCAAGCACCGGAATGCCCGCCAGATCCGCAAGCATTATTGTGCGCAGCGATTGCGGCGACCCGCCAAGCCAATACAAGGCCAAAAAGCTGACCATGCTAATGCCGGTCACTATGGCTGCCAATCTGCGCCCTTCGGGTACAAAGGCCGCAAAAACGCATGCCGCAAAAACTGCGAGAAATAGCCCTGCCCGATGATGCATCAGCAAAAAAAGCGGGTTGTCTGGCGCCACCCCATATAGCGCAGTCAAAGCCGCGGGCCGGAACAAGGCCAGTGCCGGCAAGGCGTGAATTGCGGCAAGGATTAGCCAAGAAATGAGTTGCGACATGCAACCGAGTTAGCAGGTTTCTTTGCGAGTGCAAATCTGCACCGGTTCAGCTCAGTTTCCACTCCCAGCCGAGCGGATCGCCGTCCATCACCTCGACGCCCTTGGCCATCAGATCATCGCGGATCGCATCGGACTTAGCAAAATCCTTCTCAGCACGCGCGGCCTTGCGGCTGGCAAGCGCTGCCTCGATTTCGTCCTCGGTCAATTGAGCGTCCTTGGGCCGGATACGCAGGTCGGTGCGGGTCAGATCAAACAGGCCAAGGCCAAACACCGCGTCCATATGCTCCACAAGGGCGCGCTTAATGCCAGCATCCACTTTCTTGGCAGCCAGAGCGTCTTCCAGCGCAGTCAAGGCAATCGCGGTATTGAGATCATCGGACAATGCAGCGCCGAACT
>CAZDHB010000044.1:0-6529 GCA_964505255.1 uncultured Porphyrobacter sp.
GGCTGGGCCGCCAGCCTTGTCTCAACCGCGACAATGCCTGCTGCGCGAGAAGGGGAGGCGCGCAGCCATGGCTTCTTTTTTAAACCTGATGCCTCAAGCGAAGTGGATGGGGATGGAGTCATGGCCTTGCCCGTGCAATTGGAACTGGACGATGATCGCTATGAATTCCTCGGCTCTGCCTCAGCGCTCAGCTTTGTCGCGCGCCGTTCTGGCGAATTGAGCGCGATTGGCATGATCAATGCCGCCTATGATGAGGCGCGGCCTGATGGTTGTCAGGCGTCTTGTGTTGATTGGTATGGCAATGCGCGCCCGATCTTTTTGGGCGACCGGATGATCGCGCTGATGGGGTATGAGATGATCGAGGGGCAAATCGCGGACGGCGCAGTCAAGGAATTGCGCAGGATCGATTTTACCCCGTCTCAATAGGCCCTTGCGGTTGACGCCGCTTGCTCTCCTGACGCAACAGAACCCCTGACTATATGCCTTGGTGCATTTGCTGTGTTTTGGAGAATTGTGATGTTTACCCTTGAGGGAATGACTGCCTTGGTCACAGGCGCGAGCGGCGGCATTGGTTCGTCCATAGCGCGCGCGCTGGCGGCCCAAGGCGCGCGGCTCGCCCTGTCAGGCTCCAACGCTGACAAGCTCAATGCCTTTTGTGCTGAGCTTAATGCTGAAACAAGCGGCGATCATATTGCACTGACTTGCGATTTATCTGATCCAGAGGCGGTTGAGGGGCTGATCCCCTCAGCGATCGAGGCGCTTGGTTCGCTCAGCATTCTGGTCAATAATGCTGGGATCACGCGCGACAATCTGGCGATGCGGATGAAGGACGAGGAATGGGATCAGGTGATCGCGGTCAATCTGGCCTCCACATTCCGTCTGATGCGGGCCGCGGCGCGCCCAATGATGAAGGCCAAATTTGGCCGCATTGTCACCATCACCAGCGTGGTCGGGGCAACCGGCAATCCGGGGCAGATGAATTACGCCGCGGCTAAGGCTGGCGTTACCGGCATGTCGAAAAGTCTGGCTCAGGAACTCGCCAGCAGAGGGGTGACTGTCAATTGTGTTGCGCCCGGATTTATCCGCACGGCCATGACCGATGGCCTGCCTGACGCGCAAAAGGACGCGCTTAACGCAAGGATCCCGATGGGCCGGATGGGCGAGGGCGATGATATCGGTGCGGCGGTTGCATACCTTGCCAGCAAAGAGGCCAGCTATCTCACCGGGCAAACGCTGCATGTTAATGGCGGCATGGCGATGATGAGCTAGTGCAAATCGCTGAGAAAGCCGATTAACGCCATATTTTGGGCGTCCGCGGGCGAGTTGGCGGCTTTATCCCCAAGGAATCAGGCGCAAGACGCCAAATCCGGCCTCTCGCGCCTTTGCCGCACTATTGGCGCGCGCTAATGTCGGCGCACTGATCATTGGGGGCGAAGCGATTCCTCGCTTGGGTTTGGGCCGTATTGTCGGGCCTCGCCTTGCCCGCGCAGCGATCAATTTGATAGCCAATTGGCAAGGGACGGAAAGACACACCGATGAAGGCCACAATCGAACGCGCGACTTTGCTGCGCTGTCTCTCTCACGTGCAATCGGTGGTGGAGCGGCGCAACACCATTCCGATTTTGTCGAATGTCCTCATCGAGGCGGATGGCGACGGCTCTTTGAAAGTGACCGCGACGGACCTTGATCTGCAAGTGGTCGAAAATATGGCCGCCGCCAGCGTGGATACGCCCGGTGCGATCACCGTTTCGGCGCATTTGCTGTTCGATATTGCCCGCAAATTGCCCGATGGCAGCCAAGTCAGCCTGGAAACGGCCGAAAACCGCATGGACGTGAAAGCTGGGCGCAGCCGGTTCAAGCTGCCCACTTTGCCGCGCGATGATTTCCCGGTCATCGTGGAAGGGGATTTGCCGACAAGTTTCGAATTGCCGGCCAAGACGCTGGCGGAAATGATTGACCGGACGCGGTTCGCCATTTCGACCGAAGAGACGCGGTATTATTTGAACGGCATTTTCCTGCATGTGTCAGAAGATGATGCGCCCGTTTTGAAAGCGGCCGCAACCGATGGTCACCGTTTGGCGCGCTACACTCTGGCGCGGCCCGATGGTGCGGAGGGCATGCCGGATGTCATTATTCCTCGCAAAGCGGTCGCAGAATTGCGCAAGCTGCTTGAAGAAGCGATGGATGCCAGCGTCCAGATCGATTTGTCGGCCAGTAAGGTTCGTTTTACACTCGGCGGGGAGGGCGGTGTGGTCCTCACCAGCAAGCTGATCGATGGAACCTTCCCCGATTATTCGCGTGTCATACCAACGGGTAATGACAAATTGTTGAAAGTTGATCCGAAGTCATTTTTCGAAGGCGTGGACCGTGTGGCGACCATTGCCACAGAGAAAACCCGCGCAGTGAAAATGGGCCTCGACAAGGATAAAGTCACGTTGACCGTGACCAGCCCCGACAATGGCAATGCAGCCGAAGAATTGTCCGCCGAATATGATGCGGGCGATCTCGAGATTGGCTTCAATGCAGGTTATTTGAAAGATATCCTGAGCCAGATCGACGCTGATATGGTCGAATTGCACCTTGCCGATGCGGGGGCGCCGACTTTGATCCGCAAGAGCGAGGACAGCCCGGCGCTTTATGTGCTGATGCCCATGCGGGTTTAGGCCCGGTGCCAAAGGTCCGCATTTTTGGACCGATCATTTCGACCTATGTGCGGATTGTAGAGATTGTCTGCGAGGAAGCAGGCTTGACGCACGAGACGGTGCCGACCGCTGCGCAATCGCCGCAAAACCGGCACCCTTTTGGCAAAGTACCGGTGGTGGAGCTGGACGGGCTCGAAATGTCCGAGACTTGCGCCATCACGCGCTATATTGATCGGCAGCATAATGGAGGCGCGCTGAGCCCCGCTGCCCCCGGTCATGCTTATCTCATGGACCATTGGATTGCGGTCAATGACAACTACCTCTTTCCCTTGTTCGAGCGCGGGCTGGTCATGCCTTATATCATGCACCGCTATGTTGGTGCGCCGCTCGATCAGGCGAGAATTGCGCAGGCCTTGCCCGGCATCGCCAAAAGCCTCGGCATGCTGGAGATGAACTTGGCCAAAGACGGGGCGTGGTTGCAAGCAGGTTTCACGCTGGCAGATGTGTTCCTCTATGTGTCCTTGCTTGGGCTGAGATCGACGCCTGAGGGGAGCGAGGGGATTGCCCAATGCGAGCGGCTGAGCGCTTGGATGAAGGAATGTGATAAGCGCCCCAGTATCGCTGCCACCAAATGGGAACCGCCACCTCAGCCATAAAGCGGCGAGATATTACTCATCCAAGCAGCAGGCTTGGGGCGCGGCTGCGGGCAATTCGCTTGCGGGGATGCGCAAATGGGTGGGCAAGCGGCAAGGCCTTGTATAACCTCGCGCTGAAAACTCTAACCTCGCCGCCGAAACGCCGGGCGGCGCCAAAAAATACATATTTGCAGGAGAGCATGTCATGACAATCACCCAGGTCCACGTCACGAAGGATGCATTGCATGAGGCCGAGGTCGTCTCGGCGCAGCCCGCCGCCCTTCCATCCGGAGCCGCTCGATTGGCAATCGAGAGCTTCTCGGTGACGGCCAACAACATCACTTATGCCGTTGTGGGCGACGGCTTTGGCTATTGGAATTTCTTTCCTGCTCCCGGCGGCAAAGGGATCGTACCCATGTGGGGACACGCCAAGGTCATTGAGAGCAATTGCGACGATATCGCCGTGGGCGAGCGTGTCTATGGCTATCTGCCGATGGCCAGCCATCTGGATGTGATCCCCGGCAATGTGAGCGCGTCTGGTTTTGTCGATACCGCTGCCCATCGCCAGCCGATGAGCCCGATTTACAATCAATATTCGCGCCTTGCCGCCGATCCCGAGCATGATCCGGCGCGCGAGGGGGAGCGGATGATCTTCGGACCGCTGTTCAAAACTGGCTTTCTGATCGACTTTTTTATGCGCGATTCCGAGTGGTTCGGCGCGGAAAGCGTGATCCTGACCAGCGCTTCATCCAAAACCGCGATGGGCTTGGCGGCGACCGCGAAGCAGCGTTCCGGGCATATCAAGCGCATTGGCCTGACATCGGCGGGCAACGCCGGATTTGTCGAGGGGACCGGGCTTTATGACGAGGTTTTGGCTTATGACGCGGTTGCAAGCTTGGCTGGCCGCAATGCGGTCTGCGTTGATTTTGCAGGCAATGCCGGCCTGCTGAAACAAATTCACGAGGCGCTGGGTGATGACCTTAAATATTCGTGTCTTGTCGGGGCGACTCACATAGAGGAGCGCGGCGCCGGGATGGGCGGCGCGGCCGACCTGCCGGGGCCCACGCCTACGCTATTTTTTGCACCTGACCATGCGGTTGCGCTGTTTAAGACCTTGGGGCCGCAGGAGGCGGGCAAGCAGCTCGCGCAAAGCTGGAGCTATTTCGTCGAGGCTGCTGCGGGCACGGTTTCGATTGAGAAACACGCCGGTCTGGAGGCAGCGCGCGCCACCTATCTGGAGATGATTGGCGGTAAAGTTGATCCGGCCAAGGGTATAGTTATCGAGCCTTAAGTGCGCGGCGAACGGCTTTCTAAGCTGAATTTTTTGAGAGGACATGGCCGCTATTGTAGGCGGAAGCGGATGTCAGGTTTTTCTCAAAACCTGTTGTTATTGGAGATTATCTATATCTGCCTGCTGGACAGTGTATGTCCCAGTAAACGTGACGACATCCCCTGGCGCCAGCACATCCCAAACGCCGTCATCTGCCGTGCTATCGGTCGAGTCATTCAGCGAGCCGTTATCTGCACTAAGGGCCTCGTTGCGCGGTGTAGGTGCTGGCCCAGCACCGTTGTGACTGTCGTTTATGGCAACATTGCGGATAATCTCGTTACCCGTATTCGTGACTGTGTAGGTGTAAGTGATGACTTGGCCAACAGTAACAAAGGTATCGTCATCCGCTTCCTTCAGCATTTCCAGTTCAGGGACAGCAGGCGGGAAACTGAATTGGGTTGGATTGTTTGATCCACCACTAGGGTTGCTGCCGTCGCTCCCGCTGTTGTCGCCGTCGCTGGAATTGTCGGATTCGCTATTGTCTGAATCTCCACGAAGATCCTCAAAAGTCACCAGCCCTAGGTTCGTGATCGTCGCGCTGTTTGTGATGTCGTCTTGCAAAATGACATAGTCCGCGGTGAACAATACGGCATCACCCGGAGCGACATCAGTGGGCGTCCCTAGACCCCCATCCAGATCTGCGCCCCCACTCAAATAGGTCACAGGTCCAATTGAACCAGCGGCTCCTTGGAACAGGCTTTCCGTGACCGCTGCATTGTAGGCAGTTACGCTACCATTGTTTGTCGCAGTGTAAGTGAACCGCAAAATGTCCCCTGCATCCAATCGCGTTGGATCGCCAACCTGATTTGTGACCAGCTCTAGCGACTTCACAAGATCAAGCTCGGGAGGAACGCAATAGCGCGGCGCGAAAGTGATATTGTCGACGCCAACATCGTTTCCGTTGTCGCCTTCTGGCTGTGAATTGAACAAGACCAAGTTCACTGCCGACAATGTTGGCGGGACATTGCTATCAATTACCAACGTAGCCGTGCGCCACACATCATCGTTCACCACGCCTACGCTTGCACTTGTGGTCCGGGCAAGTTCTGACCCATCGGACGCATCCTCTACAATCAGCGTAAACTCAGGGATATCGGAGCATCCAGCACATGATCCCACAAGTGCCGTACTAAACTCGAAGCCTGCGATAGTCGCATTCGATGGAGCAGTCGTGAATGATAGCGGGATGTTATTCTGGCGATAGAACTCTCCTTCCCAGATTGGTGGAGTTTCATTCGTTCCGCGCATATTGATGAAGAGATATCGCCCATTCGTGTTGCCGTCAGCATCAACATCTCCGGCTGTACGAGCAAATCGGCTTCCCATATCAATCGATCGACCGACTGCGTACGAATCGTCTTGGATTGTGCCGCTCGCCTTAAAGGTATGGTTAAGGACATTGGGGTCCGAAGTGCGCCCTGATCCTGTCCCAAAGTCCTCTTGGTAAGTGGGCGTATCGAGAGCGTGTTCATTGGCCTGACAGGACTGCGCGTTGATTGAAGAAGGTGCTACAAGGCCAGCGGCGGCAGAAATTGCGATTAAGAAATCTTTCAATTTACAAAGCACGTCCGATTTCCTGAAACCTATGCAGATTCGGTCTATTACCCCATCCAATTGTACTGCCCTTGAGGTAATGACAACATCCCAATGGTCTTAATCTAAATGGACTGCTAAAAACTTAACCGTCAGTCAGCCTCACAGTTGTTTACAAAGTCGGCTCGGTTGATTCGATTTGCTCTTTGAATCGTGCTGGTGCGCCGCGCGAAAGCGTGTGTCTGCTGGGCTAAAGTCTGGTTGGTTGGAGCTTCGCAAGCTAGAACAGTTTCCGCATCCGGGTCGTAACCCGAACGTCGGCCTTCGGCTTTCCATGTGACCAAGCGGTCAATCTACGGCTGGGCTGGCTTGTGAGCCCGCCAAGCGCC
>CAZDHB010000044.1:6629-20185 GCA_964505255.1 uncultured Porphyrobacter sp.
GCCGGGATAATGCTAGCTTTGGGCGCAGGCGCTTTCGTTTTTTACCTTGATCCGCTTAACCCAGACACTCAGGGCGATGCCGTGAGTGGTTCCGATACTGGCGAGAGTTACGTTCCCAGTGCGTTTTATGCGAAATGCGAAACAGACTATTTGCAAAGCGCTTCGCATCTTGGATTTAGCGCATCAAAAAGCGATTGCGAGTGCTTTGATGAAAAGCTCCAAAAACTAACGCCTGCGCAGCAGAGCGCCGCTTACAAATCTCTCGAAGATCGATTGACCTTGGCCTTCATGGGCAAAGCCGGCGCTGAGGTTCAAGGATCAAACGTTTCGTTTCGCGACGAAGGGCTGGGCGATGTCAGCGCAAATGTAAAAATCGAGACGAGTGGACGCGCAATTATGGCACAATGTTCCATGTTCTAAACCCGGTTTTCACCGGGTAACGCTTGCTGGGTTACAGTCGATTTTTGGTGGTCGGAGCGCAAGTTTTGAACAAGAATTGATTTGCATCAGCTCATGCTTGGCGCTAGCAGAATGATACATTGTATCGTTCAAATGGATTTAGCTGTAGCGTGTCCGAAGTACTCCAATCTAATGCTGCCCTTTCCGCGTCCTCTGACGTTTTCAGCGAGTTGCTCGATCCTGCCTGCAATCTTGCGATCTGGAAACGGCCGCCCCGGCAATCGTTCGAGAATCTGTTGCGGGATGATACTCGCAACGTACGGTTTGAAACTGACCGGAAATCGCTGCACCAACTTTTGTCGCAGGAACTGCGTGAGGCTGGGTATTCAGAAACGGCTGAGCGAAACGAATTGATCGATGATATCTCGCTGCTCGCTGACTGCTATTGCCGCATCCTCGATTCTGTTAAATTTGAGGTTAGGCTTGAAGTCGTCACCACCAATTCCTGCCGCAAATGGCATGCCGACTATGTGAATGCACGCCTGATTGCGACCTATGCTGGGTCCGGCACTCAATGGCTCTGTCAAGAAGATGTAGATCGTTTGGGACGCGGTGATGAACCATTGCGTATCAATTCGATGTCGCCAGGCGATGTGGGTCTGTTCAAAGGCAAATTGGCGACGAAGACCCCGGCTATTCACCGCTCTCCTCCGATTGATGGGACCGGAGAGAGGCGCTTGCTTTTGGTCTTAAATCCGCCAGAAGAGATCTAACTTGGCGGACGCAGCGAAAATCGATCAAGCCGCAATCGGCTTTAGCCTGATCTGTGTCGCGCATTGCGCAGTCTTGCCCATAGTCTCGATCAGTCTGCCGGTGCTCGGGGTACTCGCCGATCTGGAATGGATACACTGGATTTTCACATCGCTAGCGATCATTGCCGCGATCACAATTTTCTCGGTTACGAACAGCGCGCGCCGGCCCTCTTTCGCGCTTCCCGCGCTGAGCGGAATGTCCTTGCTTGTGTTGGGGTTGGTCGCCGAACCGCTCGGTCTTGAGGAGACACTTCCAACGGTTGCAGGGGCCATGCTTTTGGCCGGAGCACACCTTTTTCGGCTTTTCCGCAATCACAAAGACTGATTGAATGTGTTTGCGCACATTGTTCGATTGCGCGCACCATATTCGCTGCTCAGCATGGGTCTGACCGGCTCTCCGGCCAAGGCTGAAGCTTAGCCGAGATCGAATTTTCGGCTTTACGCTGGGATTGGTCTCACTCTGCCGCTTCGGCCAGCTGCGCCCGCTGAGGTCCGCGAATAAGGCCGCCGGGCGTCTTTCCGGTCCATTGGCCATCGCGGAACGTCACTTCGCCGCCTTTGATTGTTGCGACATAGCCATCGGCCTTTTGCAAAAGGCGTTTCCCTCCTGCGGGCAAATCAAACGCCAGCCACGGCTTGCCGAGCTTAATCGCCTCCATATCGATGATGTTGAGGTCAGCCAGATAGCCCGGCGCGATGACTCCGCGATCGTCCAGCCCGTACAGTCTGGCGGTGTCGCTGCATTGGCGCTTGACCGCGTTTTCCAGCGTGATCCGGTCGCCCCGTTTGCGTTCTTTCACCCAGTGCTGCAGCATGAAAGTGGGCGAGGCCGCGTCGCAAATGGTTCCGCAATGCGCGCCGCCATCCGACAAGGAATTGACCGTGTCATCGCTGTGTTGAAGCGGATGAAGGAAATCGAGGTTGCGGTCGGTGTAATTCAGAATGGGTAGGTAGATAAACCCGGTCGCATCCTCGCGGCAAAGCATATCATAGGCATATTCCTGCGGGTCCATGCCGGCCTTCTGCGCGCGGGCCTGCACTGCCTCTGCATCGGTGGGCTCATAATCGAAATCGGGGTCCATTTCATATTGCATGGCCCAGCCTTGCGTGATGATGCCGATCACCCCCATCATATCGGTCGGCGCTTCGCTGTAATCATTTGCCTCGGACAAAAGCTGCGCTTTAAACGCGGGGTCAAGCAGACGCGCTTTTTGCTCGGCCCAAGGCAGGTCTTTGATCGCTTGCCAGCTGGGGCGGAAGGCAAAGGGATTGACCGTTCCCTGCCAAGCCATAATCACGCCGTTGCCGCGCAGAGCGATTTGCGCAACGATATTCGCGCCATTGTCGTTTTCGGCGCGCATTGTGGCGATCTGTTCCTCGAGCGGAAGTTCCTTGGCAATCGATTGCAGCGCGGCAAATGTGACCGGCAGTCCGGTTTCGCGGCTCAGATTGCCCATCCACTCAAATTCGTTCCATTCACGCTGAAGGTCGCTGGCCATTTCAAAGACGCCGTGACCCACGCGGCCCATCGCGCGGCCCAGCTCAACCAATTCATCAGCGGTGGCTGTGGTTCCAGGGACAAGCACGCCATCGACATCCTTGTGCAGCACCGTGCGCGAGGTGGAGAAGCCCAAAGCGCCCGCGCGCACACCATCCTCGACAATCTTGCCCATCGCCTCGATATCGGCATCGGTGGGAACCGCGCCGGGCGCCTCACGCTCGCCCAAGACATAGGCGCGCACGGCACCGTGCGGGACATGGGTGCCAACATCAACCGTGCGCGGCAATTTCTCAAGACTGTCGAGATATTCGGGAAAACTCTCCCAATCCCAAGTGATCCCTTCGGCCAATGCAGTACCGGGAATATCCTCAACCCCTTCCATCAGTCCGATCAGCCAGTCATGCTGATCCGGGCGGGCAGGGGCAAAGCCAACCCCGCAATTGCCCATGACAACGGTGGTGACCCCGTGCCAACTTGACGGGGCCATCTCCTGATCCCAAGTCGCCTGACCGTCATAATGGGTATGAATATCGACGAAGCCGGGGGTCACGATCATCCCGCTGGCATCAATCACTTCGGCAGCTTCACCGGCAATTTCGCCCACGGCCACGATTAGCCCATCTTTTACGGCGACGTCGCCTGAGAAGCGCGGCTCTCCTGTGCCATCGACTACAGTGCCGCCGCGAACAATCAGATCATACTGGGCCATACATCTCTCCTCGATTTCACTTTGAAACCGATTTAGCATAGGGATGCAGCGAAGGCTAGTTCGGGCGGGCTAGCGAACGGAGGCATCGAAGGGTTGGAAAATCTAGCAGCAGAGGGGCCTAGTTGGCAGCCGGAGCCAGAGAGCGGCATTCGCATCAAACGAGTTCAGGCCAATGGCCAGAGTTTTGAGGTGGCTGAGCTCGACGCACAAGGCACATCTGGCGATCATCTTGCGCTGTGTCTCCACGGCTTTCCCGAATTGAATGTGAGCTGGCGTCATCAAATGCCATTGCTTGCGAGGCGCGGTTACCGGGTCTGGGCGCCCAATTTGCGCGGTTATGGCGCAAGCAGCAGGCCAAGTTCGGTGAGGGATTATGGGCTGGATCATTTGACTGATGACGTGGCTGAATTGATCGATGCAAGCGGGGCGAAGAAGGTCACAATTCTCGCTCATGATTGGGGCGCGGTCATCGCTTGGTGCTTTGCCATTCGGGGCCTGCGCGCGCTGGAACAATTGGTGATTATGAATGTGCCTCACCCGATGGTTTTCAGGCGCGAAATCCGAACATGGGAGCAATTCAAAAAGAGCTGGTACATGTTCTTTTTCCAGATCCCATGGCTGCCTGAGACGCGCATTGGCGCGCAGTCCGGGGACGGCATGGGCGGCCTAATCGCGCGAACCAGCGCTTATCCGGAAAAATTCGATAGCGAGCTGCGGGCGATCTATTCTGCCGCCGCGCGCCGACCGGGAGCCGCGCGCGCCATGGTCAATTACTACCGTGCGGCGTTTCGGTTCTCTGATGTGGTGGATTTGGGTGACGCGAAGGTTGATGTGCCCACGCTGATGATTTGGGGCGAGGATGACGTGGCGCTTGGCCTTGGCTGCACTGAAGGGACAGAGGAATGGGTGGCTGATCTAACCCTCAAGCGTTTGCCCGGCATATCGCATTGGGTGCAGCAAGACGCGCCCGAACAGGTCAATGCGATCCTTGAAGAATGGTTGCTCGGCGCGAGCTAAGCGGGCGGTTGGCGCAAGGCTAGGCCGCCGCCAGCGCTTCTCCTTCTGCCGCATCGAGAAATTCTCTCAAGACGGCGATACTCTCGTCAGAATGCGTCAGCAGGAACAAATGTCCTCCGCCTTCGACCATATGAAGACGGCTGTTGGGGATCAGCATGTTGAGGAATTTGCCATTGATCGGGACCACAATCTGGTCGTCATCGCCCATCATGATCAGCGTTTCCTTGCTCATAAAGGGCAGGGCAGGCGCGCTGGTCCAGCCCAGCATCGCCATCAATTGATAGATATAACCGCGCGGCGAGGGCGGCTTGAGGCGGCCAATATGGCTATCCTTTTGATGGGCCGCACCGTCCGCATCCACGCCTCCGTAAAGGGTCGCGAAATGCTCGTTCATGAAATCGGGGTCGATATAGCGCCGCGGATCGGCCATCTTGGTGAAAGAGGCAGGATTGCCCGGCACCATCAGCATGCCCGCTGTCGTTGCAATAAGAACCAATCGGCGCGTGACACCGGGATGCTGGAGCGCGAAATGTTGCGCCATCGCGCCGCCCCAGGAAATGCCTACGACGTCGACCTCTTCGATACCGTATTTTTCCAGCAGCAAAGACGCAGTCCAGCTCATCGTGAAGGGATTATAGGGTATGGTGGGATCGGGGCTTTCCCCAACGCCCGGCATATCGAACATGATAAAGCCGCGTTCGGTCAAGGTTTCCGCCAGAGGGGCCACTGCCTCGATATTGGCGCCAATTCCGTTGAAAAACAGGATCGGGGGATGATCACTTGGCTCGTCGAGCCGCCAGCGCGCGACACGCAAAACGCGCCCGCCAACCTCTTCCATCGAGATTTCAGCGGTCAATTCCTGCGCTTTTGACTTTGCCATAATGGAGTCCTTCCCCGAATGCTCACCTAGTGTAAGAAAAACCCCGCGGCGAGCGATGGGGGCTGGTCTTAAAAATACTGAATTTTCGGCGCATTAGCAGCATGATGATGAACCAGTCCTGTTTCGGGACCATTTATCCAGAGCTGCGTCAGTTTTTCATATCCAGCGGTATCTGTGCTTGTGCGTAAGGTGCAGCAGCGGTCAGCACGGTTCCAGCACATAGAGGCCCGGTGCGGCCTCAAGCGGCGGATAAGCCTTGTTGCCGAGCGATTTCGGTGCCTTTTTCTTCTCGCCAGAGCGTTGTTGCAGCCATTCCATCCAATAGGGCCACCAGCTGCCGGCAACCTCTTCGGTCGTCTCAAGCCACTGATCGGCTGTTTCCGGCATGTTTTTGGCCTTCTTGGCGGGCAGGTAATACTTCGCTTTGGGATTGCCCGGCGGGTTCAAGATCGCCTGCATATGGCCCGAATGCGAGAGGACATATGTGACATCTTTTGACCCGAACAAATGGGTCGAGCGATAGGTGGCTTTCCACGGCGTGATGTGATCAGTAACGCCGCCCAGAACAAACAGATCACTTGTGACCTTTGTGAGATCAATCGGGTGATCGACCATCTCGACTTCACCTTGCTTGGTAAAGGCAAGTGTCTCAAATATAGTCAAAAAATCGCCCATCAGGCTGGCGGAAAGATTGGTTGCATCCGCGTTCCAGAACAACACATCAAACGCGGGCGGATCTTGGCCCAGCAGGTAATTGTTGATGACATAATTCCAGATCAGGTCGTTTGGCCTGAGCCAAGCAAAACTGCGCGCGAGATCATCGCCTTTGATGATGCCTTTTTTGTCGGCGCGGCGGCGCGCCAATTTCAGACCATTGTCCGATATCAGGCTGCCTGCCTCAATGTCGTTCTGCTTAGGGTGAAGCACGCACACCATCAGCGTCAATGCCCCCAAAAGGTCATCCTTGTCGGCCGCCATTTTGCTGGCCAGCATCGCCGCGGTTTGTCCTCCAGAGCATCCCGCCGAAACATTGACCTTCTTCGACTTGGTGATCTTGGCAACCGCCTCCATCGCCTCGCGGCAGGCGCCTACATAATCAGCCATATCCCAATGACCCTCTTCCTTGGTGGGATTTTTCCAAGAAATTACAAAGGTTTGGATGCCATTTTCGACTTGATATTTAACAACGGATTTCTCTGGGCTGAGGTCATTAATATACATCTTGTTGATTTGTGGCGGAATGGTTAGCTGCGGGATCGCATGGACCTCATCCGTGGTTGGGGCGTAATGGATCAGTTCCATCATATCGGTCCGCAGCACCACGGAACCTTCGCTGGTGGCGATATTCTCGCCCAGTTTGAACGGCTTCTTATTAACCTGGCTCACCATGCCGCGGTTGTGAACAATGTCATCATAGGCGTTTTTGAGGCCCTTGATCAGGCTCAGCCCGCCGCTGTCGATGGCGATTTTCTGTGCGGTGGGATTGCCGATCAGAGTGTTCGTCGGCGCAACGCCATCAATGATGATGTTGGAGATGAAGCGCGCGCGGTCACGCTCCAGATCATCCAGTTCCAAATCCTCGAGCCAATTGGCCATGCCTTTTTGAACAGCCAGATAATATTGCATTCCGGCGCGCATGAAGGGGTTAAATTGCCAAGCCTGATCTTTGAAGCGCTTGTCCTTGGGGTCGGGTGCCAAATCGCTTTTGCCAGTCATGATCTTGATCATGTCATCGCTCATGGCTTGTGAATGCTTCATCATCCGGGCCGGATCAGACGCCGTTTCACGCAGCAGAACAGCGACCGCGCCCAAAATATCCTCACGGGTCAAACCGACCAGAGGGCCAAGGGCGCTGGTGGATTGTGCGGCTTCGTCATGTAGTTGAGGCATTTACGTCAAAGCTCCTATGAAAATGGACCCGCTGTGAGGCGCTTTTGCCGGGGCGCTGGCGCTTTCCCCTCAAAAACCTGTGCTGTGATCATGCGTCTTGAGGCCTATCATTGCAAGCAGGCTTTGGCGCCGCCCTATGCGGCCAACGCAGGCTGCGCGTATGAGCCGCAAATAGACATGCGGTATTCAAGCTTGAGCCGCCGCGATCATGCTCTCAATATCGACAAACTTCTCGCGCGGGGACTCACTGCGCGCAGCAGCGGTTTCGGCTTCCTCGATTTTCTTCCAATCGCGGAAAGTCACCAGTTGTAGACCGCGTTCCTCAGCCAAAGCATCGAACCCCGCGCGGCCTTGCTTGCGGTCGCCCGGGCCAATGTCCTCTGCTATCAATTCGATAATCCCGTAGCCGTCCGGCCGGTTTGTCCCGATTGTGCCCGATGGCCCCCTTCTGGCCCAACCGACACAATAAAGGCCGGGCAGAATGCGCCCCTCGGAATTGGCAAATTTGCCCGCTCTTTCGTCAAATGGGACGCCGTCGATGGGGGAGGTGCGGTAACCAATGCAGCTGATCACAAGATCGGCAGGTATGACATAGGTTTCGCCAGTGGCAATCGCGCGGCCCGCCTCGACCTTGGTTCGCTCGGCCTCGACGCCGCTAACCGCGCCATTTTCGCTGTGGATTTTCAGAGGGCTGGCGAAGAAATCAAAGCTGAGTTCAATCGGTTTTTCACCATGGATGTTTGCGGGGATTGCGGCAAAACTGCGCAAATGATTGACCGATTTGCGCAAGCCCGGCTCGAGCAAAGCGTCCTCGCCTTCCTCGGGCAAATCATGTGGGTCGACATGCGGGCTGGCCCGCTCAAGATGCATCAATTCGCCCAATTCCTTGGGCGTCATCATGATTTGATGCGGCCCGCGCCGTCCCATGATCGTAATGCTTTCCAGATTGCTGCCGCGCAAGGCATCAAGCGCATGCGCGACAATGTCCGAGCCGGCAAATTCGGCCTCAGTCTTGCTCAGGATCCGGGCAACATCGAGCGCCACATTCCCCATCCCAATGACCACAGCATGCCGACCCGAAAAATCAGGCTTCAGATCAGCAAATTGTGGATGCCCATTATACCAGCCCACGAAACTGGCGCTGCCAAAGACATTGGGCAAATCCTCACCCTCCATCCCTAATTGCCGGTCATTGGGTGCCCCGGTGGCCAGCACGGTCGCATCATACAGCGCGCCAAGTTCGGCGATGGTGACGTCCTGACCTATGGTAACATTGCCAACAAACCGGACATTGTCCGACAAGGCAGCCTTCTCATAGCGGCGCGACACGGCCTTGATCGATTGGTGGTCAGGCGCAACCCCGGTCCGGATGAGGCCGTAAGGAACCGGAAGGCTGTCGAACACATCGATATGCACATCTTCGCCCCATTCCTTTAACGCGGCCTCTGCTGTGTAATATCCAGCAGGCCCAGACCCGATAATCGCGATATGCCGCATAGGCGTTTTGTTCCCCCTCGCATGGCCAAAGCACGCTCGGCTGAGTGGCCATCCCATCGTTTCTTTTGAGCGCTTCGGCTCTGCGGTGACGCATAAACGCCCTGGCCGAATGCACTGCTTAGCGGGGAACATGCCGCGCGAATGCCGCACTGGCAAGCTGATCAAAGGGCTAGGTCATGAAAAATGGCTGAGTTTGACTGCAAATGAGGCGGTTATTCATTCATCAACCAATTCTCGTTAGTGCAAGAACAGTCGAAATGAGGCCGTTTTACGCGGGCTTCAATTCTTTTTTTTCAAGGGCCCTTTGTGTCGATCAGCAATCTTTTCTCGCGGAGCGATTCATCAAGCCGGGGTGAAGCGGCTGAGCCGCAGCTTTCTCCGATCAGCGCGAGTGATTCCGCGCGCCGGATCGAGCTGCTCGACAGTTTCGAAGAAGCGGGTCTTGGGATTTTTTGGGCAACCGATGCACAAGGGCGCGTTACTTACATCACGGATGTAGCCTGCCACAACCTCAATGTCGAAAAGTCGGAAATCATTGGTCAGCAATTCACCGATATTTTCAAACCGGACCGGCATGCCGATCAAGATCGCAGCCAAAGGTCGCTGACTTTCCTGGTCAAGGCGCGCAATACGATCAACAAAATGGTTGTGCGCGTCGAACGTGAAGGCGCCGAGGTCTGGTGGGAAATCGATGGTAAGCCCAAGCTTGATCGGCAGGGCAATTTCTCCGGCTATCGCGGTTATGCGAAAGACGTGACCTCCACGCGCGAACAGCAACTCAATGCAGAGCGGCTGGCGCAATATGACTCGCTGACCGAGCTGGCCAACCGCCACCGGATGGAAGAGCAACTCGCGAAGCGGCTCAAAGAAGACCAGATGCTCAAGCGCTCTTGTGCGGTTTTGATGCTCGATCTGGACCGCTTCAAGCAAGTGAACGATACGCTTGGCCACCCTGCAGGTGACGAGCTGCTCAAACAGGTTGCCGCGCGGCTCAAACGGATCATCGGTGACCGGGGTGAAATCGGGCGTCTGGGCGGCGATGAGTTTCAAATCATTCTGCCCGATATCGATGACCGCGGCGAATTGGGCGATTTGGCCGCAAGGCTGATCCAGATGATCTCGCAGCCTTATTCGATTGATGGTTCGCGCGCGATTATCGGCACCTCAATCGGGGTTGCGATTGCCCCGTATGATGGGGTCGAAACCGAGGGACTGATTAAGGCAGTCGATTTGGCCCTTTATGCCGCCAAGGACGGTGGCCGGGGCCAATACCGGTTTTACGCTTCCGAGCTTGAGGACGGGGCGAAAATGCGCCGCCAGCTCGAAGAAGATTTGCGCGACGCGCTGGTTAAGGACGAGCTGGAAATGCATTACCAGCCTCTGGTCAGTTCGAAAACGCACAAGGTCAAAGGGTTTGAGGCACTCATCCGTTGGACGCATCCGGAACGCGGTGCGGTTTCACCGGGCCTGTTTATTCCTGTTGCTGAGGATATCGATATCATCAAGCCGATGGGCGAGTGGGCGCTCAAACGGGTGTGTCATGAGGCCGCCGCTTGGCCCTTTGATTTGAAAGTGGCGGTGAATGTCTCGACCATTCAATTTGCCCATGATGATTTTCCGCATATTGTCGAGACGGCGTTGATGAGTTCGGGCTTGGCGCCCGAGCGGCTTGTGCTGGAAATCACTGAATCTGTGTTCGTATCCGATGTTGATCGGGCCGAGCGGATATTTAAAGAGCTCAAAGAGCTTAAAGTAGAGCTCGCGCTGGATGATTTTGGCACCGGATACAGCTCGCTTAGCTATCTGCGCAATGCACCATTCGACAAAATCAAGATCGACCAGAGCTTCGTGCGCGGCTCGACCGAAGATGATAATAACAACGCCGCGATTATTACCACCATCGTGAGCCTTGCGCATGCGCTTGGCATGGAAACCGTTGCCGAGGGTGTCGAGACGCAGGACGAGCTGGAGCTTGTCAAAAAACGCGGTGCGGACACAATTCAAGGGTATATTTTTGCGCCCGGAATGCCGCAATCCGATGTGCTGGAAAAGCTGGAAAGCGGCGAGCTTGAATATGAGGCGCGCGGGCCTGCGAATTATCGCTCGGACCGCCGCACGGTATATCTCAGGATCGGGGTCATTCACGAGGATGCGCGCTACAACGCGGTGATGCGCAACCTGTCGAAAACCGGCGCCATGATTGAGGGCATTGCTGATGTTCCTGTGGGCACGCAATTCGTGCTCGATCTGGGTGAGGGCCAATTGGCTGTTTGCACTGTTGTGCGGTCGATCGGCAGCCGTCAGGGTGTCCAATTTGAGACGCCGCTCATCAGTGATGGTGCTGACGGACTGTGCACACGTCACCGTGTGTCACCTTATGAGATTGAGGCCGCTGGCCGGCCATTAGAAGCCCTTCAGCAAAATGCATTCGCTATGCTGATGGAAGGCAAAAACGGCGGGCAAATTGCCAAGAAATTCCTTGAAGTTGAGGTGTCTGCTCCCCGCGTCGGTGGCGGAATTGGCAACAAGATTTAACCTATTGGCCATGTCGGGCGGGTTTTATCGCGGTTTTGCCAGCAGGAATTAGGCTAATACTAACCATTCCAGCCTAGCCGTTACTTGCAACACAGTTACCGGCGAGGACCGCATAATGGGCGAGTTGCCCTTTTCTGACCTGTTTAAAAGAAAAGGCTCTGGCAAAGGCCGGGGAACTGCCGCGCGAGCCGCTACGGTTGGCGATGCGGAGAAACTGGCCATCGTTGACGAGCTCGAAGACACCGGCATCAGCTGGTTCTGGGCAACCGATTCTGCAGGACAGCTCACTTATGTCAGCGCCTCAATCGCGGATCGGCTGGGATCAGATCTTGACCGATTGATCGGCAAGCCGCTGCAATCCCTATTCGTACCCGCTGGCGGTGAAACCGACGGCCGTTCGCTTGGTCTGAAACTAGGCACGCGCAAAAGCTTTGCCAATTTAACCGTCAGTTCGGTTAGCGGCGATGACGATGAAGCCCCCGATCTTGTGATGCGCCTGTCTGGCCGGCCAATTGTAATGGGCGGCAAATTCTGCGGTTTTCGCGGCAGCGCCTTTGACATCACGGATGAATACCGCAGCACGGAAGAAGCCTCGCGCCTCGCCCAGTTTGACTCGCTAACCGGGCTTGCCAACCGTCACCGCATGGAAATGCGGATCAATTCTACCCTGACCGCTTTCCGCAATACCGAGCGACCCAGCGCGCTGTTCATGCTCGATCTGGACCATTTCAAACAGGTCAATGACACTTTGGGCCATGCCGCAGGCGATCAATTGTTGCAGCAAGTGGCAGAGCGCCTTCAAAGCGCCACCGGAGGGCAGGGCGAAATCGGCCGGTTGGGCGGAGACGAATTTCAGGTGCTGATGCCTGACGTTGATGATCGCGGAGAGCTGGGCGAGATTGCCAAGAAGATCATTGCCATGCTGTCGCAGCCCTATTCGCTCGACGATGGCCGGGCGACAATCGGCTGTTCGGTCGGGATTGCAATTGCCCCATTCGACGGGGACAGCCGTGAGGAACTGACGCGCGCAGCCGATCTGGCGCTGTACGCATCGAAAAACGGGGGCAGGGGCCAGTTTCGCTTCTACGCGCTGGATCTCGAGCATGACGCGAATTTGCGCAAGCGGATGGAGGAAGATCTTTCCGCAGCGATAGAGAACGGTCAATTCACTCTGGAATACCAGCCGATCGTCTCGGTCGAAGGAAACCGCGTGGTTGGTCTTGAGGCCCAATATTGCTGGGTCGATCCGGATCGCGGGCGGGTAGAGCCAGCGACCTTCCTGCCCATTGCAGAAGGCAGCCGTCTGATCATTCCAATCGGTGAATGGGGACTGCGCAAGGCCTGCGAAACGGCGGCGGCTTGGCCTCAATCCATCCGGCTTGCAATCAAGGTTTCCGCCGTCCAATTCTCGGCCAATGGCTTTTGCGATTTGGTTGAAGACATTCTGCGCGAGACAAATTTCGCGGCCTCCCGGCTTGAATTGCAATTGGACGAGTCGATCCTTCGCGGCGATAGCAGCGTGGTCGATAAATCGCTGGCAGAACTGTTCAAAATCGGTGTTCGGCTGACCCTCGACCAATTCGGTAGCGGGCTCTCCTCGCTCAATTATTTGCGCCGGGCCCCGTTCAGCGCACTCAATATCGGTTCCAACTATTTCGAACCTACCGTGAGTGACGAAATGGGCGACATGAAAATGGTGGGCGCCATCACGACCCTTGCCGGGGCGATGGGTATGGAAACCGGCGCGTCCGGCATTCACGCGATTGAGTTGATGGAGAAGCTAAAGTCTCACGGGATCAACACCGTGCAGGGCTTTGTCTTCTCCGATGCGCTCGATGCCGAAGCGGTGCAGCAAGCGCTTGACGCTGATGAGTGGACGCTCGCGCCGACCGATGCCGGGTCGCAGCGGGCAAGTCGCCGCACAGTGTTCCGCAAAATCGGGATCATTCACGAGGACCATTATTACGACGTAACCTTGCGCAATCTGTCGCGTTCAGGCGCGATGATCCAAGGCCTCGATAATGTGCCTGTGGGCACGGCCTTTGTCCTCGACTTTGGCGAGGGGCAATTGGCTGTGGCCAGTGTTCGCCGCACTATGGAGGACACGCAAGGCGTCGAGTTTGAGCAAGAATTGGTCGATGACGGGGCAGGGGGACTGTGTACCCGGCACAGGGTCAGCCCGTTTGAACTGGCCGAAGCAGGCGTGCCTCACGAGGCGCTCGGCTCCAAGGCTGCACAAAAGGCTGCGGCCAAGCTGCCAAGCAAGCCGAAAAGCTATCCCAAGTTTGCGCTTTCGCCGAACGCGCCAGATCAGAC
>CAZDHB010000044.1:20285-22657 GCA_964505255.1 uncultured Porphyrobacter sp.
AAAAACCCGCTTTGAGCCGCGCAAATATGCATAAGCGTGCTTGGCGCGCATCGCTCTGCCCGCTAAGGCGGCGCGTGAAATGACTGATCTCTCCAAAATCCGCAATTTTTCCATTATTGCTCATATCGACCACGGCAAATCCACCCTTGCCGATCGGATGATTCAGGCTTGCGGCGGGCTGACCGAACGCGAGATGAGCGAGCAAGTGCTCGACAATATGGATATTGAACGCGAACGCGGCATTACCATTAAGGCGCAAACCGTGCGTCTGAACTACACCGCCAAAGATGGCGAAACCTACGAGCTTAATCTCATGGATACGCCGGGCCATGTGGACTTCGCCTATGAGGTCTCTCGCTCGCTCGCCGCCTGTGAGGGTGCTTTGCTGGTGGTTGACGCGGCCCAAGGGGTAGAGGCGCAGACACTCGCCAATGTCTATCAGTCAATCGAGCATGATCATGAAATTGTGCCGGTCATCAACAAAATCGACTTGCCCGCCGCGGAACCGGAACGCGTCAAAGAAGAGATCGAGGAGGTTATCGGGCTCGACGCCTCGGATGCGGCCATGGCCAGCGCCAAGACCGGCATCGGCATTGATGACGTCTTGGAAGCCGTCGTGGCACGCATCCCGCCGCCCACAGGTGACCGGGACGCGCCGCTCACCGCCAGCCTCGTCGATAGCTGGTATGACCCTTATCTCGGTGTGGTGATCCTGGTGAGAGTGATTGATGGCGTCCTCCAAAAAGGGCTGAACATCAAATTCATGCAGGGCGGCACCGAGCATTTGATCGACCGGGTGGGCTGTTTTACGCCGAAACGCACGGATCTGCCGGAAATCGGGCCGGGCGAGATTGGCTTTATCACGGCGCAAATCAAAGAGGTGGAGCAAGCCCGCGTCGGTGACACCATCACCTCGGTCAAGGGCGGGGCAAGCGATCCTTTGCCCGGCTATAAGGAAGTTCAGCCAGTTGTCTTTTGCGGGCTTTTCCCCGTTGATGCGGCGGATTTCGAAAAGCTGCGCGAGAGTATAGGCAAGCTGCGCCTCAATGACGCGAGCTTCAGTTTTGAAATGGAATCCTCAGCGGCGCTCGGCTTTGGCTTTAGAGCCGGCTTTTTGGGCTTGCTCCACCTCGAGATCATTCAGGAACGGCTGAGCCGGGAATATGATCTGGACCTCATCACCACTGCGCCGAGCGTGGTTTACCGGTTGCAATTGGCGAAAACCAAAACCGAAGAAGCAACCACGATTGAATTGCACAATCCGGCTGACTGGCCTGATGTGAACCGCATTCTGGCGGTTGAGGAACCATGGATCAAAGCGGTGATTTACACCCCCGATGAATATCTCGGAGCGATCCTCAAATTGTGTCAGGACCGGCGCGGTGTTCAAACCGATCTCACCTATGTCGGGGGCCGCGCCCAGGTCAGCTACGAATTGCCGCTTAACGAGGTGGTGTTCGATTTTTATGACCGGCTGAAGAGTATCTCGCGCGGCTATGCCAGCTTCGATTATGAGCAGATCGGCCTGCGTGAAGGCGATTTGGTCAAAATGAACATCCTGGTCAATAACGAGCCGGTCGATGCCTTGTCATTGATCGTCCATCGCGGCGTTGCCGAGGATCGCGGGCGGGGCATGTGCGAGCGCTTGAAAGACCTCATCCCGCGGCATCTTTTCAAAATCCCCATTCAGGCAGCGATTGGCGGGAAGATCATCGCGCGCGAGACAATCTCTGCGATGCGCAAGGATGTGACCGCCAAATGCTATGGCGGCGACATTTCTCGTAAGAAAAAGCTCTTGGAGAAACAGAAAAAGGGCAAGGCCAAAATGCGCGAGTATGGCAATGTCTCTATCCCGCAAGAGGCCTTTATCGCGGCGCTTCGGATGGGCGAGGAATAGCCTCGCGTGCTTTTATTTGTCGTTAATTTACAATTCACGGCAGCCACATTGTGATTTATAGTTAATCAGGGATAAAAATCCGCAAATATCGACTGTTCGGGTGGCATTTCGATTATTTTTGAGGGTTTTACTATGAAAATCACTAAAATCGCAGCGCTCGCTCTTGCGGCGGGCCAGCGGGTAACTCCACCGTCTTTTGGGAATTTGATTTTGGCGCTGTCGGGGTTTCGTCAGTGACGCTTGATAACGCCATGGGCTTCTCCAACGCGGTTCTTTACACGACCGGCGCAGGCGCAGTGCCAGAGCCGGGCACTTGGCTGATGATGATCCTTGGTTTCGGAGCAATCGGTGCAAGCCTTAGGGCGCGCAAGTCCGATGATGGCAAGCGGGTTACATTTGCCTGATCATCGCATGCGTTAATTGCGCTTTTTAAGTGGCGGCTGAGGCCAGCAGTCCATGCTGATCTCAGTGCTGC
>CAZDHB010000045.1:0-22653 GCA_964505255.1 uncultured Porphyrobacter sp.
CGATGATGTATATCGCGCTGTCCTATGACCACCGCCTGATTGACGGGCGCGAGGCGGTGACCGCGCTCAAGATCATCAAGGACGCAATCGAAGATCCGACCCGGATGCTGATTGATTTGTAAGGACTGCTGGAATGACTGACCACTCTTACGATTACGATGTTCTCATCATCGGCGCTGGTCCCGGCGGCTATGTCGCGGCGATCCGCGCGGCGCAATTGGGCCTGAAGGTCGCTTGCGCAGAAGCGCGCGATACGCTGGGCGGAACCTGCCTCAATGTGGGGTGTATCCCATCCAAGGCGATGCTGCATTCCAGCGAATATTTCGACGCGGCCGCCAATGGCGCGATGGCCGATATGGGGATTGAGGTAAAGCCGAAGCTCAACCTTGAAAAGATGCATGGTCAACGGATTGATGCAGTCGATGGCCTGACCAAAGGCATCGAGTTTCTGTTCAAGAAAAACAAGGTCACTTGGCTCAAGGGTCTTGCCAGCTTTGTCGATGCGAACACCGTCAAAGTGGGCAAGGAAACCGCCACTGCCAAGGATATCGTGATCGCCACCGGATCGTCTGTCACACCCTTGCCGGGTGTTGAGGTTGACAATGGCAAAGGCATTATTGTCGACAGCACCGGCGCGCTCGAACTGGCCGCTGTACCCAAACACATGGTGGTCATCGGCGGCGGGGTTATCGGGCTGGAGCTGGGCAGTGTTTGGCGGCGTCTTGGCGCGCAAGTCACCTGCGTCGAATTCCTCGATGAAATCCTGCCCGGCATGGACGGCGATATCCGCAAGGATGCACGCAAGGTCTTCAAGAAACAGGGCATTGATTTCAAGCTCGGCACGAAAGTCACCGGCGTCACTGTTAAGGGCAAAAAGGCCAGCCTCACGCTAGAGCCGGCAGCGGGCGGCGAAGCAGAGACGATGCAGGCGGACTGTGTGCTGGTCTCCATTGGGCGCAGGCCCAATACAGAAGGGCTGAAGCTTGATGCGATCGGCCTAGAGACCAATGACCGCGGTCAAATTGAAACCAGTCATGATTTCCGCACCGCCGTGCCCAGCGTTTGGGCAATCGGTGATTGTATTCCTGGCCCCATGCTCGCGCATAAGGCCGAGGATGAAGGGATTGCGGTTGCAGAAAATATCGCTGGCGAGACCGGCATTGTAAACCACGATGTCATCCCCAGCGTCGTCTACACACTGCCCGAAATTGCCGGTGTTGGCCTCACCACCGAACAAGCGATCGAGGCGGCGGGCGGCGACAAGGCAAAGGTCAAGGTCGGCAAGTTCCCGATGATGGCCAACAGCCGGGCCAAGACCAATCACGAGCCTGATGGCTTTGTGAAAGTCATTGCCGATGCCGAAACCGACCGCGTGCTGGGTGTTTGGTGCATCGCCAGCGTGGCAGGCACCATGATTGCCGAGGCGGGAATTGCGATGGAATTTGGCGCGACGAGCGAGGATATCGCTTACACCTGTCACGCGCATCCAACGCATGCCGAAGCCATGAAAGAGGCAGCGATGGCGGTCACGGGCAAGCCGATCCATATGTAAAGCCGCGCCGCGGCTTCGCTCCCGCGCAATTGATGGAGCTTGGGATGCGGCGCAAAGCGCGCTAGACCTGCGTCACGCAAGTGTGAGAAAGTGTGACCCATGGCCTATCCGCAATTGACCGACAAACCCGGCGCGCTCGAAACGGCTGCGGCGATACGCGCGGGCGACATCTCCCCCAGCGAGGCTGTAGGGCATGCCATTGCCCGGATTGAGAAGCTGGACGCGCATATCAACGCGGTCGCTGTCACCGATTTTGAGCGTGCGCTGGAAACCGCCAAGGCGATGGACGGCCAGACCCCGCGCGATGATCAACCGCTGTTTGGCGTGCCCATGACGATCAAGGAAAGCTTCGACATTGCAGGACTGCCCACCACATTCGGGCACGCCCAATTTGCCGATAATATCGCACAGCGCGATGCGCAAATTGTGCGCCAGCTCAAGGATGCAGGCGCAATCCTGATCGGCAAAACCAATGTCCCCCTCGACCTTAGCGATTGGCAATCGCACAATGAAGTCTATGGGCGGACCAACAACCCGCATAATCACGCGCGCTCGCCCGGCGGATCATCGGGTGGTTCCGCCGCTGCAGTCGCCTCGGGCATGGTCGCGTGCGAGGTTGGGACCGATATTGGCGGATCGGTTCGCGTGCCTGCCCATTTCAGCGGGGTATGGGGTCACAAGGCGAGCTGGGGCTTAATGAGCAAAGAAGGGCATCAGCACCCGGCCTTCACGGCGAGCGCTGCGCATGACGGCGCCTTATCAGTGCCCGGCCCCTTGGCCCGCAGCGCGGCTGATCTTGATATTTTGATGCAAGTCACAGCGACGCGGCCGCTGCTGCGCAAGGCAAAGCCGCTTGATCAATGCCGGTTCCTGCTCCTGCTCGATTATCCGGACACACCGCTCGATGATGCAGTGCGTTCGCCTATTGAAACCGCCGCAGGCAGGCTTGAAGATGCGGGCGCGGTGGTTGACCGCAGCAGTGATCTGGTCCCCGATCTTGCCCAGCAGCAAAGCGATTATCTGCGCATGCTCAACATTTGCATGGCACGCGGCGCCCCTGCGCCCAATGGCAAACGAGCGAGCGCGACAGACTGGTTCGACTTGCTCGACGCGCAAGCGCTCAAATCACGTGAATGGGCGAGGCTTTTTGAAGCTTACGATTTTGTGCTCGCCCCGCCAGCCCCTGTGCTGGCCATCCCGCATGTTGAGGGCGCCGTTTTTGCCAAGACAATCGAGATAAATGGCCGCGATATGCCGGGCGGTTTGGGGTTGGTTTGGGCCGGCCTCGCCACTTTCCCCAATCTGCCTTCGACGATTGTTCCGGTCGGCTCAGACGAGAGCAAAGGGAAAACAGCAGGCCTTCCTTGCGGCATGCAAGTCATGGGACCGCTCTGGTCTGACCTCGATTGTATCGCGGTGGCCGGCCATATTGGCAGCGTTCTACACGGCTAGGCCAGGTGAGAGCATTGGCGGTCGAGTTTTACGCCAATGCGAGCCACAAGCGCAGGTTTGGCCGAGACCTAGTCGTTCAGATCGCCGTCAACCGGCGCGCCGGGATAGGCGGGCAGAGCCTCGCTTGTATCGATCTGCTCAACCTGCGGTGCTTGCTGGCGGGCTTGCTGACCGGTTTCGGTCAGTTCAGCCCGGGCAAGACGCGTGTCAGCCCGCTCATTTTCGCCGCCAGAACTGTTGGAAGCCGAATTACTCGCATCGCGATCATTGCCTTCGACGCCGTTCCACGCGCTTTGATAACGGCTGTCATCATATTGGCGATCCACAACTGGCGTATTCGCAGGGGCATTGCTGGCCAATGCATAATCAACCCGGTCAATCTGCCCATCGGGACCGATCTGGCACGTGAACGGCGTGCCATTAAATATCGCGCCGGTAACGGTCCAGCCCGATCCGGTGCGTGTCACACCATCGACGCTGTCAATGCGCACATCGCGTTCAATCGCGTTCCTGCACATGGACACCGCGCGATCAAGACCGGAGGAGCCCGCCGACGAACGCGCATTGCCGCGCCGGTCGTCTGAACGAACTTCACGGTCGCGGCGATAATCCACGTCGCGGCTGCGCCGATTGCGGTTGTTGTTATTGCTGGCTGCGCTGGCAATTGCAGCGATCCCGCCAATAATCAGAACACCGGCAATGACATCGCCTGCATCCACCCGGTTGCGATGGCGATAACGCCCATAGCGCCCAAATCCGCGATAGCCGAACCAATCGGTCGTAACTGCCTCGTCACTCCAGACAGCATCAGCATTCGCTGGCGCAGAACCAAACACATCCGCTGATACAGATTGCGTTTGTACTGCCGGAGTAACGGGCAATTGAGCAGCGCTAGCTGGTGCCGCGACCATCGAAAGGCTCGCCATTGCTGCTGGGATTGTCTTGAGCAGGACAGGTTTGGTCAACATTGTGGGTTTTGTCATAGCTATTTCCCTGTTGTCCCCGCCCACCCAGACGGAAAAATGGATAATTGCACACAGTTAGGCGGTCCAGACTGTCGCCAGCCTGAACCGCCCGTTCGATTAAACCGCGCCTCACCTGCCCATTTGCATGATCGGGGGATGATCATTGGGTGGGTGCGCCTGAGCCAGCGAAACCCGGCCTAACCGCGAGAGACCGATCAAGCGTATGCTCAACATGCGATCCCAAGCTTTGTGAGTTCTTTAGTCTCGTGGTCTTCAGCGAAGGCCGCGGATCCCGCTGTAATTGACATTGGCAACCCGGCCTCGCTCGACATGGCAAGTGAACTTGCCCCTGTCCGAAGTGCGGTAATTGTTCGAGCGATAATTCCGGTCATTCCGGTCATAGTTTGCCCCGCGATAACGTCCGCGTGAGTAACCATCCTCGACCACCAGCCGGCCCTTCACGCGCCATCCGTAACGCGTGCGGTCTACATCGCGGATTTGCGTCACATCAGCATAGCGGTAGCCATAGCGGCGGGCATCGGCCTCAGCCGCCCTGACGCAGCGCTCGACTACGCGCCGTGCATTATTGCGGCTCAGCCTGCGTGAATTGTCGTAGCGGCCCGACCTATAATTATCGCGGTAACGGTCTTTGCCGCCCACTGCCGAAGCAATTGCGGCAATGCCGCCCAGAATAACGGCACCGGCAATCACGTCGCCAGCGTCAATACCGCGATCGCGGCGGTCATTGGCAAATGCAGGTGCAGCAGACGTCAATGCCATCGCGCCGGCTGCCAGGGATGCAACAAAGCTCTTAGGTGTAGGGGTCATCGTCTCTTCCTCATCTTCGGCCAAAACGGGGAGCGTGTTGGCGTGCAATGAGGACTAAGCGATTCGCTGTGAGATGAGACTGAATTGCATCGACAGGTGTCGTTCAGGAAAATAGAGCTTTACCTGAACAGCACCCCCGAAGCACCAAGAAAATGCTTATTTCGCCGCTGGTTGCAAGCCTGTGTGATAGGCCAAAAAGCTCAGAATATCGCCATATTCCTCAATCACCTTATCAATCGGCTTGCCCGAACCGTGCCCTGCCCGAGTCTCGATCCGAATGATCTGCGGAGCCGTTCCTACGTCCGCCGCTTGTAAGGCAGCGGTGTATTTAAAACTGTGCCCCGGAACAACGCGGTCATCAGTATCGGCCGTTGTGACCAGCATTGGCGGGTACTGCGCCCCGCTCTCAATATTGTGATAGGGTGAATACGCGCGCAGCACTTTGAAATCTTCTTCGCGGTCCGGATAGCCGTAATCATCAACCCAAAACCGCCCGGCGGTCCATTGGTCAAAGCGCAGCATATCCATAACCCCAACCGCTGCATTGGCTGCATTGATAAGGTCGGGCCGCTGATTGACTACGGCACCGACTAACAAACCGCCATTGGAGCCGCCTTGAATGGCGAGCCCGTCCGCGCTGGTGATCCCTTCGGCCTTGAGATATTCGCCCGCCGCGATGAAATCATCAAACACGTTTTGTTTATTGGCGCGCCGTCCGCCATCGTGCCACGCCTTGCCATATTCACCGCCGCCGCGAATATTCGCGAGCGCGAACACGCCGCCCGCCTCCAGCCATGCCATGCGGGTGCCCGAAAACCCTGGCGTGAGCGAGATGTCGAACCCGCCATAGCCGTAAAGCAAGGTCGGGGCGGGCCCGGTCACGTCTTTGCGTTTGACGATGAACATGGGCACTTTGGTGCCGTCCTTAGAGCTGTAAAACACTTGCTCAACGGCAAAGTCGGACGGGTCAAAACCCAATTCCGGCTCGGCAAATATTTCGGTCTCATTGGTATCAAGATTGAGCCGGTAAATCGTCGAGGGCCGATTGAAACTGGTGAATGAATAGAAAGTCTCGGGATTAGCGGGCGAACCCAAAAATCCGCCTGCGCTGCCCAGCCCGTTCATCTCGATTGCGCTTTTCGGATTGCCTTCCAGATCAAAAATGCTCGCTTTTGAGGCGGCATCTTTCAAAAACTCGACCAGCAGATTGCCTCCAATGATCGAGGCCCCGTCAATCGGCTGTTCGCCTTCCGGGATGACAGTTTCCCAGCGCGGCTCAGCGGCATCCATATCGATTTTCACGATCCGGTAACGCGGCGCCTCGTGATTGGTGACGAAATAGAGTTCACCCTCAACCCCCTCGATCAGGTTCCACTCATTGGCAAGCTCGCTCACCAAAGGGATTGCCCGCCAGCCTTTTTCGGAACGCGCGGCCAGATCGATAATGTGGACGGCTTCCTTGGCCTCTGTGCCCGTGCGGCTGAAAATGACGGCAAAGCGCCCATCGTAAGAGGTTATGGCGCTATGGCCGAGTTCCGGCATGTCAGGCGTTGCGTAGACCAATTGATCTTCACTTTGATCGGTACCGATCTTGTGGAAATAAATCGCCTGATTGTAATTGCGGGCCTGAAAACCCTGCCCTTCCTCGGGTTCAGGATAGCGCGAATACAAAATACCTTCATCGCCCACCCATTGCAGCGCGGTAAACTTGGCCCATTCAAGCCGGTCGTTCAAAACCTCTCCGCTGTCCACATCAACAAAGCGGATCGTGCGCCAATCACTGCCGCCATCCTGCACCGCAAAGGCGAGCGTTCGGCCGCTTTGCGAAGGCGCGGTCGCCGCCAGCGCCGTGGCATCATCTTCCGACCACTCATTGGGATCAAGCAGCAGCCGAGCCTCACCCTCCAGCCCATCGCGGACGAAATATTGCGACTGGTTCATCAATCCCGAATTATAGGAATAGAAATAGCGCTCGCCCGCCTGACGCGGGATACCAAACCGCTCAAAATCAAGCAGTTTGCCAATCGTTTGTTTGAACCAATCATTGGCCGGCATTTGCTCCAGATAGGCCGCGCTCACCGCGTTCTGCGCATCGACCCAATCGGCCACCTCCGCATCATTGCGAACGTCATTTTCGAGCCAGCGATATGGATCAGCAATCCGCTCACCAAATTTCTCCTCGACCAGATCAAGGCTGCGGGTTTCTGGATATTGCGGCAAAGCAGCCCCTTCATTGGCCGCCGCAGGGGCGGCAATCGCACATAGAGCAAAGGCGGAAAAAACTAGTCTTTTGTTCATCGGGAAGCGGCCTTCTTAGTCTTTACTATAGCGTCCTATCAATCTTGTCTGCTCAAGCCTAGCCGAGTGCAGACAGAACGTCCTTGGTGAAATCGGCGATATCAAAACGGGCGCCCGAGGGGTCTTCGCCGCGGCGCACGATCACTATGTTACGGCTGGGCACAATCACGACAAATTGCCCGCGATTGCCAAACGCTGCAAATGTATCGCTCGGCACGCCTTCGCTCTTGTTCATCAGCCAAAAGCTGGCCCCATATCCAAAAGGCCGGCTGCTATCAGGCTGCGGCCCAGTTGGGGCCGAGACATAGGCGCGCCAAGTGTCTGGCAGAACACGTTCGCCATTGGGCGCGGTGCCATTATCGATATAAAGCTGCCCGAGTTTTGCCAAATCGCGCGCCGTCGACCAGACCTGCGAGGACAAGACATAACTGCCGCGCAAATCGGTTTCGGCGACGGTGTGGTGCATGCCCAATTTGCCGAAAAACTCCGCGGGCGAATAATGTGAGAGCCATTGCTCAATCGCCTTAATCGCCATCAGCGTGTCATTATTGGCATAACGAAACACAGTGCCCGGCTCATGAACGATAGGCCATGATGTCGCGCTTTCATCAACGCTCGCCCCGCCCCAATACAGCGGGTCGGTGCTGTTGCCGGGAGTATCCGAGTAACGTCCGGATGCCATTCGCAGCATGTGATCAATCGTCAATGCATTGCGCGGGTCCGACCGGCCGCCGCGCCGCCAATAATTCAGCGCCACGGGATCATCAGTCGCGGCATCACCGGAATGGACCGCTGCACCCACGAGGGTCGCCGCAATGCTTTTGGCCACTGACCACGTCCTTTGCGGCGTTGCGGGGGTAAAGCCATCGGCATAGACTTCACCGACCAATTCGCCGTCCTTGAGCACCAGCGCGGCAGTGGTGCGCGTTTTCGCGCCGTAGCCCTGTGTGAGCGCATTCTCTAATGGCGTAGCGACAGGTCCCTCGGGTGACTGTACCGGACCAGCGAGATGGATCTGCGCATTTGGCTCCTCGCTTTGGTCCGCCGCCGCATCAAAGCTGCGCGAAGGATCGCTCCAAGTCTCGGGCGCACCAATTGGCAAATGCGAACACCCTTCATCGGCAAAATAGGCCGCAACCCTCGCCGGCATATCATCGGCCCACTCGACCTCGACATGGGCAATCTCACCTGTCGGGCGGCGCAGCACTTTGTAGGGGAGATCGCGAATGATATCGTCCAATGGCGGCTTAACCCCGGTCAATTCCCACTGGTGCACGCTTTCCGGGGTCCGGCTGGTTCCATTGGCCTCGGCATTGGCAATTGCGCTGCATAAGAAGAGCGCTTTGTAACCGGCAGCGATAGCGCGCGTGTAGCGATCATCGAGCTGCGCCTGCGCGTCCTGCGCATTAGCGAGCGTGCAGGAGGTGGAGAATGCGGCGACAAGCGCGAGTGCGGACAGCTTTTTCAACATGGCTTTTGAGATAGGTGGGCAGCGGACAAAAGAAAAGGGGCCTACGGATCACTCCGCGGGCCCCCATAACTTTGGCTTGAATATGATATCAGGCAGTCGCTTCGGCGAGCTCTTCCTCGTCAGCATTCATGACCGGACCTGAATCCTTGCCAAGCGCATCGATATCACGATCAACCAGCTCGATGATCGCCATTTTAGAGGCGTCACTTGCGCGGATGCCAGCCTTGATGATCCGCGTATAGCCGCCACTGCGATCGGCATACCGTTCAGCCAAAACGTCGAACAGCTTCGCGAGCTGCGCATCATCCTGAAGTCGGCTCATCGCCAAACGGCGATTGGAAAGACCGCCGCGTTTCGCAAGTGTAACAAGCTTCTCGACATATGGGCGCAGTTCTTTCGCCTTCGCCTGTGTCGTGCTTATTTGCTCATGTTTGATGAGCGCAGCGGCCATGTTGCGGAACAAAGCCTTACGGTGGCCCGATTTCCGGCTGAGTTTACGCTGTGAAATTCCGTGACGCATATTCGTAATCCTTTTTGTTCGTAAAAGGCCCGTATGAGGTAGCCCAGTTCCGGCGACGCTTTAAGGCGCGCCGCCCAGCCCTTTTCGCCCAATTAGCCGAGCAGTTCCTGCTCCAGCTTCTTGGCCATTTCTTCAATGTTTTCAGGCGGCCATCCGGGGATATCCATACCCAGTCGAAGCCCCATGGACGACAAGACTTCCTTGATTTCGTTCAAGCTCTTGCGGCCAAAATTGGGTGTCCGAAGCATCTCTGCCTCGGTCTTTTGGACCAGGTCGCCGATGTAGATGATGTTGTCGTTCTTGAGGCAATTTGCACTGCGGACCGACAATTCAAGCTCGTCCACCTTCTTGAGCAGGTAACGGTTGAGCTGATTGGTATCGCTTTCCTGAGGTTCAGCCGCTTGACCGATCATCGCGCTCGAAGGCTGCGGAATGCCATCTTCGAAGTGGACAAACAGGGTCAATTGATCCTGCAGGATACGCGCCGCATAAGCGACCGCGTCTTCCGGGGAAATCGTCCCATCCGTTTCAACCGTCAGCGACAGCTTGTCATAATCAAGCTCTTGCCCAACGCGTGCATTCTCAACCTTGTAGCTGACCTTGCGAACCGGCGAATAAAGGCTGTCAATCGGGATCAGGCCAATCGGCGCATCGGCCGGTCGGTTCTGCACCGCAGGCGCATAGCCTTTGCCGGTGTCAGCCGTCAGTTCCATGTTGAGCGTCGCGCCCTCATCGAGATGACAGATCACCAGATCCTTGTTCATGACCTCAATGTCGCCAGATACAGCGATATCACCCGCCTTCACTTCTGCCGGACCAGTGGCCGACAATTGCAAACGCTTCTGACCGGTGCCTTCCATTTTGAGCGAGATTTGCTTCGCGTTCAAAACGATGTCTGTCACGTCTTCGCGCACACCCGCGAGCGATGAAAACTCGTGCAATACGCCTTCGATCTTGATCGAGGTGATTGCCGCCCCTTGCAGCGAGCTGAGCAGCACGCGGCGAAGAGCATTGCCGAGCGTCAGACCGAAGCCCCGCTCCAGCGGTTCGGCGGTGAAAGTCGCCTTACGGACCTTGTCTCCACCTTCCTTGATATCAAGGCCGTTGGGTTTCTTTAGTTCCTGCCAGTTCTTGGTGTTGACGGACATGAAATTCCCCTAAATTCGCACGATACCATTGTACCGTATTAAAGCTGGGTCGAGGCGCCTTAGCCAAACGTCCGACCCGAATGAAAGTACCAGCCTCACCGCGTCTGCGCGCAAGGCCGGCAAAAACGGATCAAACGCGCCGCCGCTTCGAAGGGCGAACCCCGTTGTGCGGAATGGGCGTGACATCGCGGATCGATGTGATGGTGAAACCCACCGCAGCCAGTCCGCGAAGCGCACTTTCGCGGCCCGAGCCCGGACCTTTCACTTCGACTTCCAAAGTGCGTACGCCGTGTTCCGCCGCTTTCTTGCCAGCGTCATCCGCGGCAACCTGCGCTGCATAAGGCGTCGATTTACGGCTTCCTTTGAAACCCATCATACCCGCACTGGACCAGCTGATTGCATTGCCCTGCGCATCGGTGATGGTGATCATGGTGTTGTTAAAGCTGGCGTTGATGTGCGCGACGCCGCTGGTGATGTTTTTCTTGTCGCGCCGCCGCACTCGGCCTTGTTCGCGTGCCATTGTAATGGATATCCTCTAAATTCGAAAAATCGAGAAGCCGCTAAGCGATCCCGCCAATTGAGGCGGAAAACCGCAAAGAGGATTACTTCTTCTTACCGGCGATCGGTTTGGCCTTACCCTTGCGGGTACGGGCGTTGGTATGCGTGCGCTGTCCGCGGACAGGCAAGCCATTGCGGTGACGAAGACCGCGATAGGTGCGCAAATCCATCAGCCGCTTGATATTCATCGCTGTGTCGCGGCGAAGGTCGCCTTCCACACTGAAATCAGCATCAATCGCTTCACGGATACGCAGCACTTCCTCGTCACTGAGGTCTTGCACGCGGCGCGCATGGTCAATCCCAAGCTTGTCCGCGATCTGCACAGCCGATGTACGGCCAATTCCGTGAATATAGGTAAGCGCGATAATCACGCGTTTGTTGGTTGGGATATTTACCCCGGCAATACGAGCCACTTATTTCTCCATGCTCCACAGGGCCAAACCGCTTGGCGCGGCGCACCCCATCTCATCGCTACAATTCATTCGGCCAAACAATAGAAAAAGGCAGGGCAAAAGAGCGCCGCTATCCTAAGTCTCGAACGGGATGCGAAATCCGCGCCCAATAGACATCTTCCACGATTGTCGAATGACAGCCGCGCTTAGGGCGATTCGCCCCCTTCGTCAACCAAGAAGCGCACCCCCGCCATCCCCAGGTGCGACTGCGCAAAACGTGTGCCTGCGCAGCACCATGAAAATCAAGCGAAAAACGACCTGATTTTCCGGGCAAATCAGAGGTCCATTGCGCCTCTAGAACCCTAACGTCTCTTTAAGCTATATTTGCGAGAATTTTCGGATGGCAAGAAGTATATCTTCTTTACTTATTTTTCCGGCTCGCGCGCTCGCGGCTCTTTTGGTGTGCGCGGCGGCGATGCTGGTCCCGCTCAGCGATGCTGCGGCCGGACGGATCGAGGCCGGCACATTCACCGCCCATGACACATTCGGAACCGGGGTGGACCCGCAATTTGTCCCGTTTCAGCAAACATTTGACGTCCCGCCGGTCGTGATTGTCTTGTCCAATTCGAACGGCGGCCAATCCGCAAGCGTACGGATCACCAACGTCACCACCGCTGGCTTTGAAGAGCTGATCCTCGAGCCGGACGGCTGGGATGGACATCACCTTGAAATGACAACGCAATATATCGCGGTCGAACCGGGACGCCATGTCTTACCCGATGGGACAATCATCGAGGCAGGCCGCACCAACGTCTCCGCTGTGCAATTTGGGACAGGTTTTAGCGGAGGCGCAGCCAGCTGGGCGACGATCAATTTCTCCGCCCCTCTGCCCGGCACACCAACCGTGATCCATCAATTGCAAACTGCCAACAGCGAAACCCGCGATGTGGCCGAAGTCACGTCGCGCCCGCATATCACCTCGATTGTGCAAAGCCCGACGATTTCAGGTTTTCAGGCCGCAATTGATCGCAGCCAAGCCAATAGCGGCCCCTTCCCCACCTCAGAACAGATTGGCTGGATCGCCTTTCCGCAAGGCGGCACGGGTTCCTTTCCCAATACTGCCGGAACGACGATCAATTGGGCCTCCGTCACCAGCGGGTTTTTCCTTCGCGGATGGGATGAGGGCTGTCAGAGCACAGGCATCGGCCTGACCGCTTCAAACCCTGTGGTGGTGGCAAAGAAGCTCTCCCGCAACAATGCGGATGGCGGATGGCTGCGCAATTGCACCGTGAGCAGCAACGCCGTCACCCTGCGGGTGGATGAAGACACTGATCAGGACGGCGAGCGTTCCATTGCCGCTGGCGATGCGGAACGCGTGGGCATTGTCTCATTCAGCCAAGCGTTCCATGCCCTTCTTGAGGCGGAATTGGACGTAACCAAAGCGCTGATCGCTGCGGATGATCAGCAGGGCGGCGACTTTCGCGTACCGGGCGCTTTGGTCGATTATCTGATCACAGTCAGCAATAGCGGCAACGCGCCGCCCAATTACGAAAGCGTCGTTGTGACAGATGCGCTGCCGCCAGAGCTCGCCCTTGTGGTGAGCGATTTCGGCGCAGCAGGCAGCGGCCCAGTGGACTTCACCGATGGCTCTCCCGCGACCGGCCTGACGTGCCCCTTTGTCTCTTTGGCAAGTTCGACAGATTGCATCAGTTTTTCAACCGATGGTACCAATTTCGGTTACACGCCGAGTGACAGCGGCGACGGCACAGACCCCGCCGTAACCCATATTCGCATCACCCCGATCGGCGCCATGGCAGGCGACACCGGGTCTGGTGATCCGAATTTCGAGCTAAGGCTGCGCGCAAGAATCCGCTAATTGCCCGGCCGCCTAGACGACGCCAAAGGCAAGCATGGCATCTGCAACCTTCTTAAAGCCTGCGATATTGGCACCCTTGACGTAATCGACATAGCCGCCGCCTTGATCGCCATATTCAACGCATTTGCCATGAATACCTTCCATCAGATCGGTCAGCATGTCGCCAAGCTTTTCCTGATTCCAGCTGATCCGCTCTGAGTTCTGGCTCATCTCAAGGCCCGATACGGCCACGCCGCCGGCATTGGCCGCCTTGCCCGGACCGTACATGATCTTGGCATCATGGAAGACCTTAACGCCTTCGAGCGTAGTGGGCATATTGGCCCCTTCCGACACCGCTTTCACACCGTTTTTGACCAAGGCCTTAGCCTCGTCTTCATTCAGCTCGTTTTGTGTCGCACATGGCAAGGCCACATCGCAGGGCACATCCCATGGGCGCTTGCCCTCGTGGAACGAGGCATTGGTGAAATGATCGGCATATTCGCTGATCCGGCCACGCTTGACCGTTTTCAATTCTTTGACCCAATCAATCTTCTCTTGCGTGAAGCCATCCGGATCATGGATGAACCCGCCCGAATCTGACAAGGTCACAACCGTCCCGCCCAGCTTCGTAATCATTTCAGCGGCATGGGTCGCAACATTGCCCGAACCGGAAACAACCGCCGTTTTGCCATCCACATCGCTCTTTGCATGTTTCAGCATGTTCTGCAGGAAATAGACCGCGCCATAGCCGGTCGCCTCTGGCCGCATTTCACTGCCGCCAAATTCCATGGCCTTGCCGGTCAGCACCCCTTCCCAGCGATTGGTAATGCGCTTGTACTGGCCAAACATATAGCCGATCTCGCGGCCACCAACGCCGATGTCTCCGGCGGGCACATCCGTATCGGGACCGATATGGCGATAGAGTTCGGTCATAAAGCTTTGGCAAAAACGCATGACTTCTGCATCGGATTTGCCGCGCGGATTGAAATTGGCACCGCCCTTGCCGCCGCCCATCGGAAGGCCTGTTAGCGAGTTCTTGAAAGTCTGTTCGAACGCCAGAAACTTAAGCACGCTTTCAGTCACGCTTGGATGAAAACGGATACCGCCCTTGTAAGGGCCAATGGCGTTGTTGTTCTGGATCCGGTAGCCGCGCTGAACACGGATGTTGTGATTGTCATCTTCCCAACAGACCCGGAAAGAAATGACCCGGTCAGGCTCGGCAATGCGGCGCAGGATCTGTGCCTCGTGATATTGCTCTTTGTCCTCGATGAATTCGTAAATGTCCTGCGCCACTTCCTGCACAGCCTGAATGAATTCCGTCTGTCCCGGATTGCGCTTTTTCACGCCTTGCATAAATTGGTCTAGATCAACATGCCGTTCGTATACTGAAGCCATAATCGCATTCTCCTCTTCCCCGGCGCACGGCAGGGATTTCTCGTTATTGCGACCTGTGCTCGTGGCACTGATATATCAAACGCCGCCTTTACAGCGGTCTAGCGGGAAACGCCCAGGGGCGATGTGTTTCCCTTATAAAAGCTACTCATCACGGCCTAGCGCATCTATCCGCTCTTCCAAAGAGAGATTTTGATCAGATGCGGGTTGTGCATCTGATTGGGTCACCGCGCTTCCCGCGTCAGAAGAGCTCAAATCCTGAGCAGAAATGGCCGGCTCTGCCGCAGGGGCAGCCCCCTCAAGCAAGCCCAAATGCGCACCCAGCCCTGCCAATTGCTGCGAAATCACTCCATCTACCAACTTGGAAATCGGGCCGATCTCGTACCGCATGGGGCCGCCGACATTATATTCCCAAAGGATCCGCGTTCCGCCCTCAATCTCTTTAAGGGTGATCGTCAAAACACCGGTCGCAGGCTCGCTTTGCAAAGGGCCCAATCCGCCCCGCATCCGCAATACGCGCAGCGGATAGGCTTGCACGACAGTCATATGGCGGACGCTGCCGTCAATGGCAGAGGCATTATCGCTGTCATCGCCCGGTATCCGCTCGCAAAAGCATCCCCCCGCTTGCGGGGTCAGCATCATATTGGCGGCATCGCCCGACCATGTGTGATTGCTGTCCCACCAAAGGCCAGGACGGGTCAGCGCGAGCCATGCCTCAAGCGGGGTAGCCGCAACTTGCACCGTATCGCGCGTAACAAAGCCATCGGCACGGGTCTCGGCCACTTCGGCGCTCAATCCGGTCGGGTAAGCCAGAGCGAGGCTGGCGCCAAGAATGGAGGATAAGGCGACCGCCCGAGCCGCTTGCAGGTGAGAAAAGCGTTTCATCCCTGCCTTTTTGAAAGGAGTGCCCGCGCGATGCAAGGGGCCAATCAAGCCTGTGGAAAGCACCAAGGCCGGAGAAACCCGCCAGTCTTTGAGCAAACATGCGGCCAAAGCGCAGCGCTCTGCGCGGTAACTCCTAGGTCAGGATATCGTCCAAAGCCGCGCTCACCACATCAATGGAAGCCATTCCATCAACCCGCGTTACAATGCCGCGTTCTTCATAAACCGGCAAAATGGGCGCTGTTTTCGCGCGATATTCCTGCATCCGCGTGCGCACCGTTTCTTCATTATCATCGGCGCGGCGTTTGAACTCGGTCGAACCGCAAGCATCGCACTTGCCCTCTTCGCGCGTCGGGTTGGCGGTATCATGATAGAGCGCGCCGCAGCTGGCACAGGAAAAGCGGCCAGTAATGCGTTCGACCAAAGCGTCTTCGTCGACCTTCAATTCGATAACATGATCGAGACTGCGGCCATTCTTGGCCAAAATCTCGTCCAGTGCGATGGCCTGCGCCTTTGTCCGTGGATAGCCATCGAAAATAGCGCCAGTCTCAGCCGCCATGTCCGCCAGTTTCGCGTCAATCATGGCTGAGACGATATCATCCGAAACCAAGGCTCCCGAATCCATGACTTCGGCAACCTGCCGGCCCAGTTCGGTATCCGCCTTGCGCGTTTCGCGAAGCATATCGCCGGTCGACAATTGAACCATGCCGTGTCGTTCGACCAGACCGCCCGCCTGAGTGCCTTTGCCAGCACCGGGAGGCCCAAGAAGAATGATGTTCATCGCTTAAACTGCCCCCAAATGCTCTTGCAAAACTCTTCTGCCGATAAAGGAAGGCGGTTAGCGCCCTCGGCCCTTCAGTTTCGCCTTCTTGATCAAATCGCCATATTGGTGTGCCAGCAAATGAGACTGCACCTGGCTAATGGTATCGACGGTAACATTGACCACAATCAGCAGGCTGGTGCCGCCAAGGAACAGCGGGATACCGGTTTGCGCGATCATATATTCTGGGATCACACAAACCAGCGCAAGGTAAATAGCGCCCACCACGGTGATCCGGGTCAATACATAGTCGAGATAATCCTCAGTCCGCTTGCCCGGACGAATACCGGGTACGAAACCGCCGTTTTTCTTCAGGTTCTCGGCCGTTTCCTCGGGGTTGAAGACAACCGCGGTATAGAAAAAGGCAAAGAAGATAATCCCGATGGCATAAAGCGTCATATAAAGCGGCTGACCATGCGCAAGATATTGGTTCATCGACTGGATGATCGAACCGCTGGTGCTGCTCGTATCAATCGAATTGCCGGCAAATTGAGTGATGGTCAGCGGCAAAAGCAAAAGCGAGCTGGCAAAGATCGGCGGGATAACACCGGCCGTGTTGACCTTAAGCGGCAAGTGCGAACGATCCGCCTGCATCACGCCATTTTGCGTCGCGCGCTTAGGATATTGGATCATCAAACGCCGCTGCGCCCGCTCGACAAAGCAGATAACCAAAATCAGAATAACCACCATGGCGATGAAGCCAATGATGATGCCCGGGGCGATCGAACCGGTCCGCCCGCCTTCAAAAAGGTTGCCTGCAAAGGTCGGGAATTGGGCAACAATACCCGCCATAATGATCAATGAAATGCCATTGCCGATCCCGCGCGAGGTGATCTGCTCACCAATCCAGAGCAGCAACATCGTGCCGCCAACCAGACTGATGACGGCCCCGATGCGGAACATGAGGCCAGGGTCAACCACGGCTTGAACGCCGCTTGACGCACCAAAACTCTCAAGCCCCGAGGCCAGGAACCACCCCTGTATAGCGCAGAGGAACACGGTCCCGTAACGGGTATACTGATTGAGTTTCTGACGGCCGACAGTGCCTTCTTTCTTCAGCGCAGCCAGTGTCGGGTGCAGCGCCGAGGCCAATTGCACGACAATCGATGCGGTGATGTAAGGCATCACGCCCAGCGCCACGAGGCTCATCCGCTCCAGACTGCCGCCAGTAAAGACGTTGAAAATGTCGAGAATACCGCCGCGCGTTTGATCCGCGAGCAATTGCAAAGCCAAGGGATTGATCCCCGGCAGCGGCACGAAGCTTAGAAAGCGGAAAACAATCAGCGCGCCCAGTGTGAACCAGATACGCTGCTTCAGCTCTGTTGCCTTGCCAAAATTGGCTAGGCTGAGATTGCTGGCAATGGAGTCGGCGCGTGAAGCCATGATAATCTATCGATCCCAAATCGTGTGCCGGTCACCAAACACAAAGCGCCAGCTAGGATAGGGTAAATAGGGAGCGGATTCGCGATTGTCGAACCCTGCTCCCAATTTTTAAGCGCCTTATTCGCCTTTCTCGGCGGTTTTGGCGGCTTTTGCGGCGGTTTTCTTAGGCGCAGCCTTCTTGGCCGGAGCCTTTTTCTCAGAAGTTTGCGCACCAGCGGCATCCTTGCCGGCATGGCGACCTTGGCCAGAGCCTGCACGCTTGCTCGAAGGTGTTTTCACCTCCTTGATATCCACGCTCCCGCCGGCCTTCTCAACCGCAGCAACCGCTCCTTTGGAAGCGCCAGCCACTTCGAATTTGACCTTGGCCGTAATCGCGCCCTTACCCAGCAAACGAACACCGTCCTTGCCGCCCCGCGCAAGCCCAGCGGCCTGCAAAGCAGCGTGATCGACCGTCTTCTTGCCGTCGAGTTTTTTGGCGTCGATGGCTTTTTGAACCATGCCGATGTTCACCTCGGCGAAGTCCTTGCCAAACGGATTGTTGAAGCCGCGCTTCGGGATGCGCATGTGAAGCGGCATTTGACCGCCCTCAAAGCCCTTGATGGCGACACCGGAGCGGCTTTTCTGACCCTTTTGGCCGCGCGCTGCGGTTTTACCCTTGCCCGAGCCAATACCGCGGCCCTTGCGGATACGTGGACGGCGGGCGCCCTCATTGTCACGAAGTTCGTTCAGTTTCATAATATGCACTCGCTTTCGCTTTTATTCGCGCTTAGATTTCAAGCAGGAGCCTAAAGCGCCAAGACGCCGTCCTGCCAAAATCAAATCTGCTTATTCAACAATTTCAACCATATGAGGCAGCTTTGCGACTGCACCGCGTACCTCTGGCGTGTCCTGACGCTCTACCACCTTGTGCATCTTGTTGAGCCCAAGACCGATGAGGATCTTGCGCTGAACACCGTCACGGCGGATTGGCGATCCAATCTGCTTGAGCTTAATCGTCTTTTTTTCAGCCATCGTGGCTTACTCCACTACAGCGGCAGCATCGGCTTCCGCTTCGGTTTCGCTTGCGCCGCCGCGTCCCAGCAAATCAGCAACCTTTTTACCGCGGCGCTGAGCAACGGATTTGGGCGATGTCTGATTGGTGAGCGCGTCAAATGTGGCGCGGATCATATTATACGGGTTTGATGTGCCGACCGACTTGGTCACAACATCGGCCACGCCGAGGCTCTCGAAAACGGCACGCATTGGGCCGCCAGCAATGATGCCAGTACCCGCAGGTGCCGTACGAACAGTAACCTTGCCAGCGCCGAAACGGCCGTTTGCGTCATGATGCAAGGTCCGGCCCTCTTTCAAAGGAACCCGGACCATTTTCTTGCGTGCAGCGGCGGTTGCCTTGCTGATCGCCTCTGGCACTTCGCGCGCTTTACCGTGACCGAAGCCAACCCGGCCCGAACCATCGCCAACCACAACGAGTGCAGCAAAGCCAAAACGCTTACCGCCCTTCACCGTTTTCGAAACGCGGTTGATATGGACCAGTTTCTCGATGATGCCATCATCTTCTTCTTCACGGCGACCACGATTGTTGCCGCCGCGGCCACGTCCGCGCCCGCCGCCGTCACGGTTGTTACCGCCCCGGCCACGCCCGCGCCCTTGCTTGGGCGCATCACCAGCAGCCTCAGCAGGCTTTTCTTCAGCTGCCGGGGCAGCTTCCGCTGGCTTGGCTTCTGCCGGTGCTTCTACGGCTTTCGCCTCGTCGGCCTTGGCTTCTTCTGCCTTGGTTTCTTCAGCCTTTGCCTCGGGAGCTTTCGTTTCCTCGGCCTTTGCTTCTGGCGCTGCTTCTACCGCTGCGTCCTCGGTTTTCTTCTCATCAGCCATATCTTAAAACTCCAGCCCGCCATCACGAGCGGCGTCAGCCAGCGCCTTCACGCGGCCATGAAACAGGAAACCGCCGCGATCGAACACAACGGTTGTGACGCCAGCTTTTTTAGCAGCCGACGCGATATCTTTGCCGACCTGAGCCGCTGCATCGATATTGGCCCCGGACTTCTTGCCGCCCAAAGTCGACGCAGCCGCAACTGTACGGCCATCAACATCATTGATGATCTGTGCGTAAATGTGACGGCCAGTGCGGTGCACCGACAAACGCGGCTTGTCACCGGCCCGCTTGCGCAATGCTGTGCGAACACGGCGGCGGCGACGCTCGAATAGAGAAAGCTTTGCCATCTTACTTCTTCTTCCCTTCCTTGCGGAAGACATATTCGCCTTGGTATTTGATACCCTTGCCTTTGTAAGGCTCAGGCTTGCGCCAACGGCGGATTTCTGCGGCCAGCTGGCCAACCGCCTGCTTGTCAACGCCGCTTACAATAACGGTCGTCTGGTCAGGACATTTGACCTCAAGACCTTCTGGAACCGCGATATCGACATCGTGACTGTAACCGAGCTGAAGCTTGAGCGTCTTGCCCTGAGCCTGAGCACGGTAACCAACGCCGGAAATCTCAAGCGTTTTCGAGAAACCCTCGGTGACGCCCTCAACCAGATTGGAGACCAAGGTCCGCTGCATCCCCCAATAGGAGCGAGCAGTTTTCGTGTCGTTCGCTGGATTGACCGAAATCTGACCGTCTTCGATCTTGTAATCGATCTGGTCAGAGGTCGTCAGCGTCAAAGTGCCTTTGGGCCCTTTCACACTCAACACACCGCCCTCGAGCTTGGCTTCCACCCCGCCCGGTATAGCGACTGGCTTTTTACCAATACGGCTCATCAGAACACCTCCGCCAGCACTTCGCCGCCAACATTTTCCGTCCGCGCCTCAGCGTCGGATAGAACACCCTTGGGGGTGGAGACGATCGTGATGCCAAGGCCATTGCGCACAGTCGGTAATTCTTTCGAACCCGAATAGACGCGGCGACCAGGCTTAGAGACACGGCTCACATGCTTAATCGCAGGCTCGCCTTCGAAATATTTAAGCTCAATACGCAGCGCTTTGTGCTTGCCGGTATCATCCTCGGAATAGCCGCGGATATACCCCTCACGCTGAAGAACTTCGAGAACGTTCGCGCGCAAACCCGAAGCCGGACTCACCACGGAATCCTTCTTCGCTTGCTGCCCGTTACGAATGCGGGTGAGCATATCACCCAATGGATCGGTCATAGCCATCTATCAGATCCTCACCAGCTCGACTTCGTAACGCCTGGAATCATGCCGCGATTGGCAAGATTGCGCAGTTCAATACGGTTGAGGCCGAATTTACGGTAATAGCCGCGCGGGCGGCCGGTGGTTGCACAGCGGTTGCGCACGCGGGTTGGGTTCGCATTGCGCGGCAGCTCTGCCATTTTCAAACGCGCCATGAGACGGTCCGTCTCATCAGCCGATTTGTCATTGGCAATCGCCTTCAAAGCTTCATACTTTGCCGCATATTGCTTCACGAGCTTCTTGCGCCGCTCGTTCTTGTTAATCGAACTCAGTTTCGCCATTGGACTTAAGTTCCTCTATTGGCGGCTTACGCCGCTTCCTTTTCTGACGCCTGCTCTTCAGCAGGGAACGGGAAACCAAACAAACGCAGCAGTTCGCGCGCTTCTTCGTCGGTCTTCGCCGTCGTGGTTACAATGATGTCCATCCCGCGGACTTTCTCGATCTTGTCATAGCTGATCTCGGGAAAGACGATTTGCTCTTTCAGGCCCATGGCGTAATTGCCCTGGCCATCGAAACTTTTCGGGTTAAGCCCGCGAAAGTCGCGAATGCGAGGCATGGCAACGGTCACCAAGCGATCAAGAAATTCGAACATGCGGTCGCGGCGCAAAGTCACTTTGCAACCAATCGGCATGCCCTCGCGCAGTTTAAACTGAGCGATCGATTTCTTGGCCTTGGTGATCACTGGCTTCTGACCAGCAATCAAAGCCATTTCCTCAGCTGCAATTGCAACCTTCTTCTTGTCCTGACTGGCCTCGCCAACACCCATGTTAAGCGTGATCTTCGCGATCTTTGGCACAGCCAAGCTGTTTTTATAGCCGAACTTAGCAGTCATCGCCTTGGCGATTTCAGCCTCGTAACGAGCCTTCATCCGGGGGGTATAATCACCCATCGATCGTCTCCCCTGATTTTACAGCAACGCGGACGCGCTTGCCGTCTTTTTCCTCGATCCGAACCCGGGTCGGCTTGCCATCCTTAGGATCAGCAACAGCGACCTTGGACAAATGCATCGGAGCCGGAAAACGGTCGATGCCGCCTTGCGGATTGGCCTGACTGGGCTTGCGATGACGCGCAGCAACATTGATGCCAGCCACCACAACCTTGCCATCCTTGGGGATGACCTTCTCGACAGTGCCGCTGCGGCCTTTGTCCTTGCCGGACAAAACAACCACAGTGTCACCCTTTTTAATCTTCGCAGAAGCCATCACAGCACCTCCGGAGCGAGTGAAATAATTTTCATAAAGCCGCGGCCGCGAAGCTCACGAACCACAGGGCCAAAGATACGCGTTCCCAGCGGCTCCTCGGACTTGTTGACGAGCACAGCGGCATTGCTGTCAAAGCGAATGACACTGCCGTCGGGCCGGCGGACATCTTTGCGGGTGCGCACGATCACCGCGCGGTGAACGTCGCCCTTTTTAACCTTCGCACGTGGTTGAGCTTCCTTCACGGAAACCACAATCACGTCCCCGACACTCGCAGTACGGCGCTTTGACCCGCCCAGCACTTTGATGCACTGGACACGCTTTGCGCCGCTGTTATCTGCGACTTCGAGATTGGACTGCATCTGGATCATTGATCCGGTTCCTTCTCATTCGGCTTACCGGGACTGGGCAAAGTGCCCCCGCCCGGCAGTTCCACATTCCTTGCTTGCCGATCAGCTGGTGCTGGCGGCGGCTTCTTCTACTTCGAGATCGGCTTCAACCGCTTGCGTACCGCCAGCAGTGACGCGGTCTTTCACGAGCCACGTCTTGGTTTTCGAGATCGGCTTGGTCTCCTCGATCCGCACCGTATCACCCAACTGGTACTCGTTCTTCTCGTCATGCGCGTGATACTTCTTCGAACGGCGAATAATCTTGCCATACAAAGGGTGCTTCACCTTGCGTTCCACACTCACAGTCACGGTCTTGTCTGTCTTGTCGGAGGTGACAGTTCCGATCAGAATACGTTTCGGCAT
>CAZDHB010000046.1:0-21808 GCA_964505255.1 uncultured Porphyrobacter sp.
TAATTCCACATTGTCCCGTCCTCGAGCCTCACGATGGCGTGATAGCGGCGGTCAAAGGAGTATTTTTCAGCTTCCTTTTCGTCGAAATCCACGCCCAGTCCGGGGGCATCGCTTACATAAAACAAACCGTTTTCAGCCCGGTGCTCAGACGGGAACAAGGCATCACATTCTGGCGTGCCCAGCACGAGATATTCCTGAATGCCAAAATTGGGTGCCCAGGCATTGAGATGGGCCTGCGCGGCCATTGAAATGGGCGAGTGGCTCGGTGCGCCGTGGAACCCTGTTCGGATATTGTGAATGGCTGCCAGTTCGACGATGCGCCGCACATGAGTAATGCCGCCAGCATAGGTCACCGAAACCCGGATGAAATCGAGCAATTCCTCCTCGATCATGTCCTTGCAGTCCCACACAGAATTGAACACTTCGCCAATGGCAATCGGAACAGTTGTATGGTGCCGGATGAGCCGCAAAGCATATTGATCATCGGCCGGGGTTGGATCTTCCATCCAAAACAGATTGTACTGCTCGATTTCCTTGCCAAAAGCCGCTGCCTCTCGGGGCAGCAGCCGATGATGCACATCATGCAGCAGCTTCAAATCCGGTCCAAAGCGATTTCTAACCGCCTCGAAGACGCTCGGCATGTACCGCAGATATTTCTCTGAATCCCAAATCTCTTGATCCGGCAGCTTGCCATATTCGGTGATGAAATGTTTGGTATCTCCGCCCTTGCCGGTCGCGTAACCGCCTTCGGGCATGCCCGGAATGCCGCATTGAAGCCGAATGGCTTTGTATCCCTCGTCCACATAATGCGCGACAGAATCGAGCAGGGCATCCAAAGTGGGTCCGGTCGCATGCGCGTAAAGCAATGCGCTGTCCCGGCTCTTGCCGCCAAACAGCTGGTAAAGCGGAAGGCCGGCAATTTTCCCTTTGATATCCCACAAAGCCAGATCAATCGCACCATAGGCCGCCATCGCGATCGGGCCTCGGCGGAAATAGGCGCCGCGATAGAAATATTGCCAGATATCCTCGCTGTTGCGCGGGTCCATTCCGATGAGGCACGGGATGAGATATTCTTTCAGATACTCTGCCGTCAGCGTTTCACGAGTGTTCAGCGTGGCATCGCCAATGCCGTATATTCCGGCATCCGTCATGATTTTTAGCGTAACGTAGTTTTTCCCGGGCCCGCCAACGAAAACTTGAGCGCTTGTAATCTTCATCCATTCCTCCAAGAATGGCTTGACTAAGTCAGGAGAGAGAGATGAGCAATGCACTAAAGGTTTTGGTGCATGGGACGGGTTTTGCGGGACAGGGGCATGCCGCTGCTTTGCGTGCTTTGGGGGCAGAGGTCGTCGGCATGGTTGGCCGCACGCCGGATGTTGTGAAAGATGTGACTGCGACAATGTCCATTCCCTATGGCGGTATGGATTGGGGTCAAGCGCTGGAGGATTGCCGGCCCGATATTGTTTCTATCGGCACGCCGGGCGGGGCGCATTTCAGCGCCATCAAAGACGCGATTGCATACGGCGCTCATATTTTCGTCGACAAGCCGATGGCGACGACCGGTGCCGAGACGCGCGAGCTGTTTGACTTAGCACAAGCCAAAGGCATCAAGACGGCCTTTGCCGCAAGCTTTCGGTATATGCCTCAGGTCATTCATGCCAAACGGCTGGTTGAGGAAGGGGTGATTGGTGAACCTCAGGAAGCCGAGTGTATCTCTCACTTTCAACTGGAGAAGGACATTCCCTTCGGCTGGTCGCACCGCCGCGAAGATGGCGGGGGCAGGCTCAACAACAACTTCACGCACAAGCTGTCCATCGTAACCTCCATTCTTGGCGAGACTATTCTGGCGGTTTCAGGTGACGTGCGCGACGATCTGGGGCGTGCGCCTATCGTCGACGGGGTGCATAATTTCAAAACCCGCCGCGAGCATATTCCAGACGACCTGAACGACCCGTCGCTATTGTGGGGAGAGTCGAATGTTGAATGGAGCTATACGGTTCTGGCCCGGTTAAAAAGCGCAATGGCGCGCAAGCCGGTTTCGGTTCTGTTCAAACATGGCGGACTTCAGCCGCGCTTTAACGAGGATCATATTGCCCTCTATGGCAGTGAGGGCGCCATTTACATCAAGGGGCATTATGGCAGCGGCCCGCTCTATGTCTTTGGCAAGGATAAGACATGGAAAGAAAGAGATCTGCCAGCGGATATTGCTGCCCGCGCGCCGAAAGTGAAGGGCGATACAGAGCAGTGCTGGCATTACCTCATGCGCGAATTCCTGCATGACATAAGGGGCGAGGCATCACTCGATTATCCGACCTTTGATGAAGGCAGCCGCTATCAGCAGATCATCGATATCATTCGCAAAAATGACTGCTGGGTGGACGTCCAAAACCTTACTGCGGGTCGATAGGCGATGTCGCAGATCGAGATTTCAAATATCGAATATCTGGTGATTGTCGGATATCTGGTTTTAATCGTCGCGGTTGGTGTCGTCTTTCGAAAATTCTCATCCAATACAAAAGACTATTTCATTGGCGGCGCCAAAGGAAGCTGGTGGCTGGTTGGCAGCAGTGCCTTTATGAGCGCCTTTAGCGCATGGACCTTCACCGGCGCTGCCGGGGTGGCGTTCGAGTCCGGCTTCTCGGTGATGATTATCTTTCTGGGCAATGCCTTTGGGTTCTTCCTGAACTTCCTCTTCCTCGGGCCGTGGCTGCGCCAAATGCGGGTCACAACATTTCCAGAGGCGATAGCCGGACGTTTTGGAGAGACCACGCGGAACTTCTATGCCCTGTTCGAGGTGCCGATCCGGATACTCTATTCCGCTATGGCGCTTTACGGGCTTGGCATATTTTGTTCCGCCGTATTCGGGTATGATATCTATCACGTTATCATGGTCTGCGGCGTTGTGGTGTTGTTCTATTCGGCCACGGGCGGCCGGTGGGCTGTCATGGCCACCGATTTCTTGCAAGGCCTGATCCTCGTGCCGCTCACGCTGATCATCGCTTGGCTTTGTATCGGCCAGCTTGGCGGAATTGACGCCATGTTCACGCAAATCGACGCGCAAGGGCTTTCGGACGAGTTTCAGATGATCAATTCCACCGAGGCCTTTGCTGGCGCCTATACCTGGGGATGGGCCAGCGCGATGGTCACGAAAGGGTTTTTGGTCTTCAATTCGATGTATGCAGGGCCGAGATACTTCTCGGTCAAGGATGGCCAGGAGGCACGCAAAGCGGCGATTTTGGCGGCGGTGCTGTTCCTGGTCGGCGGCCTCGTCTGGTTCTTGCCGCCAATAACAGCGAAACTTCTCTATGCCGAACAAGTGACCGGGCTCGCCATCAGCAAACCGGCTGAGGCGGCCTATGCCATCGCCAGCATCAACGTCTTACCCGTCGGCTTGATTGGATTGGTCGTGGTGGCCATCCTGACCGCCACCATGAGCTCGATGGACACCGGGCTGAACACCAATGTCGCGATCATGGTAAAAGACATTTACCCAAAACTCGTACGCCGTTTCAAATGGACTGAGCAACCCGAAGCCGTGCTTTTGGGGTATGGCCGGATCCTGACATGGATCATGGGTGTGCTCGTGATTGTGCTTGCCTTGCAGCTGGCGAGGCAAGAAGGGAAGGGCATATTTGAAATCATGCTCGACATCGGCGCGCTGCTGATGTCCCCGATCCAAATTCCGCTGATGTGGGGGCTGTTCATCCGGCGCACGCCTTGGTGGGCTGCGCTCTCGTCAATCGCCTTTGGCTTTGCCGTATCTCTCATCGCCTTTTTTGATGTGCCGCTATCGGCCTTTGGCTTTCCAGCGGAGGCGACATGGACTTTCCAGATGAAATTCTTTGGTGTGCTGGCGGCAGGCTCTGCGGGGTTCTTGCTTTCTATCCCCTTCGCGCCGCCGACACGGTCCCCGCACCGCAAGGCCGTCGACGCATTCATTACAAAGATGAAAACCCCGGTTGATTTTGACGATGAAATTGGGGCCGCAAATGATCTGGTCCAGCTTAAAGTCATTGGCAAATTCGGCGCAGCGATTGCGCTGTTCATTGCCGCCATGTTGATCATTCCTAACCCGCCCGACGGGCGCTTGGCCATCGCCGCATTGGCGTTGACTATCGGGGCGCTCAGCGGGCTAATGATTAGGCAGGGGTCGAAAGCCTAGCCCGCGAGGCGCGTTAGAACGGCCATTCAAGCGCTAAACTGGACAGGCGTAAGGGGCCTAGCGTCTCTGGCGGACTGACCGTGTGCCTTAGCAGTTGCGCTTTGCCTGCTCTAACGCCCAAATCAGATCACTGCGCAGACTGTCTTGAGCTCAAGATAATTCTCGAGCGCAGCCTTGCCGCTGTCGCGGCCATAGCCCGATTGCTTTTGCCCGCCGATCGGCAGCGAGGCGTCATACATCGCATGGCTGTTGATCCACACCGTTCCGGCCTGCAGCCGGTTAGCAAGCCGCGTTGCATTGGACAGCCCTTCCGACCAAATGCCCGCAGCGAGACCGTAGTCGCTATCATTGGCCGCCGCGACGACGTCATCGACATCGTCAAATGATTGGATCACCAGCACTGGTCCGAAAATCTCTTCGCACATGGCTTTCGCATCGGCGGCGAGGCCGGTGATGACAGTGGGTTCGACAAAGCTGGCGTTTGGCCCCGTAACCTTGCCGCCGCAAAGGATTTCTCCCCCTTCCTCGCGCGCGCTTTCAATGTAGCTGGCGACTTTGGCAGCGTGCTGGGGTGAGATGAGCGGACCCATCTGTGTTTCAGGATCAAGTCCATGGCCAAGCTTGATTGATTTCGCGATCTCGACAATGCCGCCGACCACCTCATCATGGATGCTGGAATGCACATACAGGCGGCTGCCTGCGATGCACACTTGCCCGCCATTGAAGAAGATTGCGTTGGCCGCGCCGGGTATCGCTGCTGCAAGGTCCGCATCAGGCATGATAATGACCGGCGATTTGCCGCCCAATTCCAGCGTCACACGCTTCAGATTGCCTTGAGACGCGCTCACAATCGCGCGCCCGGTTGCGGTCGAGCCGGTGAAGGCGATCTTGTTGACATCCTTATGGGCGGCAAGCTGCGCACCGGCCTCAGCGCCGAGGCCAGTGACAAGATTGATAACGCCGCCGGGAAGGCCAGCCTCTGCCATCAGCTCGACCAGACGGATCGCGGTGAGCGAGGTGTCTTCGGCTGGCTTGAGCACAATTGTGCATCCCGCAGCCAAGGCCGGAGCAAGCTTCATCGCGGTCAGGACCAGCGGGCTATTCCATGGCACAATGGCCCCAACAACGCCGACCGCTTCTTTGCGCGTATATGCGAAAATCTCTTTGCCTTCTGGCTGATAATTGATCGAGGTTGGGATCGATGCCCCTTCAATCGCTGGCGCCAATCCAGCGAAATAGCGGAACTGGGCAATGGCGCCGGGAATTTCGGCCCAGCGCCCAACATAGAGCGCTTTGCCTTGATCGAGGGTCTCTAGCTCGGCCAATTCGTCAATATGGGCTTCCATCAGATCGGCGATGCTTTGCAGGATAGCGCTGCGCTCCATCGGCGTCATTTGGCTCCATGGGCCTTCATCAAATGCGGTGCGCGCCGCAGCAACCGCGCGGTCAATATCCGCCGCTGTGCCCATCGCAATCTGAGCAGTTTCAGTGCCTGTCGCCGGATCATGCGTGGGAAAGGTCTTGCCTCCCGCAGCCGGTTGCCATGCGCCATCGATAAAGTTGCCAAATGGGCCGCGGTCAAGGAAAGCCTCAGCCTCTGCCCCAAGATCTGGCCGGGTTAGCTCGGCTTTTGTCATGTTTCTCTCCCTCCCGCATCCAATTGGTGCGGCATATGCGCCTCGTGATTGGCGGCGTAATGATCGGCGATTTCCTCACGCGTGGCCCACCAGACCCCGTCCAGCGATTGGGCAAACTCGACAAACTCGCGCAAGGCACGGATCGTATGAGCGCGGCCAGAGACATGCGGGTGCAGGCCAACATTCATAATCCGCGGCTGCACGGCGCCTTCCTTGTGAAGCACTGACAGCTCCTCGATCAGCAGATCGCGATATTCGTCGGTCGTGCGGAAATTGCGGGTTAGCAGGGTAAAATCATTGATCACATTGGAATAAGGCACGGCAACCAGCGGTCCTGCATCCGTGCGCAGCATGAACGGTTGATCATCATTCATCAGATCACAGTAGTACCGAAAGCCTTCCTCGGCCAGAATGCTCGGCGTGTTGAGAGTGCCGCGCAGACTTGACGAAAGCCATCCTTTGGGCCGCTTTCCGACATGCTTTTCATAGATTTCGATCGACCGGCGAATGATGTCCCTTTCCGCCTCGGGATCGTCGTGAAAATCGGTCAGCAATTCGCCTTGCTCATAATTATGCGCGACCAATTCCCAGCCGCGCTCAAGACAAGCCTCGGTCATGGCACTGCGCCTCTCGAAAGTGACGGCATTGGTGGTGCAGCTGGCCTTTGCGCCCAGCTCATCCAGCATATCGAAAATGCGCCAGACGCCGACCCTTTGGCCATATTCGCGCCAGCTAAAATTGGGGTAATCGGGGATACGGCCAGCCAGCATATTGGGCAGCAATGCCGGCCCGCCCGCGTAATAGGGTTTATCCGTATCCTTGGTGAGGTCCCATGTTTCAAGATTGATCGTGATGATCAGCGCAACCCGGGCATTACCGGGCCACTGCAATTTGCCGCGCTGCGTGATCGGAATATAATCATAGTCAAACATAGAAGTCTCTCATGTCCCGCTTTAGTTCCTGACCCATATCCAGAGCCTATTTTGCGATTTGCGTCACCTTGGAGGCGCAAAGCCGTGCCATATCGGCGTCGGAATAACCAAGTTCAGCCAATATGGCCTGTGCGTCCGCGCTGATCTCAGCCAGTGACGCGTTTTGCGATAGCAATTGACCATCCATCTCGATCGGCAAACCGGGTAGGGCACTCGTGCTTCCATCGCTTAGCGTAACTGTCTCCAATGCGCCCGATCCAGTAAGGTGCGCATCATCGAACAAGTCTTCCGGCTTGCCTATGGGGGCAAAGGGAATGCCGCTGCCCTCGATCAAAGCGATGATTTCACCGCGCGTCATCGACGCGAGGGTGCGGCGCACCACTGGCATGATTTGATCGCGGGCCGCCACCCTTGCGTTATTCTCGCGCCAGGCCTCATTCGCCCACAGGTCACTCAGGCCAAATATCTGGCAGAATTTCGCCCAGAGAGGGTCGGACACGACACCGATAAAGAGCGGCTCGTCTTGTGTTTCAAATACGTCATAGATCGCCCATGCTGATACGCGCACTGGCATCGGCTGAGCCGGCTCACCGGTCACCGCCAATTGTGCCATATGCTGTCCGACGAGATAGGCGGTTGTTTCAAACAAGGAGGATTGGACCTTTTGTCCTTTTCCGGTTCTGTGCCGTTCCTCGATTGCGGCCAGAATGCCGATAACGCCGAACATGCCGCCGGTGACATCGATCACGCTGGCCCCGGCGCGCAAAGGCTGGCCGGGCGGTCCGGTCATATAGGCAAGGCCGCCCATCATTTGCGCAACCTCGTCCAGCGCTGTGCGATCTTCATAGGGGCCGGGCAAGAACCCTTTTTGCGAACTGTAGATCAGGCGGTTATTGATCTGCTTGCATTGGTCATAGCCAAGCCCAAGGCGGTCCATCGCGCCCGGTCGGTAATTTTCGACCAGAACATCTGATTTACCGATCAGCTGGCGGGCAATAGTCTTGCCTTCCTCGGATTTCAGATCGAGGCAGATGCTCGATTTATGCCGATTATACATCGGGAAATATCCGGCACCCGATCCGCGCAGCAGGCGGGTGCGGTCACCCCCCATCGGTTCAACCCGGGTGACCTCAGCACCAAGCGAGGCGAGAATAGCGCCGACCGCCGGACCCATCACCATATGGGTGAACTCTACGACCTTGATCCCCGACAGCGGCGCAGGGGTGAGCGGCTTTTGCGGATCAGCTTCGCCCTGATGTGTCATGCGGCAACACCGCTTGTGTTGAGAACTTTCTTCGCGGGATCGACATAGCCCAGCGGAACCCCCGCATCAGGCGTAAATCCGTAAAGAGGCTCATCTGGCAAGGCCTCGGCCAGAATATGTCGGACCTTCAGCAGCGCTTCCAAATCAATTCCGCAATCAAGCCCCATTGCGCCCAGCATAAACACCAGGTCTTCAGTCACGATATTGCCAGAGGCGCCCGGCGCAAAGGGACAGCCGCCAAGTCCGCCGAGCGAGGCATCGAATGTGGTAATGCCGACCTCCAGACCGGCAATGACATTGGCAAGGCCCAGCCCGCGCGTATTGTGCAAATGCAAAGAGTTCAGCTGGCCATCGCCGACCTCGCTTTTGACCAGTTTGACCAGCTCTCGCACTTGTGCCGGATTGGCATAGCCGGTGGTGTCAGAAAGGCACAATTCCTGTGCGCCAGCGTCAATCGCCGCACGGGCCAGTTTGGCCACCACAGCAGGCTCCACCGGCCCTTCCATCGTGCAACCGAAAGCGGTCGACAAACCAACCTCGAAATAGGGGCGTGATGCCTCCGGCTGCTCGCCAACCAAAGCGGCTATATCGGCGATCTCTTGCACCATTTGCGCATGCGATTTGCGCAGGTTCTTGAGGCTGTGAGTTTCTGACATGGAAAAGGGCAGGGATATCTTGTCCGCCCCGGCCTCGATCGCGCGCTGCGCGCCCTTTAAATTGGGCACTAGCGCAGCCACATCCAGCCCCGGTATTGTCTTTGCAAAAGCCACCAGCTGCGCGGTATCGGCCATTTGCGGCAAAAGCCTCGGCGGGACGAAGCTGCCGACTTCTATTTCGCGTACGCCCGCCGCGGCCTCAGCGGCGATCCAGGCCTTTTTCGCCTCTAGCGGCATCACCCGGTCGACATTCTGCAGTCCGTCGCGCGGTCCAACTTCGCTGATCGTGATTGTCTGGCTCATGCCATCTGCTCCGCATTATCAGGATTGGGGCAATATCTCATAAGTAAATCCAAGGGCGCTGAGTTTGATCGGCATCATGCCATTGTTTGATTGCGCTGGCAGACTGCAGGGTCAGCTCGATCGGGTCCAGACCTTCCAGCAGCATGGCTTTGGCATCGGGATCGATCGGGAACTGCCATTGCTCGCCGCTCTTCAATGATACGCTCTGCGCCTCAAGATCGATCGAAACCGGCTGCGCTGCCTGGTCTATCGCGCTAATGGCCTCGGGGGGAATTGCGGCACACAAGACCCCGTTGCGCGAACAATTATTCTCGAAAATCGGGGCAAAGCTTGGCGCAATAATCGCCCGTATGCCAAATTCGGCAAGCGCCCAAACGGCATGTTCCCGGCTCGATCCGCAGCCAAAGTTCTTGCCTGCAAGCAGGATTTGCGCGCCGGCATATTCATCCTTGTTGAGGACGAAATCAGGGTCGGGGTGATAATCGCTCCCCTCGAGATAGCGCCAGTTGGCGAACAGCCCTTTGGCGAGACCAGATTTGCCTGTGGAGCGCATCTCGCGTGAGGGAATGATCTGATCGGTATCGATATTGGCAATCAGCAAAGGGGCCGCCCTTGAGGAAAATGTGGTCATTTTCTCAGCCATCAGAGAAAACTCCGATGATCGGCAATCGCGCCTTTGATGGCGCTGGCGGCGACAACTTCGGGGCTGGCGATATGGGTTTTGACCGATTGGCCTTGCCGATTGCGGAAGTTACGATTGGTTGAGCTGATCACCCGCGCACCTTTGGCAAAGCTCTCGCCGCCTGCGAAAAAGCACATCGAACACCCGCTCTCGCGCCATTCGAAACCGGCTTTGACGAATATCTGGTCGAGACCTTCTGCCTCCGCTGCGCGCTTGACTGATGAAGAACCGGGCACGCAAATTGCCGAGATGCCTTGGGCGATATGCTGCCCCTCCAGCACTTTCGCCGCGCGCCTGAGATCGGTGATCCGCGCATTGGTGCAGCTTCCGATAAAGGCGGCCGCAACCGGGAGACCAATCAATCGCTGGCCTTGCCTCAGCGCCATGTAATCAAGCATCGCCTGATCGGCATCCTCGGGCACCTCACCGGTAATGGCAATGGCGGCATCAACGCTGGTTCCCCAGCTGACCATGGGCGCAAGCGTGCTGACGTCAATTTCGATCTCGGCGTCATAGCTTGCGTTGGGGTCGCTCTTGAGGCCGCGCCAATCGGCAAGGGCTTTTTCCCAAAGCTTGCCCTCGGGGGCGAAACGGCGTCCTTTAAGATAGTCAAAGGTCTTGTCATCGGGCGCTATCACAGCGCTCATCGCGCCAAACTCGGTCGCCATATTGCACAGCGTCATGCGCGCTTCCATGCTGAGCTCGTCAACCGCCGAACCGCAAAATTCGATCACGCTGCCATCGCCTCCTGAGGCGGAATGCTGAGCGATCAGCGCGAGGATCATATCCTTTGCACCAACGCCTGCGCCAAGCGAGCCTGAGAAGGAGACCCGCATCGTCCTTGGCCGTTTGACCCGCAATGTGCCGGTGGTCATGGCGTGCTCTGCTTCGGAAGACCCCACACCCCATGCCAAGGCCCCGAACGCGCCTTGTGTGCAGGTATGGCTGTCTGGTGCGATCAAACTGCATCCGGGCAAGACAATGCCCAGCTCTGGCGAGATAACATGGGTAATGCCTTGCTCGGCATCTTGGACATCGAACAAGTGAATTCCGGCATCGATCGCCGCCTGACGGGTCTGCGTGATAAAAGCCTGCCCGCCCGGCATCAAAGTCGTGTCATCGCGGCCCGGCCTTGTGTCGACGATATGGTCCATCACACAAAAGACCCGCGCCGGATCAAGCGGTGTGCGCTGCGCCTCTTTCATCGCGTTAAGCGCAGCAGCGCCGGTTCTTTCGTGCAGAAAAATCCGGTCGATTGCGATTAGCGCGCCGCGGCCAGTAAGCGGCTTGATCAGATGGCGATCCCAGATTTTTTCAAACAGCGTTTTGGCCATAAAGCGTCTTCGCAAGAATCCGCCGCGCAATAAACACTGGTCTGCTTTCCTTATTCACCCTGCGATCAAATTGACGTGCAAGCCCAAATCCTCGCTGTGCGAGAAATGTGCCGGTTGGCACTCCGGAGGCGGTTCGCCTTGGCTAGTTTTGGTGTGTAAGATGCGCAAAGGGAGGCCTCGCCATGGGCAATATCGTTTCAAACCTTTTTGGTCCGTTTAAATATGCCTTGCTGGCGAGCGCTTGTCTCATCTCGGCCAGCTGCCAAGAAGCGGGCGATGCGCCGCTCAGCGCAGATGAGCTCGCCTCGAAGCGTGACGAGCTTGGCACAATTCTCGCGGACCGAAATGATCGGCTGAGATTGATCGCGAAGGTATTTGGTTCGACCGCGCAAGAAGACCGCCACGCGTTCCTGAAATTCCACATCTTCGGCTTCACCGGCGAAGGCAATCTCATCCCCTTCTTCACAATGAACAATTATATCATTCAGCAATGGAGCCCGGCCGATGGCGGCGGTTTTGATGTGCAGCATTACGAGGTCGCTTACTATTCTGAGTTCGACACCGATGACGCGATCAGCGAATGGGAAAACCCGCTGACAGGCGAGACGGTGGAATTGCCCCATTTCGTATTGGGGCCGGTGCCGCGATCATATACCGCGGATATGGATGATGATCCGGGCAGTTTCGCGCCGGACCCGCTCAACATCACCATGATTGGCGACCGCGTCTACATCCCCACACTCACCCGCATCAAAATGCCCAATTCTCTCTCGGTTGAAGAATGGGGCGCTTATGGCGGTTCTGCGACGACTTACTGGGATTCCATGCTGGTTTATTCAGCCGATATCGAAGATGTTCTGGATGAGGATAAGACCAGCGTCGAGGCCGAGATTCACATGCAAAATCTGGTCAGCTGGGCGCCGTATCTGAAGCTCGGCGATACGCCAGGCCGCACGATGGTGCGCGCTTATGGCCAGCATATCTCTGGCTATGGCGCTATCCCTGACAAGGTGCGCGCAAATCTGGAAAAATATACGCCTGAGATATTCGATTTGGAAAACTGGACCGAAACCCGGATCGATTCGGTCGAGCTTGCTCAGGACATCGCTAAAAAGCGCGAGAACGGCACGTTGGACATCGATCAGCCCGGTTATACCGCGCCGCGGGTAAGACGTTTCGATGAAGTTCCCGGCCTGTAACGGCCCTTATCGGCCGATTTCAACCAGTTCTAGCAGCTCACCTTCCGGCCCCGCATAAGTGGCAGTCCGGCGGCCCAGATAAGGCGCCTTTTCGCAAGTCCTGATCGGGGTAATAGGCGCCAGATCAATTGCCTCGAGGTTTGCTGCGGCCAGGCTCACGATGGCATTGCCCGGCGGCAAATGGCCGGCGGCTATCGGCCTTTCAGTCGCGATACCCGGATACCCGTCAATTTCGACAATCGGCATGCGATCATTGTGCACCATCGTCAGGCTGGTTGAATGCGTATCGGGCAGGGCAAAGGCGCGATTGATCGATGAATAGGGAATTGTATGAGTTTCGCTTTCATCGAGGTCCAGATGATCGCAGTACCATCGGAGAGCAGCCTCTCGGTCCCTTGCGGCCAGAATGCAGATGAAAGTGAGATCAACCGGGCAATTGGCCTTGGGCAAATCGGTGGTTGGTGTGTTGGCGCGCACTTCATTGAGATAGATCATTTCCTGACCAGAGCCGACCATTTGCATCGCAATCAGATGATCAAGCCCGGCAATATGGCGCGGCGGCCCAACGATCTCGAAACCGCTGCCCTCCAAGGCTGCGGGCCAAGAAAACGCGTCTTGCACGCTCAGCTCAAACGCGGCCCAGCCATAGGTCTGCGTGGCTCGAAAGCCGCTGGGTAAGGGCTGTTCGACCAGTCGGATGTAACTTTCTGCCCCGGAGGATGGTTGCAGGACGGCATAGTCTGCGCCTGCAATCGCGGGCGCATTCCATGCGGCCGCTTCCTCAGGTGAAACATGCGCCCGCGTGACAATTTTGAGACCCAATCGCTTGTGATAATCCGCGAGCGCCGCTTCGAGATCAGGCACGGCTGCGGTGGCGCATAGAATTGAGCCATGGTGTAATTCGGGATTGTCAGGAGCCGCTTTCATCATTGCCCGATCTCGCAAGTTTAAGGGCAGCAATACACCGCAATCTGCAGCGAATGTTCGCTGTGCGATCAAAGCGGCCAAGCCGCCTGCTTGGGCGCCGTGCAAACTAGCATAAAACCAGTGCTTCAGGAGGTCTATTATGGGTTTGGTCGGTACAAAAATGATCGAAGAGGGCCGCACCGCGCGCGCAATTTTTGAAGAACTGATGGCCAATCCTGCGCGCAAGAAATTTGGCTTTGGGTCGAAATTGGCAATCGTCAATGTCGATGTCCAGCAGGTTTACACGCGCACTGATTTGTTCAAAACGGCCTATGAAACCGATCCGCGCCAGATTGAGTATATCAACCAGATCTCTGGGCTGGCCCGCGCAGCCGGCATGCCAGTGATCTGGTCACGGGTCGCCTATAAGGCGGATGCCAGTGACGCAGGCGTATGGGGCACGCGCACCGATACAGAAGATTCGCTGCAAAACATCCGTTATGGCTCGCCGCGGCATGAATTTGATCCGCGCTGCGACATCGGCAGCGATGATTTGTGTTACACCAAACGCATGCCGAGCGCGTTTTTCGAGACTCAGCTCGCCAGCTATCTCACATGGCACAAGGTCGATACGGTTGTGGTGACCGGCGGATCCACATCCGGCTGCGTTCGGGCCACTGCGGTGGATGCGCTGAGCCATGGGTATCGTACCATCGTGCCGATCGAGACCTGTGCGGACAAGCATGAAAGCTATCACTTTGCCAATCTCACCGATCTTCAGATCAAATATGCCGATGTAGAGCCGGTTAGCGCGGTTATCGAATGGCTGGAGCGGCAGGGATGACGGCTCAGCAAAGCGACCCCGGGCTATATGATTATCAGCCCCTTCGTGGCCGCCCCAAACTCGCTTGGCCCGGCGGCAAGACGTGTGCGGTGTGGATCGCCCCTAACCTTGAATTTTACGAGCTTGATCCGCCAGCTAACCCGCACCGCAAATCATGGCCCAAGCCGCATCCCGATGTCACCGGCTATAGTCACCGTGATCACGCCAACCGTGTCTCGCATTGGCGCATGGCCGAGATGATGAGCCGCTATGGCTTTCCCGGCTCGGTCAGCCTGTCGGTGGCGCTTTGCGATCATATTCCCGAGGTGGTTGAGGATGCGCGCGATCGCGGCTGGGAGTTTTTCAGCCACGGGATTTACAACACGCGCTATTCCTATGGCATGGATGAGGCTCAGGAACGGGCGATCATCGAGGATTCTCTTGAAACGGTTGAGCGCGCGACTGGTCAGCGGATCAGGGGTTGGCTCGCCCCTGCTTTAACGCATACGCCGCGCACGCTTGATCTTCTCGCCGAATATGGCCTCGATTACACTTGCGACCTCTATCACGATGATCAACCGACCCGTGTGAAGGTGGCGAGCGGCAGCTTAACCGCCATTCCCTATTCGCTTGAGGTGAACGACCATTATGGTTTCTTCATCTACAATATGTCGCCGCGCGAATATGCCGATACGCTGATCCGTCAATATGACCGATTGGCCGAAGAAGGCGCCTCGTCCGGCATGGTCATGTGCATTCCTTTGCACAGCTATTTGATTGGACAGCCGCACCGGATCGGCGCGTTTGAAAAAGTGCTCGATCACATCGCCAATGATGGCCGGGCCTGGATCACAACGGCAGGGGATATCGTCGACAGTTTCAAGGAGCAGACCGAATGAGCCTTGATCCCTCCTATCTTGAATATCCCAAACGCCGCTTGGGCATGGATCATGATCTTTACCCCTACAGCAATCTGTTCAAGCGTCCCAAGACGCATTGGCAGGCACGCAAATCACTGCTGGTGTGGCCGGTCATTAGCCTAGAGTATTTTCCGATGGTGCCGAGCGATGATCCCTTCCGCGCCCCGGGTCATATGCAGACGGCCTATCCCGATTATCGCCATTACACCGCCCGTGAATATGGGACGCGGATTGGCATTTACCGGCTGCTCGATGCTTTTGAGAAGCATGGGATTACCGTGTCTGTTGCCATGAATGCCGCAATTGCCGAACGCTATGGCGAATTGGCGGCCGATATCGTGAGCGGCGGGCACGAGATTATCGCGCATTCGGTCGATATGAACGGTACGATTGCCAGCGGAATGGACGAAGAAGAGGAGCGCCGCCTCATTCATCAAAGCTTCGACAGCCTTGAGCAAGCGACCGGAAAACGGCCCGCAGGCTGGCTCTCCATCGCGCGCTCGCAAAGCTTTAATACGCCGCGATTACTGGCTGAGGCCGGCGCGCGCTATATGTGCGACTGGGTCCATGATGAAATGCCTTGCAACTTTGCTACGCCCAGCGGACCGATAGTGAACCTGCCGCTTAATCATGAGCTGTCGGACCGCCAGATTATCAACGTGCAGCAGCATTCCATTGACAGCTATGCCGAGCAAATCCGTGATGCCAGTGACTGGCTTTTACAAGAAGCGGAAGCCTATGGAGGACGAATGCTGCCGCTTCATCTGACGCCCTATATCACAGGATTGCCGTTCAGGATTGGTGCGTTCGAGCAATTGATCGAAAGCCTCAATAAAAACCCGAATATCGGCTTTGCAAGCGGATCGGAAATTCTCGATCAATGGCAGGCGCAATAACCGGTTTAACTGTCGCGGATATCCTTGCTGACCTGTTCCAGATCAGGTTCCTTCTCGCGCATGGCTTCCATGGATTGCTGAACGCCGCGCATGACCCGCGCTATATATTCGCGCGTTTTAAGACCCCGCTCAAAACCCTCGTCTTGATCAGGCGTGTAGCTTTCAATGTCGGCGCGGGTAAGCGTGCCCTTCTTGTCCAGCAACCGCTCCACCGTGTCGAGCCGCTCGCGGACAACTGACACTTCTGCGACCAAGGCCATCAGGATCGACAGCATACGCTCGTTTTCAGGCGCATCGAAATATTGCGGGCGTTTGCCTTTCGCTTTCTTGCCAGCAAGGGATATCCAATCCTTGGGGTCATCGCTCATTTTATCTTCGCTCCGCACCTTTCAGCAATTTGAGCTTGCCGGTCGAGGCTATCCGATGGGGCGGGCTAAGATCGCAAAACGCGCTCATTTATCCGCTGTGCGATGAACTGGTCCAATTGATCCTGAGCAGGCGGCCCCGCTGCTTAGCCTTAAGTCTTAGAAAGCCGGGGTGTAGTTCATGAAAATCATTGTCCTGTTCAACCTTAAGCCTGATGCGGATCGCGCCGCTTATGAGGAGTGGGCGAAATCGGCCGACTTGCCCGGCGTAAATGCCCTGTCATCGGTCGATGAATTCGCCGTCTTTAGATCGTCCGGTTTGCTCGGCACTGATGGGCAGCCAAGCTATCAGTATATCGAGATTATCGACGTGAACGATATGGACAGCTTCGCTGCGCAAACATCGACCGAGGCGTTTCAAAAAGTCGCCTCGGCCTTTGGCGATTTTGCCGATAATCCTGAATTCATTCTCACCGAGGCGCTTTAGATTATGGCTCGGTTTGCAGGAAAAACGGTCATCGTCACCGGTTCTGGCCGTCACAAGGGACTGGGCCAAGGCATTCTTCAAAGGTTCGCTGATGAAGGGGCCAATTGCGTCGTATCCGATATTGGTGCGCCCACCGAACATATGGGGGCGGATCATATCGGCTCGACCGCAGAGATGGAGGAGGTCGCCGATGAGCTGACAAAGCGCGGCGGACAGGCGATGACATTGGCCTGTGATGTGCGCGATGCGCAAAGCTGTCAGGCGATGATCGACAAGGCCGCTGCGCATTTCGGCAGCGTTGATGTGATGATCAACAATGCCGGCATCGGCTACATCATGAAATCGCTGCTGGATACGGATGCGGATGAATGGCGCGCGGTGATCGATGTCAATCTATCGGGCGCGTTTTATTGCACCAAGTCAGCCGCGGCTCAGATGGTCAGTCAAGGGCGCGGCGGACGGATCATCAACATCGCCAGCCAAGCGGCCAAAAGCGGCTTTCCCCATATGGTCCCTTATTGCAGTTCCAAACACGGAATGATCGGGCTGACACGCTCAGCCGCCGTTGAGCTTGCAGCGCAAAAAATCACCGTCAATGCGGTGTGCCCCAATCACGTCACAACCGGATTGGGCGAGAAGCAAAACGCCTATTTCGCACAGTACAAAGGATTTTCCTCGGTCGATGATTATCTCACCGACATGCGCGCGCGCAATCCATCCGGCCGAACCGGCTTGCCGAGCGATATTGCAGCGGCCTGCGCATGGCTTGCCTCGGATGATGCGGCCTATGTCACCGGCGAGGCGATGAACGTTTCTGGCGGGGAAGAGATGCATTAGGTCGGCATTTTGGAAACAGCGTTACTCAGTATTTGTGATGCGTAAGGCGCATTGCAAAGCGGCGTTCACGCGGATAGCTTCGAGCGCGCAGACAATGCCAGCGGGGCAATTATGGCTGAAACAAGAGTTGATCGCGGTGTTCCGATCCGGGCGATAAGCCGGGGACTTTCCGTCATTCAGGCAGTTAATCGCGCTGGGCCGATTTCCATGATGGAAATTTCACGCGCGGCCGAGGTGCCCTATCCAACCGCGTGCCGGATTGTGCAGACCTTGATTCACGAAGGCATGATCGAACGCGAGCCTTCGCGCAAACGTTACCGCGCGACCGCGCTCGTACAAACCTTGTCGACCGGCTATCAAGCCGAAGACGCTTTGGTCAGTGTTGCCCGCGATCATCTCGTCAAATTGACTGAACATGCGAATTGGCCGATCTCGCTGGCGACCCGTGTCGGCACCAGCATGATGGTGCGCGATTCCACGCACGGGCAGACCAGCCTGACTTTCACCAATTATTATGCGGGATATACGCTGCCGATTTCGGAATGCGCCTCGGGCAAAGCCTATATTGCGCATTGCGATGATGCCGAACGTGAGGCCATCGTTGAGGGCTGGCATATGACCGAAAGCGAAACGTCGCGGGTCGGGCTGGTCATGGTCGGTGATAATGCCGTTTTGGAGGATATTCGCGCCAAAGGATACGCCGTCCACAACCGCAACACTTACACGGCCGATGCGGGTAAGACCTCTTCTATCGCGGTACCCATTTTCCGGGACGGCGATGGCGCAATTGCCGGGACGCTCACGCTGATCTATTTCGCATCGGCAATGAGCACGGCCGAGGTGGCGGATCGCTATTTGAGTGATTTGCGCGAGACGGCTCAGATCATCGGGCGTGATTTGGCCGAAGTGGAAGGGCGCGCTTCCTAACCGACCCTACTGGCCGCTTGGGCTTGACCGAAACGGTCTTGCAATGTGCCCGCACGGTTTTTGCCAAGCAGCCTGAGCATCGCTGAACTCGAACCAATCGTTACCGGATGGCTTGGCCTCATCCCGATCCAAGCCTGCGAAGAATCTGTCTGCCTCAGCCGCTGCGCTGGCGAAGAAGGGTTCTGCTCAGAACGGGCCTTAGTGCGGGTTAGAATTCTTCCAAGAGACGGCCAAAGCCAGCGATTTTGTCAGCAATCCCGTTTTGCCTCAGCGCGTTCCAATAGGTTGCCGTGTTGATCGCAATGACCGGCTTGCCGAGATACAGCTCGGCAGCAGCAGCCAGGCGGGTCATTGACAAGTTCGTGCCGACCTGAACCAGCGCGTCCACGTCATCTCCGTCGAGCTTTTTCAATTGTTCGCGCAGCGTAGCCGTGCTGACCTGCGCGATGCTGGTCCAGCTGGGGCACTTGAGGCAGATATCGCGCACCACTTCGATGCCGTGATCGGCCATGAAATGAGCGACTTGTGCATTGGCGGATGGGTAGTAAGGCGAGATGACAGCGATCCGTTTGATGCTGCCATAGGCATTAAATGCCTCGATCAGGGACTGCGATCCGGTGCACAGTTTGAGCCCGGCCTCGCTCTCGATATTTGCGCGCCATTGGCTTGCGCCTTCGGCCCCGCCGTAAAAGGTGACAGCCGACATGCCCATCACCAGAAAATCGGGATTGCAAGTGAGCACGCCGCGCACAGCATCAAGCGTATTGCGCGAGATTTCCAGCGTGCCCGCCATAAAGCTCTCGTCAGAAATGGCTTGCGCATCATCGACCACAATGCGGCTGTAGTGATTGGTCACACCAACCGGGCGCATATCGTCAAAATCGGGTTGAACAATTGTGTTGGTTGAAGGGCCAAGCACTCCAAACAGGGCCCTATGCCCTTGTGCATCAGGATTGGGACGCGGTCTTATTGGCATGACGGCCGCTCACCTCGCGCAAAAGCGCAGATCCCAAATTGGCCGATCAAAACCTTCCCGATCCTGCGAAATCTACTCATGCGATGGCCTTTTGCTTATCGAGACTCTCAATCATGGATTGGCGCAGAAGATACGATCGGCGCAGATCCTCGTCAGATCTTTGTCGCTCCATCTCGCTCTTGCGCAGCTTGTGCTCTGACGCGCTCCCTTGCGCAAGATATTCCATATTGCGGATGGTCTGCGCCTGAATGAAATCATGGGTTGTCTTGTGGCGCTGCCGTTCAAACTTGCCCAGCAGAGGATCGGCGTCTGCTCCCGCATAAATCTGCTCCAACTTCTCGCACAGATTGATTGCATCGTGAATGCCGCTGTTCATCCCGAAGCCGCCAATCGGATTGTTGAGATGGGCCGCATCACCAATAATAATCACGCGGTCATGAACGAATTTTTTGGCAACGCGCTGGTGCACACGGTAAATTGTCCGGTGTTTTGTCTCGACCGCATCGCCCTTGCCGATCAAACGCTCGAACACTTCTGATTTGTAAGCATCCGAGGTTAGGAATTCATCGCTTTGCTCCTCTGTCGCCGGAACAAGAACGCGCCATAATGTCGGCACCCGTAGCAATACCAGCCATTCATTTGGGTCAGAGACGTAATTGACGTAGCTGAGGTTCGGGATCTTTTCCTCGATTGCTTGTTCGGTGCTGAAGCAAAGGAATTTCTCAGGGTATGTAAAGCCGATAAAATCGGTCTCCAGCCATTTGCGGATAATGCTGTTTGCCCCGTCTGCGCCGATAAGAAAATCGGCATCAATCTGCACGATTGCCTCGGGTGTTTCGGCGTAGACTTCCACGCCTTGTGCGTTTTGATGAAAGCCGACGACCCGGTGATTAAAAAGAACTTGCGCGCGGTCATCTCGCTCTAGCGCATGAGAGAGCATTTGCGAGAGATGAAATTGTTCGCATTGGATGCGGTAGGGGAATTTGGTGACATCCGAGATTTCGCTAAGGTCGAAATCGATGACTTCCCCCGATTGGCGTTCGCGGAAATGAAAGATAGGGGCTTTCAAACCCTTCTCGATCAGCTTGTCAGTGATGCCCAGCCCATCAAGCATTTCCAAAGTGGGGGGATGAAAGGTCGAGGCGCGCAAATCCTGCGCATTGCTAACGCCTGCTTCCAGCAGGATCACATCAATATTTTTCTGAGCCAGAAAATAAGCGGCAACCGCGCCGACGGGCCCCGCGCCCGCTACGACAATTTGAGTCTTCAAGTGCTTCATGAAGGGCCGCCCCGGAAACCTTTTTCGGTTGTCATGGGCTGCAGCCTATTTGAACTATCGGCTTAGTGACCGCACGTCTGAAGGTGTATTCGCACAGCGATTAGGAAGGTAAATCTGCCGCGAGCAATGCGTTGACAATAACTGCATCATCATACGCGAAATCGATCAGACCGGTTCGGACAATGGTGAGCTTTGCAGAGGGCACAATATACACCCGCTGACCGCCAAATCCGTCGAAAAAGATCACATCATCCGCCAAATAGGGCTCCGAATGCAGGACCGCCGGGGAGGGGGAGGGGCCGTATTGCCGCTGCGCGTTCCATTCCTTGCCGAGCCAGATATGCGCCGCGTAATTGGGGTTTGTTGGCGAGGGCGCGAGTATTTCACTCAGGCTGGCGCGTGATATGACTTGCCGGCCTCCGGCAACGCCGTTCTTGCGAATAAGCTCGCCCACGCGCGCCCAATCGCGCCCCTTGGCAAACATGCCAGCAAAATAATGCGGAGAACCGCCCGGCCGGTCGAGCCAAATCTTGGCCGAACTATTGCCGAGCGTGCACCAGATGCGTTCATTCACATAATCGACATAACCGCTGTGGCCGGCTTTCTTGAGCGCATTGTCGAGCGCTATTCCGGCAATCTGGCTGTTGGCATTTTTGTACCAGAACTGCTCGCCAGCGGGTCCCTGCGAAGGGCCTGACAAAGCCACTGAATTGATGTCATCGCTCCACAGCAAGGCGACTGATGCCTCGCTGCTGAACGGGGCTGGTTTTTGACCGCTCGCCATATGGAGCAATTGGCGAACCGTAATCTTGCCGCGCGGGTCATCCCTCCAACTGGGAATATGCAGCCCAATTTCCTCGTCAAGTGACGTGATTATCCCGTCGTCCAAAGCAGCCGCAAAGACCAGCGCGAGCAGCGATTTCTTCATCGAGTAACTGGCGGTCAGCCCGTCTGCGGACAGCCCGCGATCATAGCTTTCATGCACGATTTTGCCGTCTACGAGCACGATCAGGCTGGTTCCTTGCGCTTCGTCGGAATAGGCTTTGGCAGCATCGATCGCCTTGGCAAGTGCGCTGTCTGCTGGCGGAATTTCTCTGGGCAAATCCGCGCTAGGGCACCCTTTCAGATCGGCCGTGTGTTCGAACCGGTCAACATCGAGGATGCTAATCCCGGCCATGCTCTTTGCGTAAGCGGCCACATCGCGCTTTGGCTCAGCCTCGCTG